>DFQW01000001.1 GCA_002377985.1 Halieaceae bacterium UBA3479 | reverse complement strand
ATGACCTGTTCGACAATATCCCAGCCTGTGATAGAGCTGGATCCTGGAGCATCCGCTTCGAAGTCACCATTCTCAAACGATTTGGGGGTTTCAATGGTGTTTACCAATTTGGGTAAGTCGACCGAAATGGGGCCACTCATATTTGCGCCCACGGTAAAGGGAACCGTTTTGGCCTCCATGAACAGCGGTGTGGCGTTGAATTCACTTTGACGAGCCAGTTCAGTCAGGGATACCCGGAGTCCGTCGATTTCATCCTGCAGAATCGCTCTCTCTGCCACGCCCTGCGTGCCGTTAGCCTGCTGCAGGTACAGCTCCCGCATGCGCTGGGTGATATCAATCAAGTCACCGATAACCGAGTCAGCCGTGCGCACCAGGTTTACCCCATCCAGCCCGTTCTGAATCCCCTGCTGCAGGCCCACGATCTGCGATTGCATGCGCGCGGCCATAGCCATCCCTGCCGCGTCGTCCGCGGCATGATTAATTTTTTCGCCCGTTGCGAGACGCTCCGTGGCTTGACTCACTGCCCGCTCGGACTTAGTGAGCGCACCAATGGCGCGCATAGACGCTTCAGCTAGGTTTCCTAATGAAATCATAGTGCAATCGCCGTCATTTCATCAGAAGACAGCAATTATCGTGCCTACTTGGGAATTCCAGCCCCAAAAACCGCGTTAAACCAGGTACACCGTGGGTTTAAACTGGCCTATTACCAGCGCGCTCAGCGGGGCAAATGGCAATTTTTTGCCGGTTTGGAATCTCCACGCCCAGAAACGGGGAAGTTATCCACCCGGTTCAGGAACGGTTTCTCAGGCGAGCACCATCACCAAGGCAGCAAGAACGGTTACTACCCCAACAGTTACCGCTGCGGCAAATCCCGGCCCCAGCGACAGGGAACCATTGGGCCGGCACATTGCGGACGGCGACCAGATAAGACCCAGAATGATCGCAATAAGCGCGTATAAGAGACAGGTGAAACTGAAGGCAATAGCTGGCCCCAATGATTGAGCGTTTTCCAATTGGGGCAAGCCTGCCACCACTCCGGCGGCAAAACCCAACCAGCCAATAGTCGTTACTTTGTCCGCCCAACTTGATTGATAATGCTCACCCAAGGCGCGGCCCACCACAAAAACCAGCACCGCAACGCCGCCCATAAGCAGCGCGGCCTGAGGGTACCAATAAATCCCGATGTCCCCCTTGGTCACCGCGAACATTGCCCACACAATCACAGCCAAGATCACGCCAGAACCCAGCGCTTTCGCCGCCGGCGAAGAGGCCTCGGCAGCAAAAGTGAGTGAGTCCGTATCGGCAAGAAATAGTCGTACAACACCCCCGTAAACCACTGTCAAAATTGCAATGGCAATACCGGGGGCAATTTGCGCTGGATTGGACTCGGCCGCGAGCATACCGATGACGCCGATTAGAAACCCGACCAAACCCAGTGGCAGCGACACCTCGTAAGGCAGGCGTAGCTCGTTCGGTCGGAGCCGCAGGACGGCGCTGAGGGTAGCAATACCGCCAAACACGAAGACCGCGGAGGCGGCGTCAATGAGTGATCCAAAATCCATGCCTTACTCCTCCCTTATCGCACCTCGCCGACTGGACAATGTAGGGCACTCAAACCGCTTGCATCCGCAATGCACGCAACACACCCACCTGCCGCGGAAGCACCTGAGCCGTGGCCTTGGCGCATTAAACGGGAACGTAGCGATCCACTGCCGCGTCATACTCCCAGCCCGACTTGCCCTCTTCCTCGGGCGGATTAGCCGGCTTGGCCTGCGCTATCGCAGTCTGATGAAATAGTGTCGCCAGTTCTGATGAACGATCTGACGCGAAGGCTTCCACCATACCTTTCATTTCCTGCAAGGCATTGATGAGCGCAGAAGCCTGTATGTTCGCATGGTCACTGCCGGGGACGATCTCCAAGCGCTCGTCACCCACGTTGAGCCAGAGCACGACCTCCTCCTGCAGCAACTGCTCGAGGGAGGGCGGCGAGCCATCCTCACCAGCAACCGCTTGATTGGTTACTGCCCAGTTAAGGCTGGGCCCCGGGTCTGCAATTGCCTGCCCCTGTTCGTAGCGTGCCCGCGCGTCCAACAAAGACTGCTCAAGACTCTTCATCGTTAGCTCATGGAATGCTGCGAAAATGCCATCCCCTTGAGATTCTGAACTTCCCGCACCGTCAGACATCGCCAAACTCTCCCTTCAGTGACTCATTTCAACTCAGCAAATCAATTCTGCGAAAAACTGCTTCGCCCTTGACTCAGGGCAGACCGAGCTTAACCCGCATCGGCCAGAAAATCGCGTTAAAATTTGCGCGCAACATGTCGTGACGCCGGGCGCTCATCAGCAACCAACCTTTGTGTTAGCGAGACAGCGCCCTGGGCCGCGCAGATAACGCGCCAATTTGTGTCTTATTTGCGCCGTTTCAGCACTTCATTGCATCGATAACGCGGTACGCGACCCTAATACTGGAACACGCACTGGGTTATCCCTGAATTATCCCGGTTTCCATCTGTATTAGGCATAAATGACCTATTCTCCTCACCAGAATCAACCTCAAAGGCTTACACTCAAAGTTGCAACATAGGGTTTGCTAGCCACAACTTCTTCGAGCTAAAAACTGCGATGGGCGTATCTAATTTATTAACTTCCCGGTGGTACGGGGCGTTGTTTGCGCTGACCGGGAGCAGCCTACTTTTGGCCGCACTCTTCTACCAGTATGGGTTGGGCGAGGAGCCCTGCCAGGTATGCATTCATGCCCGACTATGGGTGTCGGCATGGGCGCTTACGGGAGTCCTGATTTTTTTCTTGCCGCAAACATTCGCTATTCGCTCGGCGGGCCACTTTACCCTGCTCGTGGCCGGGGTCGGCCTAGCTGAACGCGCGCTCTATCTGTACCGACTGGAAAATGGCATCGGCAACGGTAGCTGCGAATTCCAGCTGGGCATGCCCGATTGGTTTGCGGTTGATCGATGGCTGCCCTGGCTGTTTGAGGTCCGCAACTTATGCAGTTACACACCCGAAATTGCCCTGGGCATCAGTATGGCTGAGGCGTTGTTGGGCATCGCTGCGGCACTCACACTGCTTACGGTAGCGGTGTGGGCGAGTGAGTCTCACGGGTGGTGGCAGCGCCATGAGCGGTCGCAGTAACCCGACCAAGATGACCGCAATCAGCACTCGATAAGACTGACAGGCACCTCCAGCACATTGATCGCCAATCCACCGCGGGCGGTCTCCTTGTATTTGTCCTGCATATCGCGCCCGGTGTCGCGCATGGTTTTAATCACCTGGTCCAGAGACACAAAATGCTCCCCACTCCCGCGCAGGGCCATTCTTGCTGCGCTGATCGCCTTCACCGCCCCCATGGCGTTGCGCTCAATACAGGGCACCTGGACCAACCCCCCAATGGGGTCACAGGTCAAACCCAAATTGTGCTCCATGGCGATTTCGGCGGCGTTCTCTACCTGCGCAGGCGTGCCACCGAGAGCGTCGGCCAATGCGCCGGCTGCCATAGAGCAGGCGGCGCCCACCTCGCCCTGGCAACCCACTTCCGCACCCGAAATCGACGCATTAATTTTATAGAGGATGCCAATCGCGCCTGCGGTGAGTAAAAAACGGCAGACATCGTCGTCACTGGCACCCTGGCAGTGATGCAGGTAGTACTTCAGAACGGCGGGAATGATGCCAGCTGCGCCATTGGTGGGGGCCGTGACAATGCGGCCGCCCATTGCGTTCTCCTCATTAACAGCGAGTGCGTACAAAGACACCCAGTCCATGGTGTTGAGCGATGCATCACCCAGTGAGTCACCTTGGCTCTTTAGCTGCCGATACAGGTGTGCCGCTCGCCGCTTCACCTTCAATCCGCCGGGCATGACACCCTCGGCGCGACAACCCCGGTTTATGCAGTCCGCCATTACCTGCCACAAGCCCAGCAATTGGCCGCGAATTTCGTCCTCGGAGCGCCAGGCTTTCTCATTGGCAAGCATCAGCGCACTGATCGACAGACCGTGCTCTCGGCACTGTGCCAACAACCCTTCAGCGGTGGAAAAAGGGTATCGAACAGGCGTCGGATCATCGACGATCACATCACCATCCGTAGCGGACTCGTCGACAACAAAACCGCCTCCGACTGAATAATAGACTCGGCTGGCCAGTATCTCGCCGCTCTCGTCATACGCGGTAAAACGCATGCCGTTGGCATGGAAGGGTAAGGTCTCGGTGCGATGCATCACCAAATCGTCGCGGTAACTGAAGGCAATTGGATGGGTGCCCAGCAGGGTGATACCGCCACCCTCTCGCACAGCCGCAACCCGCTCGTCGATGCGCTCTATATCGACGGCGTCGGGTGTCTCTCCTTCGAGGCCCAGAATAATCGCTTTGGGGGAGCCATGACCCGCACCGGTAGCACCGAGGGATCCATAGAGTTGCGCGGTTACGCGGCAGCACACCGTAAGAACACCCTCTGTCTGCAAGGCCACCGCAAACTGTCTGGCCGCGTGCATCGGGCCCACAGTATGGGAACTCGAGGGACCAATACCCACCTTGAATAAATCGAATACGCTAATCGACATGGTCTACGCCGCGCGATGTGGAATAGGGCGCTGAGTCTAACGCCTTGGGTAGGGTCGCGACAGCAATCGAAATGCGCCTTTTGCGGCTATTTTCAATAACTAGGGCTATTTGCTTCATGATCACGCTGGCCTATCATGATCGGCCCGCCAGTTGACTACTGGCCCCTGCAACGCGAAACGCGCGCTGACCCTTGGAATGTAATATGACGACGCCTACCAAAATTCTGCTCGATGAATCGGAAATGCCCACCCGGTGGTACAACATTGTTGCTGATCTTCCAGCGCCGCCGCCGCCGCCTCTTCATCCGGGTACTCATCAGCCCGCAACGGGGGAGGACTTTGCGGCTCTATTCCCGAAAGCCCTGATCGAGCAGGAAATGTCGACCGAGCGCTACATTGATATTCCGGGTGAGGTGCTTGATGTCTACCGCCTGTGGCGACCCAGCCCGCTATTCCGCGCGCATCGCCTGGAAAAGCTTCTCGATACGCCGGCAAAAATTTATTACAAGTACGAAGGAGTGAGCCCAGCGGGTTCACACAAACCCAATACCGCTGTACCGCAAGTCTGGTACAACGCCCAGGAGGGTATTCGCAAACTCACAACCGAAACCGGTGCCGGTCAATGGGGCAGCTCGCTGGCCTTTGCTTGCGCACAGTTTGGTCTGGAATGTGAAATCTGGCAGGTCGCCGCCTCCTATCGCGCAAAACCTTACCGACGCACGATGATGGAGGTGTGGGGCGGCAAAGTGCATCCCAGCCCCTCAGAGGTGACGGAATACGGGCGACAGTTGTTGGCTCAGGATCCCGATCATCCGGGATCGCTGGGTATTGCCATTTCTGAGGCCGTCGCCGAGGCAGTAAAGGATCCCGGTATTCGCTACGCCTTGGGTAGCGTTCTGAATCATGTGCTGCTGCATCAAACTGTCATTGGAGAGGAAGCGCTCCTGCAGTTGGCTAAAGTCGGCGAGACGCCCGATGTCCTGGTCGGATGTACGGGTGGCGGATCGAACTTTGGCGGGCTGGCCTTCCCATTTTTGCGCGAGAAGATGGCGGGCAGAATGAACCCCGTGATTCGTTGCGTGGAACCCGCCGCGTGCCCAACTCTCACCAAAGGCCAATACCGCTATGACTTCGGTGACACCGCGGGGCTGACCCCCCTGATGAAGATGCACACCCTGGGTGCTTCCTTCATCCCGGAACCCATCCATGCCGGTGGACTCCGATACCATGGCATGGCGCCGTTGGTCTCACATATATACGAACTCGGACTCGTAGAGGCCATCTCGATTCCTCAAACCGAGTGCTTCGACAGCGCCCTCAAATTTGCCAAGGCCGAGGGCATTGTGCCGGCACCCGAGCCGACGCA
>DFQW01000021.1 GCA_002377985.1 Halieaceae bacterium UBA3479 | reverse complement strand
ATTGAATTAGTCAGCGGCGAGGTTGAGGATCGGCCGATAACAGGCGTTGCAGCGACCCCCTAAAAGCCCACAACCGCTCAACGCAGTTCAGGCCGGATCAAGCTCGGGTCAGGCTTTGGGTAAGGTCACGCCGGTTTGACCCTGATATTTTCCTCCCCGATCCGCATAACTGGTCTCGCACACCTCGTCTGATTCAAAAAACAGCATTTGCGCGACGCCCTCGTTGGCGTAGATCTTCGCGGGCAGGGTTGTGGTATTGGAGAACTCCAGCGTGACATGCCCTTCCCATTCGGGCTCTAGGGGCGTGACGTTAACGATGATCCCGCAGCGGGCATAAGTGGATTTGCCCAGACACACGGTAAGCACGTTACGCGGAATGCGAAAATACTCCACCGTACAAGCCAAGGCGAAAGAGTTGGGCGGGATGACACAAACGTCTGCTTCCACGTGCACAAAGCTGTTCTCGTCAAAATGCTTGGGATCAACCGTGGCAGAGTGGATGTTAGTAAACACCTTGAATTCGCGGGAGCAGCGCACGTCATACCCATAACTCGAAGTGCCGTAGGAGATCAGGCGCCGGTCGCCATCCATACGCACCTGATCCGGGGCAAAGGGTTCGATCATGCCCGCTTCTTCGGCCATTCTGCGGATCCATCGATCTGATTTAATGCTCACACTGGACTCCTGGTTGCCCGGTAAAGGATGTTATTTCACTCAGTCAGTCATACTGATGGTCGGGGCAGCGGCCGGTGGTTGCGCCGCAAGGGCCTCGATTAATTGCCGCGCTGCCGCCTGATATACCCCTGCCAGCGCTCCCTCAGGCTCTGCCAATACAATGGGTAGCCCCTGATCCGAATAGGCGCGAATTGCGGTGGCGAGGGGCACTTGCCCCAACAGCGGCACACCGTATTGCTCGGCCAGGCGCACCCCCCCCGCTTCGCCGAACAGCGCTTCGGTGTGACCACACTGGGAACACACGTAAGCCGCCATATTTTCGATCAGGCCCAATACCGGCACTTCAACCTTCTCGAACATCTCGATGCCCTTGCGTGCATCCAGTAGCGCAATGTCCTGGGGCGTGGTCACGATAACGGCGCCGGAGAGCGTGGCGCGCTGTGACAGCGTCAGCTGAATATCACCGGTACCCGGCGGCATATCCACCAACAGGATATCGATGTCTCCCCAAAGCGTTTTCTCCAAAAGCTGGCTCATCGCAGAACTTGCCATCGGCCCCCGCCATACCATCGGTGTTCGCGCCGAGGCGAGATAGCCCATCGACATCGTTTTCAGGCCATGGACCTCAACGGGCAGCAAAAATTCACCATTTTGCTGGCCGGGGGTCGTAGTCTCGGGCACTCCGAGCAGCTGTTGCTGGCTGGGGCCATAGATGTCGGCGTCCAGCAAACCCACCGAAAGGCCCTGTTGACTGAGCGCAACGGCCAGATTGGTGGTCACCGTGGACTTACCTACGCCGCCCTTGCCAGACGCAATCGCTACTACCTGATGAGAGGCTGACACCCCGCGCTCCTCATGTCGTTATTACGCGAGAGTATACTCCGTGGGCACCACTAGCCGATCACTTACTCTCAGCGAATTCCCAGAAAATCCGGTAGACTGCGCGGCTTTCCCTTACGACCCCTATCACCATGAGCGGCTCCCCAAGACAAATACTGGTGACATCGGCCTTGCCCTACGCCAACGCGCCGCTGCACTTGGGACATATGCTCGAGCAAACACAAACCGACATTTGGGTCCGGTTTCAACGCTCAATGGGCAACCACTGTCGTTACGTCTGTGCCGATGACGCCCATGGCACTGCGATCATGCTCTCCGCCGAGGCCGCAGGGCGCACGCCCGAGGAACATATTGCTGCTATCAAGGCGAAACATGAGCAGGACTCGGCAGGGTTTCTGATTCAGTTTGACCAGTATCACTCAACGCACTCGACGGAGAATCAGCAGTGGTCCGAGACGATATTTAAGCGACTGGAAGCGGGCGGACACATCGCCATACGCGAAATTATTCAGGCCTTTGATCCAGAAAAAGGACTTTTTCTTGCTGACCGGTTTATCAAGGGGACCTGCCCCAAGTGTGGTGCCGGCGATCAATACGGCGATAACTGCGAGGCCTGCGGCGCCACCTATACTCCCGCGGATTTGATTGATCCGGTATCGGCGCTGTCCGGGGCAACGCCCGTAGACAAGGCCTCCAATCACCTGTTTTTCACGTTGACCCACTTTGAGACCCTGCTTGCGAACTGGATCGACAGCGATCAGTTGCAGCGACCCATCGCCAACAAGCTCAAGGAGTGGCTGGACGCCGGCTTGCAAGACTGGGATATCAGTCGTGACGCGCCCTATTTCGGTTTTGAGATACCCGGGCACACCGGCAAATATTTCTATGTCTGGCTTGATGCACCCATTGGCTATATTGCGAGTCATCAGGTGTTGTGTGAGCGCACCGGAGATAATTTCGACAGCTACTGGCTACCGGGCGGCGATACCGAGCTATATCACTTCATCGGCAAAGATATCGTCAATTTTCATGGACTATTCTGGCCGGCCATGCTCGATAGTGCTGGTCTGCGACAACCTTCAGCGGTCTACGCGCACGGTTTTCTCACCGTCAACGGCGTGAAGATGTCCAAGAGCCGCGGGACCTTTATTCTGGCCGAGACCTACCTCGCGCATCTGGATCCCGAATATATCCGGTACTACTTTGCTGCCAAACTCTCTAGCGGTGTGGATGATATCGATCTCAATCTTGATGACTTCGTGCAGCGCGTGAACTCAGACCTCATCGGCAAGGTGGTGAATATTGCCAGTCGCTGCGCCGGGTTTTTACGCAAGAAATTTGACAACAAGATGAGCGCCCAGTGCGCCGAACCCGAGCTGGTGCAATCCTTCATTGATGCAGGGAGTGATATCGCGGCACTTTATGAGGCGCGCGAGTTCAATCGCGCCATGCGCGACATCATTGCGCTGGCGGATAGGGCCAACCAGTACATAGACGAGAAAAAACCCTGGGTGATGGCCAAAGACGAGGAGCAAGCAGAGCAAGTGCAAGCCGTATGCTCCGTAGGCATCAATTTATATCGGGCATTGGCCACCTACTTGAAACCGGTCTTGCCCGTAATGGCAGAAAAGTCCGAGGCGTTTCTGCAGACTTCTCTGGATTGGACTGCTCTGCGGGGACCGCTGTTAGATCACACGCTGGCGCCCTTTGAACCGCTGCTGCAGCGGGTCGATGCAGAGGTCGTGGCGGCTATGGTCGAAGCGAGCAAAAACCAAGCCTGAACCTAAACATACTTCCTGTCAGACACCTGATATATTGCCTACTATTGCGGGTGTGAGTCGATTGTTTCACCGCGGGGGATGACATGCTGAGTGATATCGCGCTGCTACTGGTGGGTGCGGTCTTGGTCAATAATTTTGTATTGGTACAGTTCCTCGGCCTGTGCCCCTTTATGGGCGTTTCCAACAAACTCGAAACCGCCATGGGCATGTCTATGGCGACCACCTTCGTGCTGACTCTGGCGTCGGTCTGTAGCTACCTCACCTACAACTACCTGCTGCTGCCGCTGGATCTGGCCTATCTCCGCACCATCAGTTTCATCCTCGTTATCGCGGTGGTGGTGCAGTTCACCGAAATGGTTGTGCGCAAAACCAGCCCGCTTTTACATCGTGTACTGGGCGTGTTTCTGCCGCTGATTACCACTAATTGCGCCGTGCTCGGGGTGGCACTCCTTAATATCAATCAAGCCCACACGTTCATCGAGTCGCTGTTTTACGGGCTCGGCGCAGCCCTAGGCTTCTCGCTGGTATTGGTCCTGTTTGCCGCCATGCGCGAGCGACTGACCTTCGCGGACATCCCTGAACCGTTTCAGGGCGCTGCCATTGGCATGATCACCGCCGGACTGGCATCCCTCGCTTTCATGGGCTTTGCGGGTCTCATCTGATGGTGAATTGGCTGGTCAATGAACCGCTTCTTGCCGCGCTGGCAGCTTTGTTACTGCTAGGTAGCGTTTTTGGCTCGCTGCTGGGCTATGCGGCGATCCGCTTCAAAGTGGAAGGCAACCCCATCAGCGAACAAATCAATGCCTTGCTGCCGCAAACTCAGTGCGGCCAATGCGGCTATCCCGGGTGTCGCCCCTACTCAGAAGCAATCGCTGCGGGAGACGCCATAAACAAGTGCCCTCCTGGCGGGGAAGAGACGATTCAGGCATTGGCAGACCTTCTCGACGTCGAGCCCCTGCCCCTGGATGCCGAGCACGGTGTGGAAAAAGAGCCGGTCGTCGCGTGGATTCGTGAAGCCGAATGCATTGGTTGTACCAAGTGCATTCAGGCCTGTCCGGTCGACGCAATTTTAGGTGCGGCGAAGGTCATGCATACCGTGATCGCAGACGAATGCACCGGCTGCGACCTGTGTCTGGAACCCTGCCCCGTGGACTGCATTGACCTGATCCCGCGAAAACAGGGCATCGGCTTTTGGCACTGGCCTCTCCCCGCGGATCGCTTCCGCACCGTAGAGGTCATTGCGACTGACGCTGTAACGCGGACCGCCGCATGAGGGTGATCCACGATATTCACGGGGGCATTCACCCCCCGGAGCGCAAAACGCTGTCGCAACCGGGGAAGCTGATAACACTCGGGCTCCCGCCAAAGCTGGTACTTCCACTGAGGCAACATTTGGGCGCTCCGGCGACGCCCCTTGTGGCGGTGGGCGACACCGTGCTGGGCGGTCAACTGCTGGCCGAGGCCAAC
>DFQW01000114.1 GCA_002377985.1 Halieaceae bacterium UBA3479 | reverse complement strand
CCGGGGTGGGGCCAATGTTTAACGACACCGATGGGTCGGCCCACGAAGGCGTTGTGGCGAGAACGCACGTCAGGGCGAATAGCGAGGTCAGGCATGATAGCTCGCGGATGTTCCCTCGCTTCCAAAGAGCCATCATCTCTCTCAGATACCCCTCCCAGCATGTTGAGACGCCGCGTTTCGGATATTCTTCATCCTCTTTAGCAGCAGGGCAAGCGCGCTCACTCGGACAATCTGCTTGTAACACTGAAGTCTAGCTTCGGTCTTCCCTTGAGTCTCGTTATTGCGGCGCCCGTTAACGACCCGCTCGCTGCCTGTTGCCTGCTGCCTGCGGCTCAATGGCGTCTCTGGCCGTTACTCAGGTCTCGGCAGGTGTGGCCCGCCCCAGGGCATCGACGTTGATATTAGTTATTGCCATTGTTCACTTCTTTGGGGTAAAAAGTAGCCTCAGAAGCGCAGTCTGGCCATGTGTCACGGCGTTGCCACGTTGATGTGGCAAGGTGCCACGAGGTCCGCAATTTCAAGACAAACTCAAAATATTGAGCGTCTTTTCAAGAGGATAACAACACATGAGAAATACCGAACAGCCACTTGTTTCCCCACTACTCCAACGTCAGCAGACACGTAGACCTCTCGCTGTCGCCGTTTCGGCTGCCTGTGGTGTGGTGGGCGCTATGTCGATCAGCGCGCCTGCACTCTCGCAGGGCCTCGAAGAGGTTCTGGTGACCGCAACCAAGCGTGCCGAGAGTGTTCAGGACATCCCGATGTCCGTGACCGTGATGGGTGAGGCGCAACTCACGGATCTCAATATCACCGACATGGAAGATTACTTAATGATGCTTCCCAATGTTGGCTTCATCTCGTTAGGGCCAAGTACCGGTAGCCTCTATATCCGAGGCATTTCTAGCGGTGGCGAGAGCTTGTTGGGTGCCAACCCTGCAGTCGCGGTTTATCTGGATGAGCAGCCAGTCACCTTGGTTGGTGCTTACCTAAACCCGCATATCTATGACGTCAACCGGATTGAGGTGTTGGCGGGACCCCAGGGGACGACCTTTGGCGCCAACGCGCAGTCGGGTGCAATCCGCATCATCACGAATGCCCCTGAGATCGGTGAGTTCTCCGGAGGCTACAGCTTGGATGGAAGCCAGCCCAAGAGCGGAGATATGAGCTACCGCGGTGAAGGTTTTGTAAACCTTCCCATTGGTGAACGTGCTGCCGTCCGACTGATGGGTTTTTATAAGCGCGATGGCGGCTATATCGATAACGTAGCGGGCAGCCATACCTTCAGCCGTAGCAATATTCGCGCGGGACTGCCCGAAGACAGCCCGCTGCGTGCCATCGCCGCGGACGTCACCGTGACCAACGACGATGTGGTAGAGGAAAACTTCAACGAGGCAACGACCTATGGCGGGCGAGCATCGCTCCGCGTTGACCTGAATGACAGCTGGACCTTCACCGCCACCGCCATGATGCAGGATCTGGAAAGAGAGGGTGTGTGGGACCATGACCCAACAGTGGGTGACCTACAGGTAATGCTCCTCCTTCCCGAGTGGATGGACGACAAGTGGACACAGTTCTCAGGGAAAATCGAGGGCGAGTTATTTGGCGGCACGTTGATGGCAACGGCGGCAAAGCTTGATCGCGAGGGTGAGGTCTGGAACGACTATTCGCTCTACAGTGATCAGGATATCGCCTCGGGTTACGTCGAGCCTTACTACAACTGCTACGTGAGCTACTTTGGCACCTGCGGTGACCCGCGTCAGCAGTACACTGCTGTCTATGAGCAGGATCGAACGACCTTCGAAATACGTTATCTCTCCAACCCTGAAAATCGATTCAGATACATGGTTGGCTATTACAACGTTGATGTTGAGGATACCGCCGATACCGAGTGGCACGTGTTGGGTCTGGCTGAGACACCTCAGGCGGCAGTCGATGCCCCTGATATCTACTGGACGACAGATTTCGGCAGAAAATACGAGGAATCCTCAATCTTTGGCGAGGTGTCTTTTGACATTACAGAGCGCTTGACCATCACGGGAAGCGCCCGTCAGTTTGATTACGACAGTACGCTGGATGGTTTCTCGGGCACTATCTGGTGGCCCTGCGGTGGTTTTGGCCCGCAGGGTGACCGACCTGAAAGTAACTATGGCGCCAATTGCGCTTCTGTCGGCCGCACCACTTCGGCTAAAGACGAGGTCTACCGCGCCAGCCTTGAGTGGCAAATGAGCGACGATATCTTGCTCTACACCACTTGGGGTGAGGGTTACCGACCAGGCGGCTTGAACCGTTTCTGCGAAACGCGGATTCCAGACGGCCTCGGTGGCCAGGGGAACGTGAACATTGGCTGTGCCTTTGAATCCGATATCCTCACGGCCTACGAAGTGGGCTTCAAGTCGACGCTGCTCGATGGTCGACTGCGTTTGAACGCAGCGGCGTTCTGGCAGGAATGGGATGATTTCCAGTTGTCGCGCTTGGATACCTCGATATCCCCCATTACCCTGACGTTCAACGTGGGTAGCGCTGAGAGTAACGGCGTCGAGTTCGATTTCACGTCTCTGATCACCGACAATTGGACGCTAAGTGGCGCGGCGAGCTTCCTCAGCGCTGAGTTGACCGAGGATTATCGACGTAACCCGAGTAGTGCGCAGCCTGATGCCGCTTCCGGTACCCGGTTGCCCCGTGTGCCAGAGGTCAAATGGAATCTGTCCACCCGATACGGGTTCGCTAATGAGTGGTTTGTTCAAGCCGCCTACATGTACACCGGCGATTCCTACAATGATTTGTTCGGTGGCTTCCGCCAGAAGCAAGATGCCTACGATATCGTCAATGCTTCTTTTGGTCTTGAGCGCGACAACTGGAGCGCAGAGGTCTATGTTCAGAATGCGACGGATGAGCGTGCTGACATCTGGATCAACGACGTCAACTGGGATGAGCGAATCACCATCAATCAGCCCCGCACGTTTGGCGTCAGATGGCAGCAGCGCTTCTGATCCAAAATCGCTGGTAATACTGGAAAGGGCGCCTGCACAGGCGCCCTTTGCTTTGGTGGGGTATGCACCCCATACTCCCGAAGCCAATATCGGTTCAACGCGCGCACCTTTACATAGACATGCCTTCAGTCGAGACACTGTTTGATCAAGCCCGCGAAGCCCTGCGCAATCAGGAGCCCGCGCGCGCACGTGACCTATGTGCTGAAGCGCTGAAGCAAGCGCCCGATGATACGCGTCTGATCATGCTGCACGGCTTTGCGTTGCGCCGCTCGGGGGATCACGCCGGTGCCGAGCCTTTACTGCGGCGGATTGTCAGCGTGGAGCCCTCGCTCGATATTGCGCACCACGAATTGGGTCTCGCTTTGCAGGGCATGGGTCGGCTCAGTGAAGCGCGGCGCGCTATAGAGCAAGCAGTGGCAATTAATCCCAAATTGGCGCCTGCCTGGCGAGATCTGTATGAGATCCGTGCGGCCGAGGGTGACGACGTGGGTGCCGCCGAGGCTTATCGCAATGCCATGGGTAACAAAGAGCTCGATCCGCTGTTGCACAAGGCGATTGAGTTGGTGGGTCAGGGTCGCCTCGGCGTTGCTGAGGGTATCTGCCGGGAGTATCTGAAGCGCCGACCCCATGACGTCGACGCTATTCGCCTGCTGGCAGAAGTGGGTATTTCGATTGGCTCGATAAGCGACGCCATCGCGTTATTGGAGCGTTGTCTTGAACTAGCGCCCAACTTTCACGTTGCCCGCGCCAACTATGTCACGGCGTTGTCGCGGTACCAGCGATTCGAAGAGGCGCTCACCGAAAACGAAACCCTGAGGCGAGAGCAGCCAAAGAATCTCGCGCATCAGGTTCAGTATGCCACTACGCTTTCCATGGCCGGTCAATTTGAGACCGCACATGGTGAATTTGCCAAGGCGCTCGAGCAGGCCCCGGATAATGAGCGGATTCTGACCAGCTACGGGCATTCATTGCGCTACGGAGGGAAAGGTGAAGAAGCCATTACAATTTATCTCCGTGCTATTCAATCCGCGCCTTCGGCGGGTGAGGCGTACTGGAGCCTGGCCAACCTCAAGACATTCCGATTCGATGATGCTCAGTTATCGGATATGCAAGCCCAGTACAGCGCGTTGCTGAAACCCAGTGAGGACAAATTTCATCTCGCATTCGCGATCGGCAAAGCGCTCGAGGATCGGCAGGAATTTGATAAATCGTTTGAAGCGTATGCCGAAGGGAACTCGATAAAGCGGCAGTTCAGTGGCTACGATGCCGACAAAACCTCGAGTCGAGTGGATCGACTAGTCGCGTTATGTGGTCCGGATCTGTGGGGCGAAAGTGGCCACCCCTCGGATGAGGCGATTTTTATTGTGGGTTTACCTAGGGCAGGCTCGACATTGCTCGAGCAGATACTGGCGAGTCATTCGCAGGTTGAGGCGACGGCCGAGCTGCCTTTTATTGGCAGAATCATTGGTGAGATGGTAGCGGAGCGGGCGCGCGGCGATGAGCCGCTTTATCCGCGCATCCTCAACGAGCTTACTGCTGAGGAGCGTGTGGCGCGTGGCCGGCAGTATCTGGATTTGGTGGCGCAGTACCGA
>DFQW01000064.1 GCA_002377985.1 Halieaceae bacterium UBA3479 | reverse complement strand
GATCAAGCAGAGTGCCTCAGGTCGCTTTGGCAGCGCCCCACATTATCTGGTGAACGCCGAGGTATTGCAGATCAAAGTAGCCCAGGGTGCTAGGCAAGGTGAGGGTGGACAGTTGGGCGGGGGTAAGGTCAACGATTTGATCGCTCGGCTCCGGTACTCGGTGCCCGGTGTGACCCTGATTTCGCCGCCACCTCACCACGATATCTATTCTATTGAGGATCTGGCGCAGCTGATTTTTGATCTGAAGCAGGTAAACCCTGATGCCCTGGTATCGGTAAAGCTGGTTTCGGAGCCGGGCGTGGGAACCATTGCCGCAGGTGTGACCAAGGCCTATGCCGATCTCATCACCATCTCGGGCTATGACGGCGGCACCGCTGCCAGCCCACTGACGTCGATTCGTTACGCGGGCTCTCCCTGGGAGCTGGGTATTGCCGAAGTGCAGCAAACCCTGCGAGGCAATCGTCTCAGAGGCAAAGTCAGATTGCAGGCCGATGGCGGGATGAAGACGGGTCTCGATGTGGTGAAGGCGGCGATTCTCGGTGCAGAGAGCTTTGGTTTTGGCACCGCGCCAATGGTGGCGATGGGCTGCAAGTATTTGCGTATATGCCATCTCAATAATTGTGCCACGGGCGTGGCAACACAGAATGCAACGCTCCGCCAGACGCATTTTGTGGGCGACGTTGAACGCGTGGTTAATTTCTTCACATTTGTGGCGACGGAGACGCGGGAGTGGCTTGCCAAGCTTGGGGTCAGCAAGTTAGAGGACTTGATTGGTCGCGTTGATCTACTCGAGCGTCTCCCCGGTGAGACCGCCAAGCAGCAAAGCCTCGATCTCGGCCCTATCCTCTGGGTTGATGAGGATGCTGCGGACCAACCCCAATTCTGCCAGGTTACCAGCAACGACCCCTTCGACACGGCCGACAAGGCGAATCGAATGGTGGCCGATATGCTGCCCGCCATTGAATCTGCCAGTGGCGGCAACTTCTCCTATACGGTGACTAACTGTGATCGTTCAATTGGTGCCCGGCTATCGGGCGAAATTGCGCGACGACATGGCAACAATGGCATGGAGCCCAACCCGATTGTCGTGAACCTGACTGGCACCGCCGGGCAGAGTTTTGGCGTCTGGAATGCGGGCGGCCTGCACATGTATCTTGAGGGGGACTGCAACGACTACGTCGGTAAGGGCATGGCCGGTGGCAAGCTGGTGGTGTCCCCGCCAAAGGGTAGCCGCTTTGAGAGTCGTATCACGAGCATCGTGGGTAATACCTGCCTTTACGGGGCGACCGGTGGGCGCCTGTTTGCGGCGGGAGTCGCTGGCGAGCGCTTTGCCGTTCGCAACTCCGGTGCTCACGCTGTGATAGAGGGCGCGGGAGATCACTGCTGCGAATACATGACGGGTGGACTGGTGACGGTGCTGGGTCCCACCGGTGTCAACTTTGGCGCGGGCATGACGGGCGGATTGGCCTTCGTGCTGGATGAAGACCGCGGGTTTATCGACCGGTATAACAGCGAATTGGTAGAGATTCATCGCGTAGCGGCGGAGGCAATGGAAGGCCATCGTCACTTTCTGCGCGACAACATTCGCGAGTTCGTGACCGAGACGGGCTCTGAGTGGGGTGCTCACTTGTTGGAGAACTTCGAAGATTACGTGGGTAAATTCTGGCTGGTGAAACCGAAGGCCGCTGATATCAATAAACTTCTCTCGCGGCTGCGGGACACCGACTAAGGCGCAACCAAGCATGAGTACCCGACTGGCCAATCCGTTTCAGTTTCTCGACGTTGATCGCAGAGACCCGGGCAAAAAAGGGATGGATGTGAGAACCGAGGCCTTTGTAGAGATTTATGATCCCTACACTCAGGCCCAGGCGGCGGAGCAATCCCATCGGTGTCTCGAATGTGGCAACCCCTACTGCGAGTGGAAGTGCCCGGTACATAACTTCATCCCCAACTGGCTGAAGCTGTTGGCCGAGGGCAACCTTTTTGAGGCGGCGGAGCTCAGCCATCAAACCAACACCTTGCCTGAGGTCTGTGGGCGCGTTTGCCCGCAGGATCGATTGTGCGAAGGCGCCTGTACCCTGAACGAGGGGTTCGGCGCGGTAACGATTGGCAACTCCGAAAAATATATCACCGACACGGCGCTTGCCATGGGATGGCGACCGGACCTGTCAGATGTGGTGCCTACCGATAAAAAAGTAGCGATTATCGGCGCGGGCCCCGCGGGTCTTGGCTGTGCCGATGTTCTGACGCGCAATGGGGTGAAGGCCGTCGTATTCGACCGGTATCCCGAAATCGGTGGGCTGCTGACCTTTGGTATTCCGCAGTTCAAGCTCGAAAAGCAGGTGATGCAGCGGCGTCGAGAGGTATTTGAGGGGATGGGTATCGAGTTCCAGCTCAATACCGAGATCGGTCGCGATATCACTATCGACCAGCTTTTGGCAGATTACGATGCTGTCTTTCTGGGTATGGGCACCTACAAGGCGATGGAAGGTGGTTTCCCCGGAGAAGATCTGCCCGGCGTGCACAAGGCGCTCGATTACCTGATTGCCAACGTCAACGAAAAAATGGATTACCCCCGTGACCCCGATGAGTACATCGATCTGCGAGAAAAAACCGTGGTAGTTCTGGGTGGGGGTGATACCGCCATGGACTGCGTGCGTACCGCCGTGCGGCAGCAGGCGGACCGGGTTTACTGTGTTTATCGCCGCGACGAGGAGAATATGCCGGGCTCTCGGCGTGAGGTTGCCAACGCCAAAGAAGAGGGCGTGCAGTTTCTGTTCAATCGTCAGCCGGTTGAGGTCATGGATTATTTTGGTGAAGCCATCGGAATAAAAGTTGTCGAGACGCGCTTGGGCGAGCCGGGGCCGGACGGGCGTCGCCGTCCTGAGTCGGTGCCGGGTAGCGAGGTGGTCATCGAGGCGGACGCGATTATCATGGCCTTCGGTTTTCAGCCGGATCCCGCAGACTGGTTCTCAGATGTTGGGGTGACCTGCAACGACTGGGACGGTGTTATCGCTCCGGAGCATCAAGCGTTCAAATTTCAAACTGCCAACCCCAAGATCTTCGCCGGGGGTGATATGGTTCGGGGGTCGGATCTGGTGGTCACGGCAATTTGGGAAGGCCGTCAAGCAGCCGAAGGCATCTTGGATTACCTCGGCGTTTAAGTAGCAACGGGCGACAGGGAGCACCGCTCCCTCAGACCGTGAATACCCGGCTAATGAGATTAGAAAAGTCACAACAAGAACACAAAAGAGAGAGTCGATAGCATGGCCAGTTTGGAAAATGACCGGTTCCTGCGCGCGTTACTGCGGGAGCCCGTGGATCGTACGCCCATCTGGATGATGCGCCAGGCAGGACGCTACCTACCTGAATATCGCGCCACCCGTGCAGAAGCCGGCAGCTTTATGGGCCTGTGCACCAACCCGGAGCTGGCCTGCGAAGTCACGCTGCAACCGCTCAGGCGCTACGCCATGGACGCGGCCATTCTCTTCTCCGATATCCTGACCGTACCCGACGCTTTGGGTCTCGGGCTCTATTTTTCTGAAGGAGAAGGGCCTCGCTTCGAGCGGCCCATCTCCTCCGCTGCAGAAATTGCTGCTCTTGATCCCGAGCGGGCCGCCAATGAGTTGGGTTATGTCATGGACGCGGTGGCCCTGATCCGAAAAGAGCTCAAAGGCAGCGTGCCTTTAATCGGATTTGCCGGCAGCCCCTGGACGCTGGCGACTTATATGGTAGAGGGCGGCTCGAGCAAAGATTTTGCAAAGGTCAAATCGCTGGCCTTTAACGAGCCAGAGGTCATGCACCAGTTGCTGTCGAAACTGGCGAAGTCTGTGGCGGTCTATCTTGCCGAGCAGGTGCGCCATGGCGCTCAAGCGGTGCAGATTTTTGATACCTGGGGCGGATCCTTGAGTCATGACGCCTATCGCGAGTTTTCCCTGCGCTACATGACCGAGATCATTGAGCAACTGCCCCGAGAGGCCGATGGCCGCCGTGTGCCCGTGATCGTGTTCACCAAGGGCGGCGGACAGTGGTTGGAAGCGATCGCCGATTGTGGCGCCGATGCCGTGGGGCTTGATTGGACTACCGATATTGGCCAGGCCCGTTCCCGAGTGGGTCATAAGGTTAGCTTGCAGGGAAATATGGATCCGACCTTGCTCAACGCCTCTCCCGAACGGATTCGTGCCGAGGTCGCCCAGATTCTGGCCTCATATGGCGAGGGGAGCGGTCACATCTTTAATTTGGGTCACGGCGTGACCCCCGGGATTGATCCCGAGCATGTGGCGGCAATGGTTAAGGCGGTGACTGAGTTGTCTCCCGCCTACCACTGAGACTCGGGAATCGCGTGATCCATATCGAGTGCGGGTGAACTCGAGGTCGGTCGACCAACCACTCGCGCAGGTACGCCCGCCACGGTGGTGTGCGCGGGAACGTCTCGTAGCACGACCGAGCCGGCACCCACTTTGGCGCCCTCGCCAACATGAATATTGCCCAGAATCTTGGCGCCGGCGCTGATCAGCACACCGTCTCCAATTTTTGGGTGACGATCCCCGTCTTCCTTACCGGTGCCGCCGAGGGTGACTGACTGAAGGATCGATACGCGATTGCCTATCACGGCGGTTTCCCCCACCACCAGACCAGTCGCGTGGTCGAGCATAATGCCGTGTCCAAATCGCGCCGCGGGATGGATGTCGATGGCAAATTGCCTCGCCATCTGGCTTTGTAAGAAATGCGCCAAGGGCTGTCGCTCGTGTTCCCACAACCAGTGCCCCACGCGGTGAATTTGTAGCGCCTGAAACCCTTTGAAATACAGAAAGGGGATGTAGAGGTTGTGGCAGGCAGAGTCGCGGTCGAGAATGGCGGTGAGGTCGTCCCTGATGGCACAGCGGATACCACCATCGTCCCGCAGTGCCTCAAGAATCACCTCCCGAAGCATCATGGCTGGTGCTGAGGTGCTATCCAGCAAGTTTGCCAAGTGAAAGCTGAGCGCACATTCCAGCTCTTCATGATTGAGAATGGTGGCGTGTAAAAAGCTCGCCAAAATGGGTTCGGCGTTGGCCGCTTCACGGGTCTCGCTACGGATACGCTCCCAGATGGGATCGCCATTGCGCATCTGTTCGATACCATCTCGCTGGGTTGCTGTCATGGTTGATCCCCTTCACTGACCGGGAAATCTCTGGCTGGTCGCGCAGGGTATCGCAGGGCTATGCAATGCGCTAGCGGCAGAATTCCCCGTGAAAACGCCACAGCGTATGGCCTCGCGCTTGATATTTTTTTTCAAAGAGGCTCAAAGGTTGTTCGGGGATAAAGGACTCGCAGCTACCCGAGAGCCCGATTTCACCTGCTGCCTGCGCGAACTCTGCGGCGAAGATGTCCCAATTGGTTCGCAGTTCAAGCGAACCGCCCAGTCTGGCCAGGAGCGGAAAAGCCCCGTGGCCGTGGACGCGGCGTTTAAGTTGGGACGCTTTAGGCCATGGGTTCGGATAGAGCATCCAGTGCGCGTGCAGTTGAATGTTGGCCTCAGTCAGGCAGCCCCAAAAAGACTCCGCCTCGGCGCGCAGCAGGAGGTAGTTATCGCTCGGGGCGCTTTGATGTTTTGCCAGTCGATGCGCCGACTGATCGATACCTACCACCCAGCTATCGGGGTAGCGGCGTGCGAGCATGGCCGTGCTCATCCCGGTGCCACAAAAGGAATCGAGCACCAGCGCGCGGGGCTGTCTGGAGAGGGTATTTTGGAGCAACCTAAACGCGGCAAGGGTGTGTTCCGGGCATGGTTTACGCCAGAGATGCGCGCGGTGATGTCTGACCACCGACAGCAGATCCGGGTGGGGGGCTTTTTGATCCGAAAAGATCCCGTCACGCGGGTTTTTCTCTCGGGTTGTTTGCGTGGTCATAGTCACCTTGCCATCATACCCCGAGGCGCAAAGACTGAATAAAGGCAGCACGTTTATGAGAGAGGACTTACGTCCGTTTTGGGTAAAGCAGGCCTACCTGCATTTTCGCGCCGCCTGGATCCACTGGTTTATTCGACCCCGCTGCGCCCATTTGGGCCGTCATGCGACCATCATGTCACCTTGGTACATCGATATTTCAGGCCCCAACATCTCAATAGGCCACTCCTTTACCGCAATCAATACAGCCAGCCAGCGGGTGCAGATTGGCGTGTGGGGCAGGGAGGCGGGGCAGGGACGTATTACGTTGGGGGCCGCCTGCCTGATGAGCCCCGGATCACGCATCAGCGCCAGTGATGAAATTGTGCTGGGTGACGGTTGCATGTTGGCCAATGGTGCTTATATCACCGACTCGGACTGGCATGGTCTCTATGACCGGATCAATCGCGCAGAGCGGGCAACGCCGGTCTATTTGGGTCATAACGTCTGGGTGGGCGATCACGCTACGGTGCTGAAAGGCGTCACCATCGGCGATAACAGCGTCGTTGCGGCGGGGGCAGTGGTTACCCAGGATGTTCCGGCCAATACGGTAGTAGCAGGTAATCCGGCCCGGGTCGTTAAAACATTGGACCCGAATAAGCCGCGTTACACCCGGGCCGATCTCTACGCCGATCCCGATAAAACCGCGGCGCAATTTCGGGAGCTCGACCGCTATGTGTTGTCCAAAAATGGGTTCTGGTTCTGGTTATGGTCGCTGGTGTTTCCCGGCGCTCGCAGAGGTGGGTAACCTATAACAGCCTAAGCGGCGGCTCCTCCATCAAGGCCAGCTGTTCGCGTAAGGCCAAAATCTGATCAGACCAATATCGCGCCTGTCCAAACCACGGAAAAGCAGCCGGAAAGGCGGGGTCATCCCAGCGTCGCGCCAACCAGGCGCTGTAATACACCATGCGCGCTGTGCGCAGCGCCTCAATCCATTTGATCTCCCGCGTATCAAAATCGTTAAAGTCTTCGTAGCCTGCGATCAACTCGGACAGCTGCTGCTCTCGTTGGTGTCGGTCTCCCGATAAAAACATCCAGAGGTCCTGAATCGCTGGGCCGGTGACGCAGTCGTCCAGGTCGACAAAGTGAGGCGTTTCGTCTCGCCAAAGAATGTTGCCTACGTGGCAGTCCCCGTGCAAACGTATGCCGTCATCGGGCTCATAGTCCGACATCAAGCCTCGTGCCCGGTCAATGAGATCTTTGCCGAGGCTATCCCACGCCGGACGCAGCTCTTGAGGCACCCAGTTTTGGGCCAGGTAGTCGATGGGCTCAATGAGCCAGCGCTCGAGCGAATAGTGAATGCGGGATGTAAATTGCCCCGCTCTGCCCACGCCGTGAAGCCTGCCCAGCGTGCGACCCAGCCCCAGTAAATGATCAAAGTTGTCGAGTTCGGGTGCGTGGCCACCGCGCCGGGGGAACGCGGCAATAAGAAAACCATCGGCGTCATGTAGCGTCTTACCACTGATTTCCATCGGCGCGACGACCGACAAACCGCTCGATGCGAGCTCCTGGGTAAAAGTGTGCTCCTCCTGAATTTGTGCGTGGGTCCAGCGACCCGGGCGATAGAACTTAACAATAATCGGATCGGCATCATCGAGGCCCACTTGATACACCCGATTTTCATAGCTGTTGAGGGCAAGCAGCCTGAGGTCACAGCGCAGACCAATCGCCTCTACGCAGCTCACAACGCGGTCCGGCGTCAAGTTATCAAAGGGGTGTGTCATAGGACCGCCCGCGAACAAGGAGGCCTATCTTAACGCGTCTCGCACCTTGTTCTCCGGCGCGGGGGTCCGAGCCAGACACCAAATAGCGACGGACCTGGCGCCCTGCTCGTTACAAGCACCGGCTGCTGAATGCGCAGTGCTGCCGGTTGTCATCACGTCGTCGATTAAAATGATGTGCCGATCCGCGACACCGGGATGCGCTACAAAACGGTCCGCGCCGCCTTTTATGCGGGTTCGGCGATCAAGCTGATGCTGAGGTCTTTGGTAGCGACTGTTGCGCAACCAATGTTTGACGTCGGGTTTACGGCACAGTTGCCATTGTAGCGCGGTGGCCAGCAACCAGGTGTGGTCAAATCCGCGACGAACTTGCCGATACCACTGGGTAGGCACGGGCACCAGCACAGCGGGTTCCTCGGTCGATTTTGGGTAGTCAGGGGGAGCTGCCCGGGCAAAAAGCGCAGCCAGCAATGGTGTGAGTTGAGATTGGCCGTGGAACTTCCACAGGTGAATCAGTTTCCGCATTTCCTCCTGCATCAAAAAGGGCGCGAGGGTCTGCTGAAAGCGGGGAGGGCTCCGAAGACAATTGACGCATCGGTCAGAGCGGGATATCTGTTGCGAAGTCCGGCGAGCCTCTGCGGCAAGAGGTAATCCGCACTGGTGACAGGCAAGGCGGTTTCGCGGCAGCGCCAGTTCGCAGCGCAGGCAGATGGGCTGCTGGCGGTCATGGGTCGCCTCGCAAAGCAGGCAGCATGGGGGGCTGAGCCATTGCACCAGACTGGCTGCGCCTGCGAGCAGTTGCCTGATCTCTCGGTGAATGCCCATGCGTATCAATGGCCGCTTGCGCGTTGAGAGTAACGGGAGACTCATTGCACACGCTGTCTTTTCGCTGGCAGTTGTCCATTATCCTGCTCTATGAAAAAGACGAGAACATCATGATTGTCCTGAATCCGATCATCGTTGAGCGTAGCGCAGCCGCCGCGTGATAATGGCTTGGCCCGTGGCGCACCAAGCTTTAGAGTGGCGCTGGGTTCTCGGCAAGTGATCAGGGATGCAAGACTCCAGCGAAAATACATCGGTGGCTGAGCCACAGAAACTTTCCGAGGCGGATCAAGCGCGCGTGGACGGGTTTTTGGCGCGCGGCGTGAATGCCACCGAGCGCCGTCCCTTTCGACCCCTTTTGCTGATTTTTCTTCTGATGGCGGTGGTGGCAGGATTCAGTCTATTGAGTCAAGGCATCGCCAGATGGTCAGGCGTTTACTAGAACACCCGAGGACTCTCTTGGACCCGATTTCTGGTTTTGGTATTCTGCGCGCCTCGGTGTGTAGCGCAGCCTGGTAGCGCACTTCCTTCGGGAGGAAGGGGTCGGAGGTTCAAATCCTCTCACACCGACCAACCTACATCCCAGCTATAGCAACGCTT
>DFQW01000020.1 GCA_002377985.1 Halieaceae bacterium UBA3479 | reverse complement strand
ATTCTGATGCGCATGAAGGATGAAGAGTGGAACGGGGTGATTGACACCAACCTGAATGCCCTGTTTCGACTCACTAAAGTCTGCTTGCGCGGTATGACCAAAGCGCGGTGGGGCCGTGTCATCAACGTCACTTCCGTTGTTGGATCCATGGGCAACGCCGGGCAAAGTAACTACGCGGCTACAAAAGCGGGTGCGGAGGGTATGGCTAGGTCGCTCGCGCGGGAGTTGGGCTCGCGGGCGATTACCGTAAACTCTGTGGCGCCCGGTTTTATCGATACCGATATGACCAGGGCGCTGGATGAGTCACAGCGGCAGATGTTGACAACTCAGATCCCGCTTGCGCGGCTCGGGCAGCCCGAAGACGTAGCGGCTGTGGTTGCGTTTCTCGCAAGCGATGCTGCGCAATACATAACGGGCGAGACGGTTCACGTGAATGGTGGCCTGTACATGGGATAAAGTGCGGCATCAAGGATTTTTCACGTGTCAAAAAGGGTTTTACTCGTCGAAAAAACCAGTAAAATCCACCGCGTCTGGGCCTTGAGCCTGACACCATTTTGGGGAGCGAAGACTACACCATGAGCAATATTGAAGATCGAGTTAAGAAAATTGTCGCTGAGCAACTTGGCGTCAAGGAAGAGGAAGTTAAGGCAGAGGCTTCGTTTGTTGATGACCTCGGGGCTGATTCCCTCGATACCGTTGAGCTGGTGATGGCACTCGAGGAGGAGTTCGAGACCGAAATCCCCGACGAAGAGGCTGAAAAAATTACTACTGTTCAACTCGCTATCGACTACATAAACGACAACCTCTCTTAAAGCCAACGCTGGAACAGAGAGGGGCCGCCCTGACATAGCAGCGCGGCCCTTTGTCTTTTATGGGTCGGCAGCGTTACTGGGCGAAAGGGTCCGGGTTGGCCTGCTTGACATTACAGAAGACGAATCAATACACATACTACATGCGTTCCGCAGGGGCAGCAGGAGCACAGTATGAAGGGCAATAGAGTGGTAGTAACAGGTCTCGGAGCGGTGACGCCTCTGGGTCTGGACGTAGCCAGCACGTGGGCGGGCATTTGTGGCGGTAGAAGCGGTGCAGCCATGATCGATCAGTTCGACGCGGCCGCTTTCTCGACTCGATTTAGTGCAAGCGTGAAGAACTTCAGCGTAGAAGGCTATCTCGAATCGAGAGACGCTCGACGCATGGATCCGTTTATACAGTACGGCATGGTCGCGGGTATTCAGGCCTTCAGGGATTCGGGCATCATTGTCACTGAACAAAACGCCCCTCGCATTGGTTGCGCGATAGGGTCCGGTATTGGTGGCATTGGATCGATTGAAGATACCGCAATGCTGGTTGTGGAAAAGGGCCCAAAGCGCGTCTCACCGTTTTTTGTACCCGGTGCGATCATCAATATGATCGCAGGCAATCTATCAATCATGTACAACCTCCAGGGCCCAAACCTCGCGGTCGTCACCGCATGCACAACGGGCACGCACAATATCGGTCTGGGTGCCCGGTTGATTGCTTCGGGGGATGTCGATGCAATGCTGGTCGGTGGTGCCGAAATGGCGACAACGCCTGTCGGTGTAGGTGGATTCGCGGCCGCGAGAGCGCTTTCCACGCGAAACGATGACCCCGAGCGCGCATCTCGTCCCTGGGACCGAGAGCGTGACGGCTTTGTGCTGGGAGACGGAGCGGGGATGCTGATGCTTGAGTCTCTGGATGCCGCCATCGCACGCGGCGCTCATATTTACTGTGAGGTGTCCGGATTCGGCATGAGCGGAGACGCCTACCATATGACTTCACCGCCCGCGGATGGCCGGGGCGCCGCAGCAGCGATGCGTCAAGCGTTGCAAGACGCCGAAATTGCTCCCCAAGACGTGGATTACATCAATGCGCACGGAACCTCGACCGAAGCAGGAGATCTGGCAGAATCACAGGCAATAAAAGCAGTTTTTGGGCCCCATGCACACGAACTCGCCGTGAGCTCAACTAAATCGATGATTGGTCACTTACTGGGTGCCGCTGGATCGGTGGAAGCGATTCTCACCATTTTGGCTTTGCGCGATAACGTTGCTCCACCGACGATTAATTTAGACAACCCCAGCCCCGAATGCGACCTCAACTATGTGCCGCATACGGCACAGGAGCGCTCAATTCGCCATGCGCTGTCTAACTCTTTCGGATTTGGCGGCACCAATGGCTCCCTGATTTTCAGTCGCATGACCTGACAGGGCGCCTGATGATACGCCATAGCTGGGTAGACGGTGAGAAGGCGACGGCGATACCGGTTGATGATCGTGGCCTTAACTACGCTGATGGCGCGTTTGAAACACTATTATGTCGTGACGGGAGCATCACATGCCGCTCGCTTCATGAGGAGCGGCTGACTAGGGCGCTTTTGGAACTGCGCTTCGATTCATCGCAGTCGTACGCGCGACGGGTGCTCAAGGAAGCTGAGCAGTGTCTACTTCAAGTCAGACACAGTGGGCCCGCGCGTCTTACAGTTACTCGTGGCTCCGGGCCTCGGGGCTATGCACCGGCTCGCCCTTCCTCACCCCGCTATATTCTCACTGCCGCGGCACCCGGAGAGGCCGAATCTCGCCCGTGGCGATGTGGCATCGCCGCAGTTCACTGGCAGGATCAGCCTCAGCTCGCCGGTTTAAAATTGCTGGCGCGGACCGAGCAGGTACTGGCGGCACATGAGGCGGCTTTGGCGGGTTGGGACGATGTTTTGATGTTGGATAATCAGGGGAGCGTGATCTCATCGAGCCGGGGAAATGTTTTTTTGCTTGCCGGACAGGATGCGTTAACCCCCTCCCTAGCCAGATCGGGCATCGCGGGAACCCGCCGTCAATTGCTGATCGAATCCGTCCTGCCCGATTTAGGTTATCAAGTGCGTGAGTGCACTGTCGCGCTGGAAGACGTACGCGGTGCTGATGCTGTGATGATCAGTAACACGCTTGTGGGTATCGCGGCGGTGGGATCGATTAACGAGCATACCTACTCGGCAAATAACACTGTATTCAACGCCATTCGCGACGCGTTGTGGCAGCAGATAACGTGATCTTCCGTCGTTTCCTTCTCGCTGCGATCGTGGTTTTGGTATCCATGGGCGGCGGGCTGCTTTATCTAAAGTCGCTGTGGCATCAAACGCTCTCTCTGCCAGATGTATCGAGCGTGTTGACTATACGCTCAGGCGAAAGCCTGCATCAGGTTCTCAGCCGTGCAGAGGCGCAGGGATGGCTTAGGGACGCCGGCTGGATAGGTCGTTTCGCGCGTTGGCAGGGGCTAGATGAAAAAATTCAGGCGGGGGAGTTTCTTGTCCGAGCGGATATGACGGTGGAGCAACTGATTCAGCACCTGATATCGGGTCAAGTCGTACAATATAAGGTCACTATTCCTGAGGGCGTCACCATTCATGCTGCGATCGAACTGCTGCGGCAGCATCCGAAGTTGATTGCGACCCCTGCTGACACATTGAGCGCGCAGCTTTCTGCGTGGGTTTCGCCTTCAAGTTCACCAGAGGGATGGTTTTTACCCGAAACCTGGTCCTTCTCTGCGGGCGATACTGACGCAGATATTCTCAGGCGTGCGCACAACGTTATGGAGCAGTTGCTGTTGACACTTTGGGAGAGCCGAGAGCCTACGTTGCCATTGGCGTCTCCCTACGAGGCACTCATCTTGGCTTCCATTGTCGAGCGGGAAACGGCCGAACCCGCTGAGCGAGCCCAGATAGCGGGCGTGTTTCTGCGTCGCTTGGCGAAAGGAATGAGATTGCAGACTGACCCAACCGTCATTTATGGTTTGGGTGGAGGCTACGATGGCAACCTCAGGCGAACTCACTTGAGAGACACTCAAAACGCTTACAACACGTATGTGATTAAAGGTCTTCCACCTACGCCCATTGCGTTACCTGGTAAGGCCGCAGTCAATGCGGTGTTCAAACCTGATAACTCAGACTCGCTTTACTTTGTGGCCAAGGGCGATGGCACCCATGCCTTCAGCGCGTCGCTGGAGGAGCATGAAGAGAATGTTCGGCGATATCAGCTGGCTCGACGTGAGGATTATCGTTCGACGCCCGACCGTTCTTCATCGGTTAGACAGTAGTGATGCGCTTTATCACGATAGAGGGAGGTGAGGGGGCGGGAAAATCGACCGCACAACAGTATTTGGCGCAGCGGCTCAGATCCGAGGGTCAGGCGGTTACCTTGACCCGAGAGCCGGGAGGGACGCCATTGGCAGAAGCGCTTCGCCAAGTTCTGTTAAGCCCCGACGGTGAGGCTCCGGTAGAAATGACGGAGTTGTTACTCATGTTTGCAGCCCGGGCCCAACACATTGCAACTGTAATAAATCCCGCTTTGGAGAAAGGTGAGTGGGTAATATGTGATCGTTTCACGGATGCCACTTACGCCTATCAGGGCGCGGCGAGAGGCCTGTCAGTGGATCTGATCATGCAGCTCGAAAACATCGTTCAAGGGGATTTGCAGCCGCATCAAGTGATTCTTCTCGATTTGCCCCCAGAGGTGGGGTTGGAGAGGGCGCGAGCGAGAGGGGAACTGGACCGTTTTGAGCGTGAATCAATAGCTTTCTATGAGCGGGTCAGAGGCGGGTATCTGGGGCGCGCCCGAGATTTTCCCCATCGCTACACCGTCATCGATGCCACCCAAGATCTCCACGGCGTGGAGGCAGAGCTAGAGAATTTGGTTCAGGAGTGGCTGAGCTCATGAGTGATATTGCTGACGAGCCCGGCGAATCACTCATCATAACTGAACCTTCATGGATGGCGGCAGCGCTTGCCAGTTTCAACGAGCTGTTCATTCAAAATCGTCTGGGTCACGCGTATTTGGTGATCTCGGAGGATCCTCTGCAAGCGATCCTTTTTACCCGGCTGGTCGCGGCCCGGCTGCTTTGCCAAAAAGCGGGTGGTTCGCCTTGTGGTACTTGTATCGGGTGTAAAAGTTTTTTCCACAAAACCCATGGAGACTTACTGGAGGTCAGGGCCGAGCCAGGAAAGTCTGCCATTGGTATAGACCAAATTAGGGCAGCGTCAAGATTTCTTCAGCAAACCGCACTCTATGGTGAGATCAAGATCTTGCTCATCGAACGAGCGGAGACCATGACCCCGGCCGCTGCCAATAGCCTGCTTAAAACGCTCGAGGAGCCATCAGGCCGCAGCCTGCTCTTACTGTCTGTGGCGGAAGTCTGGCGGCTTACTGCGACTGTCAGGTCTCGTTGCCAGCTCGTAAATCTAGCATTGCCCAGCCATGATGAGGCGATTTCATGGCTAACAACCGATCACGGATTTGATCAGGCGCGCGCAGCGACCGCGCTGTCATTGCACAATGGGCGAGCGGTGACAGCAACAGGTGTGGCAGGAGTTGTAGCGACGCACGAAATGTCGTCGGACTTGCGCGAGTCTTTTAGTTGGATAACAGAAGCCGCCAATAACGTTGCCGCAGTGCCCACGGTGTGGA
>DFQW01000169.1:3668-5611 GCA_002377985.1 Halieaceae bacterium UBA3479 | reverse complement strand
GTTGGGAGGGCCTGCCAAACTAATATTGATCACCGATACCTCTGCCGTCACCAGCCAATTCAGCGCTTTGATCAAGCTCACTGTGCTGGCAAATTCACCCTGCTCCTCATTTTGATCAAAAACCTCCGCAGCAAAGATCTCCGCTTTCGGCGCGAGCCCCAAAGCTAGGGGATCCGCGCCGACAATAATGGAAACGATAGCGGTGCCGTGTTGGTTGGGGGGCCTCTCATTGTCTACAAACCGCTTTGTAGTGATTGACGCGCTGGCGAAGGTGCTATGGGTTCGATCAACGCTACTGTCAATGATGCCAATGCGCAAATTAAGGTCTGACAAATCAGTAGGAGTCGGCAGTAACTCTCGCGGCGCCATGCCGGCAAGCTCAGACAGTTCACCTATCTCATTGGGAATGCCGGCCGTGTAGAGGTGGTTCAAATCGACATCGGCCCTTTTTCCACCGATCACGTCGTAAATTCCCTCTCTGGTGGCAGAAAGATCAAAGCTCGCCGGCGCCGCCACTTCTGCCAATAAAAACCCCAGACCCTCAAGCTCGCTGACCGTCTCGAAGAGATACCCCTCTTCCTCCAACTCTGCAAACACATCCGCCTCGGCCATCACCAGCCAACGGTCTGTCTGAATTCTCAGGGAGTCCTCACTGATCCGCGACTCGATATCTGCGAGCAAATCCTCCATAACCTGTTCTATCCGCTCCTCGGTAAGCTCCGACACTATCTCCGAGACCTGATCTTCTACCTCTTGCGCTCCGAGGCTTAAGCAATAACCGCAAGCCGCAACCATGAACAGCGCAACCAAAGGCATCCCTTTCCGCTGTGTTATGCGGGAATAATTGGCTTGAACTAGCGGTTTTAAGCTGGACATCATGAGAGTCTAACCGGATTGTAGGTATTTAACGCAAGCCGTTTCGGTGCAAATACCGTGGCATTGGCGGGAATAAACCGGCCTCTGGAACGTCATGTAAGAAGCAGGGCAAATATGGCGAGTCTTACAGCGCAGCAACGACAGGATCTTATCGACGAATTACCGCGCCTGAAGCGGTTCTGTTTGTCGTTAACATCGGATCCCTCAGATGCCGACGATCTTCTCCAAGTCACTGTGGAAAGGTTGTTGGAAAAGGGAATGCCGGCGGATGCCCATGTTGCGAAGTGGTCTCACCGGGTGTGCCGGAATTTGTGGATTGACGAAATCCGCTCGAGAGACGTGCGAAGCCGTTACGCGCAGTCGGAGGGAGCGGTAGAAGGCGCCGGCACGACCGCGGAGAACTCCGAAGAGTCAGTGCAGCTCGACAGGGTCTCGGCGGCGATGGATCGTCTGCCGCCAGAGCAACGCGCGGCGCTGGTTAAGGTTGCTGTAGAGGGTTGCTCCTATGCAGAGGCGGCCGCGATTTTAGAGGTACCGATTGGCACGATCATGAGCCGTGTCGCGCGGGCCAGGAAGGCCCTGACTGAAGATTTGGAGTGGAAAGCAGAGAGAGAGGCCTAAGCCTCCAGTGTGCAAACCGACCTACTTGGGACAGGTCGACCGGCACAGGAAAAAGAGAGATGAAAGACGATAGTAAAAACGTGGTCGATATGGATGGCATGCGGGTCGATGATGATCATCTGCTATCTATGTACATCGATGGTGAACTGGATGCAGAACGCACCATCTCGCTCGCGGGGCGTCTCAAGCACGATCCCGCTTTGCGCGCTCGGTTGTCTGCGATGGAAAACAACGATCGACTGATCAGGAAACTTTACGCCAGTCATAGCAATGAGTCCGCGCGCGAACTTGCGGCGCTGATAAAGGCCGATAACGTCGCTATTTTTAAACCTATGACGCGATGGCGTGAACTGGCTGCCGGTGCGGTTGCCGCCTCTGTTATGGCGGTGGTAGCGCTGTCGCTGACCACCGGGCAATCGACCTTCAATCCGATGACCATGGACAGG
>DFQW01000169.1:2800-3312 GCA_002377985.1 Halieaceae bacterium UBA3479 | reverse complement strand
GAGCGTGACTTCAGGTCAGTGCTTACGTTCCCCGCAGCGGATGGCCGATGGTGCCGTGAGTTCATGTTGGCACATGACGAGTCACATTGGCGCGGTGTCGCCTGTCGTGACGAGGGAACGTGGGTCAATCAGGTTGTAGGCAGTGAAGTCTTTCTGGAGCGGGAAACACAGTATCGCCCTGCCGGAGCCGGGGACACTGAAAAAGTCGCTCGTTTCATTGATGAAACCGCTGCTGACGTGGCGTTGGGGCCCCAGCAGGAAGCCGCGCTGATCGCATCGGGCTGGTAAGACGCCCACCACAAGCGAGCACCAAAAAGGAATGTTCGGCGTCAGACGAGGCGCCGCCACAACCTCTGCACCCGGCCTCTCGATAACAAGTGAGGCTGTGCACTATAATCCGCACCCCTCAACGCTACGACTACTAATAAGTGTAATAAGGCAACGCTGAGCATGAGTGCGATAGAACTACTGGCACCTTTTTTCATGCCGTTATTGGGTGGCGTGACACTGGG
>DFQW01000169.1:0-2441 GCA_002377985.1 Halieaceae bacterium UBA3479 | reverse complement strand
TCACTGGGCCGTGTGGCCGGTATCAGCGGCATCTTCTGGGGCGTGATGGCGGGACCTGACCGCCACTGGCGTGTGCTCTTTGTAGCCGGACTCCTCGCCGGGGGGTTCGTTATTCACACCGTTGTGGGTACCCCGATACCCGAGCAGTCAGACGCACCCCTCCCGTTGGTAGCCTTGAGCGGACTGCTGGTCGGCTTTGGCACCCGCATTGGTGGCGGCTGCACTAGTGGTCACGGTGTCTGTGGTATCGGAAGACAGTCTTTGCGATCCATCGTCGCAACCCTGACTTTTATGGCCGCTGGGGTACTAACCGTATTTGTGATTCGACATATCGTGGGAGGCGCGCTATGAAATCATGGCCCGCACTCGTTTCGGGGCTGTTGTTCGGTATGGGGCTCTCGCTGTCGGGCATGACAGACCCGGCGAAGGTACAGGGGTTTCTCGACATCACCGGAGCCTGGATGCCCGATCTGGCATTTGTCATGGGAGGAGCGCTACTGATAACGCTCACAATGACCTCGGGTATTTTGCGGCGAGAAAAACCATTGCTGGCTGCGGCGTTTAATATGCCCGTGCTCAAAACCATTGATCGCAGGCTCATCGGGGGTTCACTGATTTTCGGGATTGGCTGGGGATTATCAGGCTATTGCCCCGGCCCAGCTTTGGTTAGCCTCAGTTACGGCTATAACACCACGCTGGTGTTCTGCCTCGCCATGACAGCGGGCATGTTTGGAGCAACATTGCTTAACTCAAAGCCCCGCTCCTGAGCCCTTTTAGGCGCTCTCACTCAAGAGAGGTCCAGGGCAAACTGCTTGAGCACCGCCAACGGAATAATCTCAAGCGTTTTTTGATGGGTAGCGCGCAGATAGAGCCTCGGCGCTTTCCCCGCTTCGTGGGCCTGGTGCCACCGCAGGGCACACAAACACCACCTGTCCCCCGATTGCAAACCGGGAAAGTCGAACTGTGGCATGGGCGTTACCAGGTCATTACCCGCCGCCACGGAGAAAGTCAGAAATTCCTCTGTCATCAGTGCACACACCGTATGACGCCCGTGATCGTGAGGTCCCGTATGGCAGTGACCGTCGCGAAAAAACCCGGTAACCGGGTCCATGCAACAGAGCTCAATAGGCAGACCCAATACATTGAGCTGTCTTTGTGGTTCCCCGGATGGTTCGCCCATCTTCATGTCCTATGCAATCTGAATTGAGATGATCAGCCGTGACTTGTATCCGTGCCGTGCAGTAGCATCATACCTAAATCCTTTCCCATCGCCGTCTTATGTTTGCACCCGACAATCACTTAGGTATTTTCGCCGCGCTGATGGGCATTTCAGCACTGGCTTTTTGGCTGGAGCGGACGCGTCTGGGCGCCATATTAACGGGCACCGTCATCGTGATTCTTCTATCGGTGCTCGCGGCGAACCTGGGCGTGATACCCCATCAAGCAACAACCTACGATTTCGTGTTTGCGTATCTGGTTCCCATTTTGATACCACTTTTTCTGCTTCAGGGTGATATCCGCAGGCTGTTGCGGGAAGCCTACCGCACTGCAGCGGCCTTTATGATCGCATCCGCGGGGACGGTTCTGGGGGTGCTGGTTGCCATTACGCTATTGGACCTGAGTGCTGCCGCAGTGAATGCGGGAATCGATGCCGATAAAAAAGAGGCCGCCATCGCTGGCTTGTTCGCGGCAACCTATATTGGCGGTTCAGTGAATTACGCAGCGCTGGGCGAAGTTACGGGATTGATCCGCGACGCCTCTTTTTTCTCGGCTGCAACGGCGGCAGATAATCTGTTCAGCGCGCTCTACCTGAGCATTCTGGGCGTGTTACCCACTGTAGGCTGGATTGCAAATCGCTATCATCAGCCGGCCACTCCACCACCCGGCAACAACGAGCAAATTCCCGCGCCGTCAGCGCGATCGCTCTGTTTCGCGCTGGCAGCTGCCACGCTACTCGTTGTTAGTGCGGACGCGCTCACGACACTCAGTCAACTCCCGGGTTTGAGATATATCTGGCTTACCCTCCTGACGCTGCTGGTCGCCACAGCCCTACCCCGCGTGCGCTTCTGGTGTGCCGGGGGCTTTGAGCTGGGTATTGTGCTGTCATTCCCCTTCTTTGGCTCTATTGCCGCAGGCGCCGATATCGCCGCCATGCTCACAGTCGCCCCGATTCTGATTGCGCTGGTAACTATTTTGCTGACGGTTCACCTCTTTTGTCTGCTCGTTGTGGGTCGCTGGTTCAAGCTCTCCCTGCCCGAGCTGCTCACGGCGTCCAACGCGGCGGTACTGGGCGCCACGACCGCGCCCGCCATGGCCGCTGCAAAAGGGTGGAAAGATCAGATTACGCCGGGCGTGTTGGTGGGTGTATTGGGGTATGCAATGGGGACATTGGTCGGCAACGCCCTGTTTCATCTGTTATAGACAATACGGCTTGAGATCCG
>DFQW01000191.1:6968-8196 GCA_002377985.1 Halieaceae bacterium UBA3479 | reverse complement strand
CCAAGATTAAGTCCGCATATTGGCGGTTGTCGTTTAGCGCTAAAGAATCTTCATCAATACTGCCAATAGCATTGAAAACGGCGCATATTTGGTCATAACACGTTGTTTCTGCGTCAAATCGCGCAGTGTCGGTTCTGGACATCGCATTGAATCTGCTACTGGTCTTTCAGACCGGGTTGTTCAGCTTAATTTGGCTTTAGCGGCCAGAGCAGGCACCGCTGACTTGTCCGGGACGTCCAAAAAGCCCGGTTGTTGGTAGGTGGGATTGGGATAGTCGTAATAACCTTGGCCGGCGAGCAAACCCATTCGCCCCGTGTTGAGAAAATGCGACTGAATGTATTCAGCATTGGTCAGCATTTCCTGATCGCTCAATTGCGTCCCCCAGTAGGTGAAGATCTCGTGCAGGGTGCCCATGCCGACCATATCCATGATGCCACAGGGACCCATGGTGCAGCCGCGATTCATGATCATATAGGTGCGGTCAACCGTCTCGTGATCTGCGACACCCTTGGTAACGAGGGATTGGGCCGCTTGAAGCAAGGGGACCAGCAAGCTGTTGCACACATAGCCATTTTGCTCACGCGAAATCGGTATCGGGACCATGCCGATTTCAACGGCGTAGGCGGTGAGCCGGGTTAGGGTATCGTCCGAGGTTTCCGGTGCACCCATGATTTCAGCAATGTTCAAAGCCCAGATCATGTTGGCAAAATGCAGTGCACCAAATCGATCCGGTCGACCCGTTTCAGCGGCGAACATAGAGGGCAGCAACGTGGATGAGTTTGTTGCGAGAATCGTCTCCTCCGGCATGATGGTAGCGAGTTTCTGATACACATCGATTTTAATGTCGGGCACCTCGGGCACTGCCTCGATCACAAGGTCAGCGTTCTGTGCAGCCTCGGCAAGATCAGTGGTGAAAGTCAGCCGCGAGTGCGTCGCCGCGATGTCGTCCTCACTGGCGTTTAAATCGGCCGAATAGATGGCGGCATAACCCGCATGCGCGGCGCGACATTTTTTAAGGCCCTCTTCCGAAATATCGTAGACCGTGACCTGCTTGCCCATGTACGCGCTGTGCCAGGCGATCTGTCCACCCAGCGTGCCGGCGCCAATCATGGCGACGTTTTCGATATGGGATGCTGACATCGTGGTTTCCCCCGTCTTTTGGTTTTTGGCCGTTTTTTTTAGTTTTGGCGGTCGTGAGGGGTTTCACTACCCACACACCGCTGTCGGA
>DFQW01000191.1:0-6598 GCA_002377985.1 Halieaceae bacterium UBA3479 | reverse complement strand
GAGCACTGATTTGGGGCGGATCAGCCGCACTGCAGCACATCTCACCATGTTGGCGGAAGGAATCAAGACTCTGGCGAAGGGGTCAGATTGGCCAGCACAAGCGACATCGCTTATCTATTGGAGCGCGGGGAGCTACAGTGGGAAGGCGTCGATCGTGCAGTCTTTACATCGAGTTACCCCATCCCTTACAAAGATGGCCTTTACGATCCGCTGGCTACGCAAACGGTAGATTAAGTCAGGGATTCGGGGCAGTTTGTCCGACCCACAGCTGGCCTGTCCCATAATTTGACTCGATGTCCCGTGCCACCTGACGGGCTTCCTCTTTGGTGCCTAATCCGGTTACGCGCACCCTGAACAGGGTTTTTCCCGCGTCAGTCGACATCTCCTGAATGGTGGCGTCGAATCCACCGTCACTGAGTCGCGCCGCCAGATTTTCTGCCGATTGAAGAACCGAGTAAGCCCCCACATTGACGAACCAGGCGCTCGATACTGGCTGGTCGCTCGATTCGGCCTCGGAACCCGCGTTGGCATCGACAGATGCAGCAGATGTGTCAGGGTCTTCTGTTGCCGGCGTGTTCCCGGCGGGGTAATTGGCATCCTGATCCGTCGTCGCCGTTACTTCCTGCAGCCGGGCTAATTCGGCCATCGCCAATTCGTAGTCGCGATACAATCCATCCAGCTGTAGCTTTAATGCGGCGTTATCGGTCTCCAGCGCAGATAGCACTGAAGCATCCATCGTGTTTGCTGATTGCGCCTGCGATTGACTGCGTTCCAGTTCGTTAATTCTGGCTTGCAGTTCCCCTCTTTCTTCAAAGAGACCCCATCCACCGACAGCAATCAGTACGATCGCAACCAACCCCACCAACATAGGCCATACGGAACGTGAGCTTGCCGCGTCTGGTGCGAGGGCTCCTGCTGCGGTCAGGGGGATATTAGAGCGGTCGTTATTGTCATCGCCATTTTCTTCATCTTCGTCGTCCTCGAAGTCATCGTCGTCGATATCGCCATCTTCTTGATCGTCCTCTTCGAGGTCGTTGTCTTCTTGATCGAGGTCATCCTCATCGTCCTCGAAGTCACCGTCGACAAGATCACCTTCGTCCTCATCGTCCTCAAGGTCATCTTCATCGAGATCATCGTCTTCGAAGTCATCTTCATCTAGGTCGTTATCGTCCTCGAGATCATCCTCTTCCAGATCTTCGTCTTCGAGATCCTTGTTGCGATAGGCGAACTCACCTCCAGCAGGCGACCAGGATGATTCATCCTCGTCTGGTATCTCATCGTTATCGTCCTCGGTGGTCGATTCAAGCTCGGTGGTTTCCGGCCGGATCGCCGCTGCAAGTCCGGTGTCGACTAACCAATCTTTTTCGGGCGTCTGGGTTGAGTCGCTGTCCTCGGGCGCCGGGAGTTCGTCGGAGGTTTCTGAATCTCTCCACGGTGGTTCGTCGAAGTCCATCTCGCTGGTTTCCGACAAGTCATCGCGAGGCGCCGACGATGCGGTGTAGGTATCGTCTGGCTCGGCGTCGGTCCAATCGGCGCTTTCGCTGCCAGCCTCGGGTGTACCCGCCTCGGGACGGTTTTCTTCTTCGTCGCGGTTATCCATCGCTGTGGGCCCCTTGTATGACGCTCGTAATAAACTCGAACTCTACACTAAAGTTTTGCTAAGTCACTGCCCAAGGGCAAGCCAAAAAAAACCGCCATATCAATGCTCTGTATGCAGGCGCTCTTTTATCGACCGGACGCGTTACAGTAGCTGTAACGTTAGAAGGGCCGTAGTGAGTCATGTTGCGAATTTACACACACGAGGACTGCCTTGAACATCGAGTACCAGAAAACCATCCCGAGCGTCCCGCGCGCCTAAAATATCTGATCCAACATCTGGAGCGCACCGGTTTCACCCGGGATTATCCGTTGCGGGTGGCGCCGGAGATCGACGACGCGCTCGTTGCTAACGCTCACAATGCCGACCTGATGTATCAATTGCATGCGCAGGTTCCCGAGACCGGTTTTAAGCCGCTGGACCCCGATACCTGGGTCAGCCCACACAGCTTGACGGCTGCGCGATACGCCGCGGGTGCAGTCTGGCAGGGTGTACAGGATGTGCTGTCGGGGCAGGCGGCGAAGGTGTTTTGTGCGGTCAGGCCTCCAGGACACCATGCAGAGACCGGAACCCCCATGGGTTTCTGTTTGCTGAACAGCATTGCCATTGCCGCTATCAATGCGCTCACGCTACCGGGTATCCGGCGCGTTGCCGTGCTGGATTTTGATGTGCATCACGGTAACGGCACGGTCGAGATGTGTCGTGCATACCCCGATATATTGGTCTGCTCAAGCTTTCAGCACCCTTTTTATCCCGGCAGATACGATGATTTGATACAACCGAACATTGTGAATACACCACTGGATGCGGGAACTTCGGGCGCTATCTTTCGTCGCGCCATTGAGGAATCCTGGTGGAGCGCCATTGAGTCCCATCACCCTGACCTCATACTTGTTTCCGCAGGGTTTGACGGGCACCGCGAGGACCCTCTCGCCAATTGCAATCTTGAGGAAAGCGATTACGCCTGGGTGACGGCCGAGATCGTCGCGCTCGCCAACCAGTATTCATCAGGACGCATTGTGTCGGTACTTGAGGGTGGGTATGACTTGAACGCTTTGGCGCGCTCTGCGCTGGCGCATTTGACGTCATTAGCGTCCGCGTGATGGTTACGACGCCTCCTTGATAGCGCCGTAGACGATATTTTTTATCTGACCACGGAAGTTGAAGGTGGACGAGGGGATCAATTGCGCCATGAAGATCGCGTAAAGGTCCTCTGTTGGATCTACCCAGAATAAGGTGGATGCCAGTCCGCCCCAGTAGAAGTCTCCTTCGCCAACGGTCCCTGATGCCGCGGCATCCATGGTTGACGCAAAGCCCAAACCAAATCCCACACCAGCATTACTGGTTTCTGAAAAGCCGCCAACGGCCATCTGTGCCAGTGAGGACTGTCCCAGATGATTGCGGGTCATCAGTTCCAGAGTGGGGCGAGAAATCAGTTGTTTGCCATTAAAAAATCCTCTCTGGATCAACAGGTCACAGAAGCGGCTGTAGTCTCGCAGGGTGCTGACAAGACCCCCCGCACCGGAGGGGGCTGATGGGGGGATGCGGTAGCGACTGGTCGTAGGATCATCCTGCAAGCGCAGGGTCTTGTCGGGTCCGCGCTCGTAGCACGCCGCAAACCGATCAAGTTTTTCATCGGGTACCGCGAAGCCGGTGTCCACCATCCCCAGTGGCGCAAATAGCCGCTCCTGCAGAAACTGCTCAAAGGGTTGTCCGGCAATGACCTCTACCAGATAGCCACAGACATCCGTCGCCATCGAGTAGCTCCAGCGGGTGCCTGGGTCGTAAAGCAATGGCACCCTTGCCAGCTTTCCGGCGAAGGCTTCCAGGGTATCTGTGCTGTTACGAGAGATACCCGCAGCTGCATAGGCACTATCCACCGGTAGCTCCATTCCCGGTAAGAAACCACCATAGGTGAGGCCGGCGGTATGACTCAGCAAGTGCTGGATTGTCATCGGCGATTCGGGTGTGCGTGTCACCATTGATGAACCTTTACCCTCCACCCAAACCTGATGTGACCGCCAGGACGGAATAAACTTGAACACCGGATCTGTCAGCTGGAATCGCCCTTCCTCAAACAGCATCATTAAGGCGATCGAAGTGATTGGTTTCGTCATGGAGTAAATGCGAAAAATGGTGTCGTCGGTCATGGGCTTGTTGCGCGCTATATCCATCTGGCCCAGGGATGCGGAAAACGCGGTGATGCCGCGGCGTTTGACCAGAACCTGACAGCCGGCAATCTTCTTGGGAGTCAGGTAACGCTCCTCTAGATGGGTACTGAGCCTGTCGAGTTTGTCCGGGCAAAAGCCCGCAGCGCGAGGATCGATATTCATTTGGACAAAATCCGCCGGAGAATTAGTTAAGTTGGGCATCATAAAAAGAAATCGGGGACGTGTCGTGGCAACAGAGCCCGGTCAAGTAGCAGTGGTCGGCTGGTGCGGTATCAACTCTGCTCAGTGACAATCGGCCTGAGCTATGCAAGTTGGGGATTGATCACCCGGGCGCGTAAAATACGATAAATATCCTGAAAACCTTCGCCATGGGGCTTACGGAACGTCTGCCTTAGCCAGCGGGTTTCTGGCCCGTAGCGATACTGAATAAAGTGACTCACCTCGTGGGCGATGGTGGCTGCAAGGGCCATCTCTACGGCCACGCCGGATCGGGATCCGATAACCGGGTCTTTGGCGAATGCCGGGTATTCGAGGATCTCATTGGGAGCGCGGTTGAGCGGTGTTAGATCAATGGTAATACCTTTAGCGCACGCGGATGAGCGATGCCCGGCTTGTTTCACGGTCAGCGTTAAATCGGCTCTCGCAGTTTGGTAGTCAACGGGAAGCTCGTAGTGTTTCAGGGTGATCTCTCGCAAACAACGCTTGACCCATCTCACCACTCTGTCGCGCTCTGCGGCCGATACCCCCGATTTTTTGATCACTCGCATGGCGACAGTGTAGCCGGTCATTGCACGCTTCAGGGGGTTGCTGGGATGGCATTGCGTCACGGGTTACGATCTCAATCACCGGTAGAATAGATAACTCTGAATCATGCTTTATTACCCACACAAGCGTTGCACGGAGCTTTTCCAATGACCGCACCAGAATACGATCCGGTTCCGTTGGCCTACCCGGCACCCTTGCCGGTACCGGAGATGCATGCGCGAGCGCAAGCCTATCTTGAGGCAATGAGACAGCGCCGAACCGTTCGCGATTTTTCTGGTCAAGCCGTTGATCGAGCGGTAATCGAGGCGTGTGTGCTGACTGCGGGTTCGGCGCCCAGCGGCGCCAATCATCAGCCCTGGCATTTTGTTTGTATCAGTGACCCGGAGACCAAGCGCGCGATCAGGGAAGCCGCGGAAAGAGAGGAAGCAGCATTTTACGGTGGCAAAGCGGGAGAGGTTTGGCTTAGGGATATCAATCCTCTGGGAACTGATGCTTCGAAGCCCTTCCTCGAGGAGGCGCCCTGGCTCATCGCGGTGTTCGCGGAGCGCTACGGCAAGGACGCCGCCGGTGAGCGGACAAAAAATTACTACGTGCCGGAATCAGTCGGTATCGCGACGGGCTTTCTGATTGCAGCACTGCATAACGCGGGTCTTGCCACGTTGACCCATACTCCCGCGCCAATGAAATTTTTGAATACCATTCTTGGCAGGCCCCGTCGGGAGAGGCCCTATGTCTTGCTCGTGGTGGGGCATCCTTCTCCCACTGCGACCGTGCCGCGTGCCGCAGGCATAAAAAAACCGCTGGCGGCAATCGCCAGCTTTATGTGAGTCAGCGTGAGTCACCACCAAATCATCGTTATCGGCGCCGGGTTGGCGGGGTTGGTGGCGGCGCGGGACCTGTTGCGAGCGGGCCACGAAGTGATTGTCGTTGAGGCCCGCGACAGGGTGGGCGGCAGGACCTGGACTGTCCCGTTTGATGCGGCGGGGTGCCTGGTTGATTTGGGCGCAGAGTGGGTGGCACCCGATCACCACAGGGCCGTGGTTAAAGAGCTGCGCGCCTATGATTTAGGCATCGAGAAGCCATTGGTTTCGCTGCCCTCTCCAGAGAACGGTGTTACGACGAGGCCCTCGGATTCGCTGGAGTGCCTTCTGGCGCGATGCGGTGCGGCGGCGACTCGTGTCGACGTTGCCAAGCCTGATTGGTACAGAGATGAGGCATCCGTTGACTGCTCTGTAAGCGAATTCTTGCGTGATATGAGGGTGTCCCCCGAGCAGGTTGAATCGTTTCTGGCCGAGAGTTTCGCACTGCAAGGCGGGCATCCGGACGATTACAGCATGCTAAATCTCATTCATGAGTTCGCGGCATTCGGCAGTGTAGAGCACGCATTCTCTGCCGCCGAAAGCCGCGTTTCGGCAGGTGCGCAATCGCTGTCGGTGGCAGTGGCAAACGAATGTGCGGGGGCAGTATGGCTGAATTGGGAAGTCAGGCGTGTCGCGCAAAGTGAAGCGGGTGTGGTGGTTGAAGGGCCATTGGGCAAGCTCACAGGTGAACTTGCCATCATGACGGTTCCGGTGAATGTGCTCCGCGATCTTGAGCTAGCGCTCCCTATCCCCGAGATCGCGCAATCGGTGATTGCTGCGGGTCATGCGGGGCGGGCGGCCAAAGGATGGGCTGCCGCTGTGTCGCCCCAGCCTGTGGCGTCCATCGGCTGGCCTGACGCCGTGGAGGTGTACAGTCGATCTGGCTCGTGCGCCGACGCGGTTTGTACCTTTGGCGTGGCATTACCTGATCACGCGGCGGCGCTGGAGCGCGGCTGGTCTGCTTTTAGCCAACGTCACCCGGATATAGCGCTTGCGGGTGCATTTTTATCCCACGACTGGATAGAGGATCCCTATGCGAGAGGCACTTGGTTGAGTATGGCGCCGGGTCAAGCGGCAGGCTTGCACGCGTTAGCAGATATGCCGCCACCTTGCCTGTTTGCCGGTGGCGATCTGTCGCGGGGTTGGTATGGCTGGATGGAGGGTGCCGTAACGTCTGGGCAAGACGCCGCTCTCAGGGCGCATGC
>DFQW01000012.1:6781-10140 GCA_002377985.1 Halieaceae bacterium UBA3479 | reverse complement strand
GACGTGACGCACCCGGGTCCTCGCATCATGATTCAGGGCACCACCACTGATGACCGACATCCCCGCAAACGATGAAGCTGCCGCCTCGACCCCTGTTGCCGGGGGAGCCAGCCGCTGGTGGAAGCGCTTTACCCCTAACCACACGGATTCCGATCCCCGCACCTTGGGCAAATGGACAACCGCCTTTCTAGCGGTCTATGGATTGATTGCCACGGGGCTGGGTATGTACTGGAGTCAAACACCCGACCCCTTTGATGTGCGGCAAAACGCAGCGCAGTATGCCGCCCTCACGGAGCAGGACGTGGTGACCGGCACCGTCACGGTGAGTGCCCTGCAGGAGACGATTCGCACGCTCCTCGAAAAACCCGGTGGCTACGTGCACAACGACGTTTTTCCGCCGGGGGTCTGGCTGGACAATATGCCCAACTGGGAATACGGCGTGTTGGTGCAAAGCCGCGATCTCGCGCGTGCGCTGAGAGAAGTCCTCAGCCGCTCCCAGAGCCAGTCAAAGGAAGACGTCGACCTCACACTGGCTGAACCGCGCATCAATTTTCAGTCAGACAGCTGGATACTCCCCGCCTCGGAGAGCGAATACCGTGACGCAGGACGATTTCTGGAGCGGTATCGGTCACGGCTCGCATTAACCGGCGAGAAGAGCGCGCAATTCTATGCCCGAGCCGATAATCTAAGTCATTGGCTCGGCATGATCGAGAAACGGCTGGGCAGTTTGTCCCAGCGCCTCTCCGCGAGCGTGGGGCAGCGGCGCATCAATACAGACTTGGCGGGTGACTCGGCAGCGGCGCAATCCACCAGTGCACCGGATGAAATTCTCGTGCGCACTCCCTGGAGCGAAATCGACGATATCTTTTACGAAAGCCGGGGCGCAGCCTGGGCGCTGACCCAGTTTCTCAAAGCCGCTGAAATCGACTTTGCCGACGTGCTGGCGAAAAAAAATGCCACCGTCAGCTTGCGGCAAATCATCAGAGAGCTTGAGGCGGCGCAGGCCCCCGTATGGAGCCCAATCATTCTTAACGGCTCTGGCTTTGGCTTGTGGGCCAACCACTCATTGGTCATGGCGAGCTATATCTCCAGGGCCAACGCGGCGCTGATCGACCTGAGAGAACTGTTGGCGCAGGGCTGACTAATAGCGGTTAGTCAAAGCCCAGCGCGGCATCTACTGCAACGCCGATCAGGCGGCGTGGCCGCTCAGCAATACCCACTCCTCGCGCTGATCGACCACCGCCAATACCACCTCTGGCGCGTAAGCCTCGATCACTTCCCTCGCTTGTTTTTCCAGCAATCCAGCCAATGTGAGTCGACCACCGGGCATCAGCAGGCCGGTAAGCACAGGTTTAAGCGCCACCAGAGGGCCGGCAAGAATGTTGGCGACCACCCAGTCCGCCGACCCCGCCCACGTTGCAATGAGCGCAGCATCGGGGAGCACGGCAGAAAATTGCGCGGGGGTCACCCCATTGGCCGCGGCATTGGCGTGACTTGCGAGAATTGCCTGGGGATCGTTGTCCACACCGAGCACTGATGCAGCGCCCAAGCGTGCGCCGGCAATCCCCAGAATGCCGGAGCCGCAGCCGTAATCGACAACACGCATACCCGACCCCACGCCCGCATCCAGTGCCCGAAGGCACATGGCAGTCGTCGGATGAGTGCCAGTACCAAAGGCGAGCCCGGGATCGAGCAGAATATTGATGGCGTCGGGGTCAGGAGGGGGTGTCCAACTGGGGCAAATCCAGAGCCGTGCTCCCATTTGCATGGGATGAAACTGCGACTCCCATTCCCGGGTCCACTCTCTGTCCGCGAGAGGCACGGCGGCGGTGGGTCGGTCGAGAATCCAGTCGCCCGGCACTGCGGCAAGGAGAGGTTTGAGGTCAAGCGCTCCCTCGAACAGGGCCGTCACGCGCACCAGATCCCACAACGGGGTTTCGCCCGGGCCGGGCTCGAGGAGAGGCTGATCTGCCTCGTCCTCCAAAGTGACTGAGAGTGCCCCGTGCTCGAACAGCCAATCCTCGAGGGGTTCGACGTCGGATTTGCGCGCGGTGAAATGAAGCTCCTGCCAGGCGGCGGCTTCGCTCAACGCTCGTGTTCCAGCTTGCTCTCGAGATAATGAATGCTGACACCACCGGCCATAAAGGACGAATCCGTTACCAGCTCGCGGTGCAACGCGGCGTTGGTCCTGATGCCATCCACCACCAACTCATCGAGCGCCTGCCGCATCTTGGCCAATGCCGCCTCTCGGGTATCAGCGAAGGTAATGAGCTTGCCAATCAGACTGTCATAGTGGGGCGGCACGGTGTAACCACTGTATATGTGCGAGTCGACCCGCACCCCGTGGCCTCCCGGCGCGTGGAAGGTCTTAATGGTACCGGGTGAGGGCATAAAGGTGCGCGCATCCTCAGCGTTAATACGGCACTCGATAGCGTGACCGGTGAGGACCACATCTTCCTGCTTGATGGACAGGGGCGCACCACCGGCAATCAGCAGCTGCTCTCTCACAATATCCACGCCGCTGATCATCTCCGTGACCGGGTGCTCTACCTGTACCCGGGTGTTCATCTCGATAAAGTAAAAGGCATTGTCCTCAAAGAGAAACTCAAAGGTGCCGGCGCCGCGGTAGCCCATATCCAGACAAGCCTTGACGCAGGCCGCACCAATTTCGTCGCGCAAGGCCTGATCAATGCCCGGAGCGGGCGCCTCTTCGATCACCTTCTGATGCCGACGCTGCAGAGAACAGTCGCGATCCCCAAGATGAATCGCGTTGCCCTGTCCGTCGGCCAAAACCTGAATCTCGACGTGACGCGGGCGCTGCAGAAACTTCTCCATGTATACAACCGGAGAACCAAAAGCCGCTTTGGCTTCGGACTGCGTAACCTGGATGGAGGAGAGCAGAACTTCCTCATTATGGACGACGCGCATGCCGCGACCACCGCCGCCCGCGGCTGCCTTTACGATGACCGGGAATCCGATATCGCGGGCAATGCGCAGGATCTCATCGGGGTCATCGGGTAATGCGCCATCGGAACCCGGCACCGTGGGTACCCCGGTGCGCTGCATTTGCTGCTTGGCCGATACCTTGTCGCCCATCAAGCGGATCGTGTCCGCCGTGGGGCCGATAAATTTGAAGCCGCTCTTTTCTACCTGCTCTGCAAAATCCGCGTTTTCAGAGAGAAAACCGTAGCCCGGATGAATGCCATCAGCGTTGGTCAGNNAACCTGGATGGAGGAGAGCAGGACTTCCTCGTTATGGACGACGCGCATGCCGCGACCACCACCGCCGGCCGCTGCCTTCACAATAACCGGAAAACCGATATCGCGGGCAATGCGCAGGATCTCATCGGGGTCATCGGG
>DFQW01000012.1:5312-6510 GCA_002377985.1 Halieaceae bacterium UBA3479 | reverse complement strand
GGCGGGCCAATGCAGACGGACTCGTCGGCGAGACGCACATGCTTCAACTCGCGATCTGCCGTGGAATGTACCGCAACCGTGCGGATACCCAACTCTTTGCAGGCGCGCAGCACACGGAGTGCAATTTCACCACGGTTGGCGATGAGTACTTTTTCAAGCATGGGAGATGTCCTTGTTGGGGTAACTCACCCGCGCTTCAGGAAATAGAAATCAGTGGCTGATCGAACTCAACCGCCTGGCCATTCTCGACATGAATCGCCGTCACCGTGCCCGCGCGATCAGCTTCAATTTGATTCATCATCTTCATCGCCTCGACAATGCAAAGCACATCACCGACGCGCACGGTTTGGCCCACCTCGACAAATGCTGCCGCATCAGGCCCGGGCGCCCGATAAAAGGTCCCTACCATCGGCGATAGCACGGCATTGTCAGTGGCAGGTGCCGGCGGCGCGCTCTCCTTAGCAGGGGCCTCAGCCGCGGGCGCGGGAGCCACAGGGGCCGGGGCCGCGACAGGTACCGCCGCCGGCGCGTAAGCCATCGGCGCGGGCACCGTACCCTGACGACTGATGCGAACGGACTCCTCGCCTTCCTTAATCTCGATCTCGCCGATATTGGATTCCTCCAACAGTTCAATGAGCTTTTTGACCTTGCGAATATCCATGTCTATTCCTCTAATGCGTCGTGGAATGCGTATCGAGCGACTGCAGCACTGCAGCGAGTGCGCAGTCGTAACCAAAACTGCCCAAGCCGGATATCACCGCCTCGGCAATATCCGACAGATAACTGTGATGCCTGAAGGGCTCACGGGCGTACACGTTGGAGATGTGCACTTCAATAAACGGGATGGCAACCGCTGCAAGCGCATCACGCAGAGCGACACTGGTGTGGGTATAGGCCGCGGGGTTGATAATGATGAACTGGGTACCGTCTTCCCGCGCCTGATGAATCGCCTCCACCAGTTCCTGCTCGCCGTTACTCTGTAGACAAGTCAATGTGGCGCCGGCGCGCTCCGCCTCTGCTTGCAGACGGTGATTAATCTCATCCAAGGTTTCGGACCCATAGATCTCGGGCTCGCGAGAACCGAGCAGATTCAGATTGGGGCCGTGCAGTACCAGTATTGCCGACATGGGCCAGAACACCAAAGTTCGATGCGGGAGCGGGAGTGTGTCCTAGATCGGGCAGGGAGTCTACTTTTTCT
>DFQW01000012.1:3045-4940 GCA_002377985.1 Halieaceae bacterium UBA3479 | reverse complement strand
CGGCCTAGCGGCCTCGGGCGTGGCGGTTACACAGTCACTGCGCTCACCTTTTTGGTGCAACGTCGGCTGATGCAAGTTCGGCTGGTGGGAATTCGGTTGAAGCAAATTCAGTGATTTCACAGACTTCAAATTCACCTAGTTCACATTCATTAAGGCGCGCTCAACCCACCCTCGCGCGCGCGTTCCGGGGCCCGTGCCCGCGGCGACTGGATCAACCTCTCGCGCCAACAACCGCAGGCGCCGTCGCGTTAACGCGTTAACGGGAAACCAATCGAGCAAAAAATCACGCCATAAAAACCGGGTAGATGGTCATCGCTGGTTAAAAAATCGCCACCGTGGCTTTCAGATCTCTATCGCCTCCTTTACACTCACGCGTTCACGATTGAGCCCTTTCCCGATGCATATTGACGGCCTCGAGCCCTCTAATTCTGTGTTCCTCGCTCCCATGGCGGGCGTCACCGATCTTCCCGTGCGCGAACTCGCCGTTGAGTTCGGGGCCGGCTTGGCGGTGGGCGAAATGCAATCCGCTGATCTGAGCCTCGCCGCATCGAAAAAGACCCAACAGCGACGGCAACACACCGCGCGCGCGGGTTTGCGCGCGGTACAGATCGTGGGCTATGACCCGATGCAACTGGCATCCGCCGCGCGCTATCAGTCTGATCTCGGCGCCGAGATCATCGACATCAACATGGGCTGTCCGGCCAAAAAGGTCTGTCGCAAGGCAGCCGGGTCGGCGCTGCTCGCCGACGAGTCTCTCGTTGCCCGCATTCTCGAGGCGGTGGTGCACGCCGTTAACGTGCCGGTCACACTGAAGATCCGCACCGGTACCGACCCCGCTAACCGCAATGGCGTTAGCGTCGCGCGCATTGCGGAGGGATCGGGCATACAGCTTCTCACCGTGCACGGTCGGACCCGGGCTGATCGCTTCAAGGGCACTGCGGAGTACGACACCATTGCGCAGATTGTTGACGCGGTGTCGATCCCGGTCATCGCCAACGGCGATATCGACTCCGCCAATAAGGCGCGGATGGTGCTCGCGCACACCGGCGCGGCGGGGGTGATGATCGGGCGCGCCGCACAGGGGCAGCTGTGGTTACCCGGCGCCATCGCGACCGCATTGGCAACGGGCGACGCCGAGGAAGCAGCGCCGTCGCTGGCGCAACAGTTCGCGCTCCAGTCGCGCTTGCTTTGTGGCCTGACGGACTTTCACGGCGAATATTCAGGGGTTCGCATTGCCCGCAAACATCAGGCGTGGTTTGTGGAGTCTCTGGTGCGCCAGAGCGCGCTCGATGCCGCGATTGCGCTGGATTACCGACGGGTATTCAACACCCTTGAGTCGGCAGCGCAGCAAATGCGCCATCACCAGGCACTAAGCGAATACCTGCTTGCAGAAGGGGTATCACTGGCAGCATGACATCAACCAAATCCAAAACCCCGACAAAAAAAACGCGCGGGTCATCTGCCGGGCCACCGCCGCTTCGTGACAGCGCCGCAGAGGCCGTCGCCCACTTTCTCTCCACATTGGATGGAGAAGCCTGTAGCGATCTCTACGACATGGTATTGCATCAAGTCGAAGAGCCCCTGCTGCGCGCTGTCATGGATTACACCCAGCAGAACCAGAGCCACGCGTCTGCCATGCTCGGTTTGAATCGTGGAACGCTACGCAAAAAATTACGGCAGTACGGTCTGTTGACCGAGCCGGCACCCGCCAAGCGAAAGCGAGGTACACGTGCTGCCGATAAACCTCGCCAACAACGCCCCAGCAAACGGAGAACCTAGCGCATGAGCGAAGCGGGACTGTCCCCCATCAGGCGCGCCCTGATCAGTGTTTCGGATAAATCCGGTATCGTCGACTTTGCACGGGCACTCGCCGAGCATGGCGTTGAATTACTCTC
>DFQW01000012.1:2242-2740 GCA_002377985.1 Halieaceae bacterium UBA3479 | reverse complement strand
ACCGGTGGCACCTGTCGTTTACTTCGCGAGGAAGGGCTGAGCGTTGTCGAGGTGTCGGACCACACCGGCTTTCCCGAGATGATGGATGGCCGGGTCAAGACGCTACACCCTAAAATTCACGGTGGCATTCTGGGTCGACGCGGCACCGATGATGCCATCATGGTCGAGCATGGGATTCCCCCGATCGATCTTGTGGTCGTCAACCTCTACCCCTTCGAGGCCACTGTGGCCAACCCGGATTGCTCCCTGGAAGACGCCGTGGAAAACATCGACATTGGCGGCCCGACCATGGTGCGTGCAGCGGCAAAAAACCATCGCGATGTCACCATTGTGGTATCGGCCGACGACTATCCGCGCATCCTCGAAGAACTCGCGGCACACGACGGGCACACCTCGTTCGCACTACGATTTGATCTCGCGATCCGCGCTTACGAACACACGGCAGCCTACGACGGCATGATCGCCAACCACTTTGGCTGCCTGACCGAGGGTGGCTCA
>DFQW01000012.1:0-1890 GCA_002377985.1 Halieaceae bacterium UBA3479 | reverse complement strand
CCCCACCAGAGTGCGGCCTTTTACCGCGAGGCGAAGCAACACGAGGTGGGCATTAGCGCGGCAGAGCAGCTCCAGGGCAAAGCGCTGTCTTACAATAATGTGGCCGACACTGACGCCGCGCTCGAGTGTGTCAAAACCTTCAGCGAGCCCGCCTGTGTGATTGTGAAACACGCCAACCCCTGCGGCGTTGCCATCGGCGCGGATTTGCTCACCGCCTACGACCTCGCCTTTCACACCGATACCGAATCTGCCTTCGGCGGCATCATCGCATTTAACCGAATGCTCGACGGCGACACCGCCGCGGCGATCGTGGAGCGACAGTTTGTCGAAGTGATTATTGCGCCGGAAATATCGGCAGAGGCGATTGCCGCAGTATCGAGCAAAGAAAACGTGCGCCTGCTGCGCACCGGGCAGTGGTCCGCCCCCACGACCGCGCGGGATTTCAAGCGAGTAAACGGCGGATTACTGGTGCAGGATCGGGATGACGGCATGGTTAACCGCGAGGACCTCCGCGTGGTGAGCCAACGCGCGCCCTCTGAGGCGGAGTGGGCAGACCTGTTGTTTGCCTGGAAGGTCGCCAAGTTCGTCAAGAGTAATGCCATCGTCTATGCCGCCAATCAGCGCACCATCGGTGTGGGTGCGGGTCAGATGTCGCGCGTTAATTCGGCGCGCATTGCGGCGATCAAAGCGGAACATGCCGGGCTCGAAGTCAAGGGCGCAGTGATGGCCTCAGACGCGTTCTTTCCCTTTCGCGATGGCATCGACAACGCCGCCGAGCGCGGGATTGCTGCGGTGATTCAACCAGGGGGCTCCATGCGCGACGAAGAGGTTATTGCCGCAGCAGACGAAGCGGGGATGGCCATGGTCTTTACCGGCATGCGCCATTTTCGGCATTGAGAGCCCATCGATGAACATATTGGTTGTCGGTGGTGGCGGTCGCGAGCACGCCCTCGCCTGGAAACTCTCCCAACCCGACTACGTGCAGCGGGTCTATGTGGCGCCGGGGAACGCGGGCACCGCCGGCGAACCCAAGCTCAAAAATATCGACATTGACCCGCTCGACACCGAGGGTCTCGCCGACTTTGCCGAGGCGCAGGGGTGTGCGCTCACCGTCATCGGGCCGGAGGCGCCGCTGGTTGCGGGAGTGGTTGATCACTTTACCGGGCGGGGCCTTGCCTGTTTTGGGCCCAGCGCGGGAGCCGCGCAGCTGGAGGGCAGCAAAGCCTTCACCAAAGATTTTCTGGCACGACACCAGATCCCTACCGCGTCCTACGCGGTGTTTACCGAGATAGAAGCCGCCCTCAGCTACGTGCGTGAGCAAGGCGCGCCCATTGTGATCAAAGCCGACGGGCTGGCGGCGGGCAAAGGCGTGATCGTGGCCATGACCCTCGAGGAAGCCGAAACCGCGGTGCGGGATATGCTCGCGGACAACAAGTTTGGCGATGCCGGTGCCCGGGTCGTGATCGAGGGCTTTCTGGAGGGCGAGGAAGCCAGTTTTATCGTCATGGTGGACGGCACCCACGTACTCCCCATGGCGACGTCGCAGGACCATAAACGCATTGGCGAGGGGGATACTGGCCCCAATACCGGCGGCATGGGCGCCTACTCCCCCGCCCCGGTGGTTACCGATAGCGTGCATGACAAGGTCATGGCGCAGGTGATTTTGCCCACGGTGCAGGGTATGGCCGCCGAGGGACATCCCTATACCGGCTTTCTTTACGCGGGCCTTATGATCGATGGCGACGGCAATCCCTCCGTTATCGAATACAACTGTCGTTTTGGCGACCCCGAAACCCAGCCCATCATGCACCGGTTGCAGAGTGATCTGGTTGCGCTGTGTCAGGCGGCCCTCGCAGGCAGGCTCGATGACACCCACGCGCAATGGGATCC
>DFQW01000132.1:26414-31715 GCA_002377985.1 Halieaceae bacterium UBA3479 | reverse complement strand
CGTCGGTGTGGTGTTGTCATCCGGTAAAGATATAGCCGCGTCTTGCGCTATGGATTCAACAATGGGGCTCTGGGGCACTAAAGCCTGCTCTTCTGCGGTGAAACGGTTCCACTCCCCCAGCAGCATCAGGCCCAACAAGACGCTGGCGGCGATCAAAGCATATCGGGGGATGTCCATTATTTTGGCCTCAGTCTGATTGGCGATCTTGGCGATCTTGGCGTTGTGGCGGTACCGGGTCATATCCGCCTGTGCACCAGGGGTGGCAGCGAGCGACTCGGCGAACAGTGAGCCAACAGCCGGCTAGGGTACCGTGGGTCGTCAGCGCGTCAATCCCATATTCTGAACAAGTCGGTGTAAAGCGGCACCAGCGCCCCAGCCAGGGGCTAAATATCAGTTGATAACCGCGGATAAGAAGACACAGGCCGCGCGACAAGCGTCTATCCAGCCATTTAAGCAAAGTCATAAGGCCGCTGCTTTTTTATCGAGTGCCAGCCAGAGGGTTTTGAGCTCACACCAAACCTGAGGGTTCGTGAGCTGGTCGGCTGAGCTTCTGGCCAAAACGACAAGATCAAGCGCGGAGCTGGGCTGGCACAGTCGAAAGTGCTCTCTGATGATGCGTTTTAAGCGGTGCCTCCGGTTGGCCTTGCGGACATTCTTTTTTGCGACAACGACCCCGAGCCGCGATCTCGGCACAGTAGAGGGTGTTGCAAGCAACAAAAAAGAGGACGTGCTGACACGAATACGCGGCGCTGTAAAAACACCGGTGTAGTGAAGGGACTCAGAGAGCCTTGCGGAGAGCGGAAACGTTGGCATGGGCCACTTAAGCGTGCCCCGGGTGACGCAGCTTATGCCGACAGCTTGCGACGCCCGCGGGCTCTGCGCCGAGACAAAACCTGACGACCGTTTTTGGTGGCCATGCGAGCGCGAAAACCGTGGGTGCGCTTACGCTTCAGAACGCTGGGCTGGAATGTACGCTTCATGGCATAAACCTATTTCAACATTTTAAAAACGATGCACTGCTCGCGCTTAAGAAACGCGTTTTGTTGCAGTGCAAGCGCTCGGGGGCGCGGATTATAGGGGTGGTTGCTACGGTTGGCAACATCAGGAAAGCGGTAGTTAACGCGCCATTGCGGCAGCCATGCATTTTTATCATCCACCGCCCGGGTGGAAACGGCTGCCTTGATCGCTGGAGGTCAGTAGCCTTCAGGCTTGTCGTTGTGCCGCGGCTTATGGGTAAGCGAGCACTTACTACGCCGTCGTTTGCCAGGGCGCCGATAGCGCTTTTGGCACAAAAAGGACACAAATTAACCCAAAGTTATAAACAGGCTATACACAACCGGCTGAAAATTTTTCTTGCAAAGGTGCGGGTTGTTCTGTAGGCGCTCTTTTACACGCTAAATTATTAATATAAATAGAAAAAAAACTTGTTGATAACACCCCTGCCGTGTGGATAACTATGTCTAAAGGTATCTGTGTCAGCGCCCTGTTGTGCGGCGCGTGCTCGGTGTGGGTGCGGTGTACCCGTCCACACGAATACCCCATAAATTAAAGATAACGCCCTTAAAATAGAGCGAGACGAAGGAGCAACTGCGTTGGCAGCACCTCAGCCGATTACCAATCCCTGGCAGCACTGTCTGCACCGTTTGGGCGGGGATATCCCTCAGCAACAATTTAACACCTGGATACGCCCGCTGCGGGCAGAGTGGCGGGACTCTGGGCTGACGCTTTTGGCGCCGAATCGATTCATTCGCGATTTTGTCGCAGAGCGGTATGTACCAATGATTGCTGCCTACTTGACGGATGTGGTCTCCCCCCCCGTTGCGCAGGTGTCGGTAGCGGTAGCGGGGGATGCGTCAGTCGTGACGATGCCCGCATTGTCTCTGGAGCGATCATCCCCGGTTGCGGCACGGACCATGCAGGCAGTGCCGCCGCCTTCACGGACACCCTCTGCGGCGCTGGTGACCTCTTCGAGTTTGGTCGAGGGCTATACTTTCGAGCGTTTTGTCGAGGGTAAAAGCAACCAGCTGGCGCTTGCCGCCGCCCAACAGGTGGCCGAACACCCCGGCGCATCCTATAACCCGTTATTTCTTTACGGTGGTGTGGGTCTGGGTAAAACCCACTTGATGCATGCGGTCGGGAATGCCATGCGACGCCAAAATCCCGATGCAAAAATTGTGTATTTGCATTCAGAGCGCTTTGTGGCCGATATGGTGAAAGCCCTGCAGTTAAATGCCATCAACGATTTTAAGCGATTTTATCGGTCGGTTGATGCCTTACTTATTGACGACATTCAGTTTTTTGCTAATAAAGACCGTTCCCAGGAGGAATTTTTTCACACCTTTAATGCATTACTTGAGGGTGGCCAGCAAATGATTCTGACCTGTGATCGCTATCCGAAAGAGATCGAGGGGGTGGAAGAGCGTTTAAAATCCCGTTTCGGCTGGGGACTGACGGTGGCAGTTGAGCCCCCGGATCTCGAAACGCGGGTCGCCATACTGATGAAAAAGGCGGAACAAAGTCACATTGCCCTGTCTCCCGACGCCGCTTTTTTTATTGCTCAGCGGATTCGCTCTAACGTGAGGGAGTTAGAGGGCGCACTCAAGCGGGTCATAGCGAGTGCAAACTTTACAGGGCGCCCCTTCGATATCGAGCTGATTAAAGACAGCCTGAAAGACTTGTTGGCGCTGCAGGACAAGCAGGTCTCTCTCGACAATATAAAGCGCAAAGCCGCTGAGTATTACAAGATAAAGGTCGCCGACTTGATGTCGAAGCGACGCAACCGGAGCGTTGCCAGACCGCGGCAGGTCGCGATGGCGTTGGCGAAAGAGTTGACCCAGCATAGCCTTCCCGAGATCGGAGATGCTTTTGGTGGTCGAGACCATACGACAGTGCTCCATGCATGCCGTAAGATAAAGGAGTTGCGCGACATCAACTCTGACATCAGCGAGGATTACCAGAATCTGTTGCGCTCGCTAACGACATGATGGCGCCTGCAGCACCGCAGCTATCATCAATGCCCTATTAACTGGCCTACAACTTGAGTTCGACAACATGAAATTCTCGATTGCCCGTGACACGCTGATCAAACCACTGAATTTGGTAGCGGGAGTGGTAGAGCGGCGGCAGACTTTGCCGATTCTCTCCAACGTGCTGATAGCGCTTGAAGGCTCCCGGTTGTCGTTGACCGGCACGGATCTGGAGGTCGAGCTTGTCGGTCGTCTCGACATCGAGGCGCCCGGCGTGGATGGCGAGGTGACCGTGCCGGCGCGTAAGCTAGTAGATATTTGTAAGTCCTTACCAGAGGGTTCTAATATAGAATTTTCTGTTGAAGCCGGCAAAGCCACAGTGAAAGCGGGCCGCAGCCGCTTTACCTTGTCCACACTGCCGGCGGCCGATTTTCCCACCGTGGAGGCGAGTGCCGGCGATATCAGTCTGGATATGCAGCAGTCGCTGATGAAGCAGCTGATTGACGGCACGGCTTTTGCCATGGCGCAGCAGGACGTTCGCTACTACCTCAACGGGCTCTATTTTGAGGTGCTGGGTGGCCGCTTGCGGGTAGTGGCTACCGATGGCCATCGGCTGGCTCTTGCCACAGCGCCTGATCGGGTCGAAGCGGCTGATCTGGGCGTTATTATTCCCCGAAAAGGCGTGTTGGAGCTTTCCCGGCTACTGGAGGGCGCGGCGCCCATTTCTTTATCCATCGGCACCAATCATATTCGCGCTAATACAGATCAGTTTACATTCACTTCCAAGCTTGTTGACGGCAAGTTCCCCGATTATGAGCGCGTAATCCCGAAAAATCCCGACAAGTTGGTGGTGGGGGACCGCGCGGAACTGAAGCAGGCGTTTACGCGCACCGCGATTCTCTCCAACGAAAAATATCGTGGCGTTCGGCTGCGGCTGTCGCAGAATAACCTTGATATCACTGCCAATAACCCCGAGCAGGAGCAGGCCGAGGAGGTCGTTGCCGTGGAGTACACGGGCGCCGAGATGGAGATTGGCTTTAACGTGAGCTATTTGCTTGATGTGCTGTCGGTGCTGAATCAGACGCAAGTGCGATTGTGCCTCTCTGATGAGGCGAGTTCTGCGCTACTGGAGCACGCGCAGCAACCGGCTGATCAAGAGCCCGAGCGACTCTATGTTGTCATGCCTATGCGCCTGTAGTCGGGCTGATGGCATTGAATGCTTGAGCATATAGCGATCAAGTGTGTTCGCAATCTGGCCAAGGTCGAGATTAGCCTTGCGGGGGGTGCAACAGCGCTTTTTGGCCCCAACGGCTCGGGTAAAACCAGTTTCCTTGAGGCGATTCATTTGCTTGGGGTGGGCAGGTCCTTTCGCACCCATCAATCTAAACCCGTTATCCAGCATGACGCCTCCTCTTGCCGAATAGTCGGCCGCGTCAACAGGGCCGGCCGACCGTTCGTTATGGGGATAGAAAAACATCGCGATGGCCAGGTGCGCGCCAAAGTGAATGGCGAGCCCATCCCCTCCCTGTCCGAGCTTGCGCAGCAGCTCCCGCTGGTATTACTGGATACCGAGGGCCTTACTCTGCTAACAGGGACTCCCGATGGTCGTCGCAGGTTACTTGATGGCACTTTGTTCCACGTGGAACAAGCCTTTTTGGCGGTTTGGAAGCGCTATGCCCAGTCACTCAGACAGCGAAATAGCGGGCTACGCCATGGTATACTAACGAGTGATGAGGCTTGGCGCAGAGAGCTTGCCGAGACGGGCGAGAAGCTGACGGCTGCGCGCCTGGAAGTAGTGGCGCGCTACAGCGAAAAGTTGAGTGGATTGGCCCCCGCTCTATCGCCCGATTTGTCGCAGGTAGAGATGGCGTTCAGGGCGGGTTGGGATCGGCGTGAATCGCTGTTGACTGCATTGGAAAAGAACGCGCAAAGCGACGCGGCTCAGGGTTTTACCCAAGTAGGCCCGCATCGGGCAGATTTGCGCTTTGGCGTCGGCGGGGTTGCCGCCGCTGAGGTTTTGTCGCGCGGACAGATGAAATTACTGCTGGTGGCACTAAAGCTATCTCAGGGACAGATTATTGAGGAGGCGTCCAATATTCCGCCGCTATATTTGGTCGACGATCTGCCCGCAGAGCTCGATGAGGCACATTGCGCCAGTGTCTGCGATCAGCTCCGGGGCGGGCGTCAGGTCGTTATGACGGCGGTAGATCGTGCGTCTTTGCAGCGGGCATGGGGTCAGGCGCCCATAAATTTGTTCCATGTGGAACAAGGGGTGTTCACCGCTTCCGGCTAAGCTGGCCGCAGGGCGCCGCGCGAGGGCTCCCTTATCGGCGGC
>DFQW01000132.1:0-26067 GCA_002377985.1 Halieaceae bacterium UBA3479 | reverse complement strand
CCCTTATCGGCGGCCATTATGGCCTCGATGACAGATAATCACATAGTGTGCACAACAAAAAGGTTGAGAACGGATGGCTGAAGACAAGCAAGGCGATTCACCCAAAAGGGATTACGACTCTTCGAGCATCACCGTTTTGAAGGGGCTTGACGCCGTGAGGAAGCGCCCTGGTATGTATATCGGTGATACCGACGACGGCACGGGTCTCCACCACATGGTGTTTGAGTTGGTCGACAACAGTATCGATGAAGCGCTTGCGGGCCATTGCAGTCAAATCGATGTTGTGATTCATCCGGATGAATCCGTATCGGTGTCCGACAATGGCAGAGGGATCCCCACGGAGCAGCATGAAGAGGGTGTTTCTGCTGCCGAAGTGATTATGACGGTCCTCCACGCTGGGGGTAAGTTTGACGACAACACCTACAAGGTGTCGGGCGGGTTGCACGGGGTGGGCGTCTCGGTCGTTAATGCGTTGTCTTCTTCTTTGCAGTTAACGATCCGTCGTAAAGGGCAGCTGTTCGAGCAAAACTATGCCCATGGTGTGCCGCAAGCGCCTTTGGCTGTCGTCGGCGAGACGTCCGAGACAGGGACGGCCGTGCGCTTTACCCCCTCCCCCAAGACGTTCAGCAATATCGCCTTTCATTATGACGTGCTGGGAAAGCGGCTCCGTGAGCTGGCCTTTTTAAATAGTGGGGTGAGAATCTTTCTCAAGGACGAGCGCTCGGGGGAAGAAGAGCTGTTTGCCTATGAGGGTGGGCTTCGCGCCTTTGTCGAATTTCTCAACCAAAGTAAAACGCCTATCGCCAAGGTGTGCCATTTTCAGGCGCAGACTGAGGAGGGTGTAGAGGTTGAAGTCGCGCTACAGTGGAATGACGGTTTTCAGGAGGGCCTGTACTGTTATACCAACAATATCCCACAACGTGACGGTGGTACCCACCTCGCCGGCTTTCGCGCGGGACTAACCCGGTGTTTAAATAATTATATTGAAAAAGAAGGACTTGCAAAGAAAGCAAAGGTCTCTACCACGGGAGATGACGCCCGGGAAGGTCTGACAGCAATCGTGTCGGTCAAGGTTCCGGACCCAAAGTTCTCGTCGCAAACCAAAGACAAATTGGTCTCAAGTGAGGTCAAGGGCGCGGTAGAGCAAGCTATGAATCAATTCTTCAATGATTTCCTGATGGAAAACCCGGCCGATGCCAAATTGGTGGTGGGTAAGATGATTGATGCGGCCAGAGCGCGCGAGGCTGCTCGCAAGGCGCGCGAGATGACGCGGCGCAAAGGGGCGCTGGATATTGCAGGGTTGCCTGGCAAGCTTGCGGATTGTCAGGAGCGGGATCCCGCCATGAGCGAGCTTTACCTGGTGGAGGGCGATTCTGCCGGTGGTTCTGCAAAGCAGGGCAGAGATCGTCGCTTTCAAGCGATCCTGCCGCTCAAAGGCAAAATACTCAACGTAGAAAAGGCCAGGTTTGACAAGATGCTGGGGTCTGCCGAGGTGGGGACACTGGTCACGGCGCTGGGCTGCGGCATCGGCAAGGACGAGTTTGATCCCGAGAAGTTGCGTTACCACCGCATCATTATTATGACAGATGCCGATGTGGACGGTTCTCACATCAGAACCCTTTTGCTGACGTTTTTCTTCCGGCAGATGCCCGAGCTCATTGCGCGGGGGCATGTTTATATTGCCCAGCCCCCCCTTTACAAATTGGCCCGCGGAAAGCAGAGCCGCTATTTGAAAGATGAGGCGGCTTTGGCCGAGTACCTGACGCAGTCTGCCCTTGAGGAAGCCGCGCTGTTTGCCAATGCCGCTGCACCGCCCCTCGCGGGGGTCGCGTTAGCTGATCTGGTGTCGGCCTATCAGGGCGTTGCCGCGGATATTGAGCGCCTAGCGCGTGTTTACCCGCGAGAGGTGCTGTGGACACTCCTTCAGGTGCCTACGTTAGACGTGGCATCTCTCGGCAGTGAGGATGCTGTAAGCCTCTTTGCGTCTGATGTAAGTGAGTGCTTACAATCAATAAAAGACAAGTCCGTTCAATATGAACTCTTTGTGCGACAGGATCCAGAGCGCGGGACGTTCTACCCGGTTGTCAGACGAACGGCGCACAGCGTCGCCACTGACACGGTTCTGGGAAGAGGGTTTTTTGGCTCCTCCGAGTACTTGGCGTTGCGGTCTTTGGGTGAACAATTGCAGGGCCTCATAGAGCCAGACGGGTTTTTTCAAAGAGGCGAGAAGCGTTTAGAAACCCAGAATTTTGCCGACGGCCTGAATTGGCTTTTGGGGGAGGCTCGCAAAGGGTGCACTATCCAGCGCTACAAGGGCCTGGGCGAGATGAACCCCGGCCAGCTCTGGGAGACCACTATGGATCCGGGCGCGCGCCGCATGTTGCAGGTTACCGTTGAGGATGCATTCTTGGCCGACCAGATGTTCTCTACGCTGATGGGAGACGATGTGGAGCCACGACGAGAATTTATCGAGCAAAACGCGCTAGCGGTGGCCAATTTGGATGTGTGAGCCGTGTTTAGCGCTACCGCGGGGGAATTAATCGTCAGAATCGTGTTCTGTCTCGTCGCGGTTCTCGAGGGCTAGATGTTCGATCTCTGGATCAATGGGTGCCAGATTTTTTGGGAAGGTCTTGTTGGCTTTTTTTGACAGCGTTTTAAAACGGGCGACTTTCCCCACCAAGCCCTGCCTGCCCTGCACCGCTCGCACCGCCTCGTTATATTTCTGGGTTGCAGTGGTCATTGAGGACCCCAGAGCCTGCAGTCGATCGCCCAGCAGGCACACCGTATTGTAAATATCGCCGGCCCGGTCGCTGATTTCTCTGGCCTCGCGATTGCTGTGCTCAATCATCCACAAGTTGGCGACCGTTCGCAGAATGGGCATCAGTGTGGTGTGCGATACCAGCACGACATTCTTCTGGTATCCGTGGTTAAACAACTCCCGTTGGCTGCGCATCACTTCGATGTAGGCAGGCTCCACCGGCATGAACATCAGGACAAAATCCGGGCTGTCCATACCGGGTAGATTGGCATAGTCCTTGGCTGACAAGGCGTCAATATGGTTGCGGACGGCTTTCGCATGGGCTTCCAGGGCGGCTCCTCGCTCGCCCTCCGATTCGGCCGTGACAGCGCGTTCGTAATCGATGAGTGACACCTTGCTGTCGATGACCAGATTTTTTCCTTCCGGCAATCGAATAACAAAATCCGGGACGTGCCGGCCGCCCTGAGAGTCCTTTACCGTGACCTGTGCATCGTAATGTTCACCGCGGCGAAGACCTGCCAACTCAAGGGTTTTCTCGAGTTGTGCTTCGCCCCAGTTGCCCACCAGCTTTTTGTCACCTTTCAGTGCGCGGGTCAGGTTCTGGGCCTCGCCAGACATGGATACACCCACTGACTCGAGGTGTTTGATTTGTTCGGACAGAGATGCACTGTTGCGGACCATGTCCGTGTGTACCTGATTAACCCGCGTTTGAAACTGATCGATTTTTTCGGCGAGCGGCTTCAGCAAGCTGTCGAGGCTCTTCTGGTTTGTACTTTCAAGGGCCTTGCCGGAGGACGCAAGCAGGTTCTGGCCCACCAACTCCAATTCTGATCGTAGCGCAGCGCGCGACTCTTCCAGCCACTTCATCTGGTTTTGGTGGCCGGCTTCACGCTCTGCGAGGGTGGCACTTTGGGCGCTTAGTTGCGCCGTTAATGACGCAAGCTCCCTGTTTAAAGACAGTACCTCGGCTTCCAGAGTTGCCGCGCGGTTTTCTGCCAGGGCGGTGGTTGTCTTCTGTTGGGTTGCGGCTTCACGAAGGGAAATCAGTTCCTGCTTGCCCCGATTTAGCAAGATAACGACACACAGCAGGACGACGTTGCCCGCTAGCAGTAGGCCCACTAAAAACGCTGGATCTGTGCTCATTCAGCGCCTGACGAGAGCAGGGCGATATCGGCAATTTGTGTGAACAGCTCACGTAGCATATTGAGCAGTGCGAGTCGGTTCATTCGTATATCCGGATCGTCGGCATTCACCATGACCGCATTGAAAAAATCATCGACAGGTTGCCGCAGGGTTGCCAGCGCACTCAGTGCAGACGCGTAATCTCGCGCGGCGATGAGCGGGGAGAGTGTCTCCCGAGTCGACAGCACCATTTCATGCAACGTGTTCTCCGCCTCTTCAACAAATTTCGCAGCTTCCGGCGCCGGAAAATCGTCCCTTTCGGCTTTTGCGAGCAGATTGGCAACGCGCTTGTTGGCGGCTGCAAGCTGCTGTGCCGTTTCGGTGGTGGAAAATGTCGCCAGCGCTTTGATTCGCAGGTCAATATCCCAAAGATCTGTCCCGCTCGACGCCAGCACTGCGCGAACCACATCACCCGACACCCCTTGATCTGCATACCAACTGTCGAGCCGCTCGAAGATGTAGTGCAGCACAGCGACCGCGGCATCCTCCGTAAGCGGTGCGGTATGTTGATTTCGGGCAAAATCCAATAAGTCGCGTAGTGCCGCGGGCTGCCCAAGGCCAATCAATATACGAATGACCGCCAGAGATGCGCGACGCAGCGCAAATGGATCCTTGGACCCGGTCGGGGGTTCCCCAATCCCAAAAATCCCCACCAGCGTGTCCAGGCGATCCGCCAGAGCGACGGCGCTGGCTTCTGCAGACACCGGTAAATCGTCACCGGCAAATCGGGGTAAATAGTGTGCCTCGATGGCCTGCGCTACCGATTCAGCTTCGCCATCGTTAAGGGCATACTGGGCCCCGGCACTGCCCTGTAATTCGGGAAATTCGAGCACCAGCTCCGAAACCAGATCACACTTGGCAAGCGCGGCAGCCCGAGACGCGATGTCGGTATCGGCGCCGACCAGCGCCGCTAGCCTGGCCGTCAAAGCGGTGATCCGCTCGGTTTTGTCGAGCAGGCTACCAAGCTGCTGCTGAAAGACGACACTCGCCAAGCGAGATCGTCTTGATTCCAAAGTGACGCGTTTATCGTTAGCAAAGAAAAACGCAGCGTCTGCCAGGCGCGGGCGGATAACCCGCTCGTTGCCGGCAACCACGCGCTCGGGTGCTTTGCTGTCAATATTGGCCACAGTGATAAATGCGGGAAGCAGTGCGCCCGTGTCGGCATTATTGAGGTGGAAATATTTTTGATGATTTTTCATCGCGGAGATGAGCGCTTTTTCCGGCACCTCCAGAAACGCGGGGTCAAAGCTACCGCGCAACGCAATGGGCCACTCCACCAGACCGGAGACTTCGTCAAGTAGCGCTTGAGAGAGCGCGACTGTCTCTCCCGGACCGGCCAGGGCCGACACTTGCTCGGTGATAATGCGTTTGCGTTCCGCTTCATCTACGATGACGCGGGCGTCGCGAAGCAGTGATTGATAATCGCCGGGGCTGGGCAGCGACACGGCTTCATTATGGTGAAAACGATGTCCGCGACTGTCTCGGCCGCTGCTGAGTCCAAACTGTTCGTAGGGCAGTACTTCGCTTCCAAACAGTAGCACCAGCCATTGCACTGGCCGCAGAAATTCGTCCCGCGACCGACCCCACCGCATGCGCTTTGATACCGGTATGGCACTCACAGCATTTTTGATGATTTCGGGGATCACATCCCGCGCCGCCACCCCCGCCTGAATCACATGGGCGGCGATGCGCTCAATGCCATTCTCCTCTGCAATCGTGAGTGCCGCCGTATCGACGCCTTGTTTACGGGCAAAACCTTCAGCAGCAGGGGTCCAACGACCCTGGTCGTCCCGCGCTGCGCTCACAGGTGGGCCTACCACATGTCGTTCTTGATCCGGCCCTCTGACTGCGACGTCCCGCACTAACACGGCGAGCCGCCTCGCGGTTGAGAATTGCTCCGCGCTGGAATAAGTCAGCGAGTAGTGTTTCAGATCTCGGGTAATGGCATCGACCAGGGCGCCGGCCATTGTCGAAATCTCGCCGGCAGGGAGCTCTTCGGTACCCAACTCGAAAAGCAGGTCTTCGGTACTCATTTTGATGGTCCTTGCTGTGGCGCAAGCTCGGCCAAAGCGGCAGCGGCGAGATCGGCATCTGCCATGGGAAACCCTAAAGCCCCGCGGGCGGCTACGTAGGCGTTGGCAGCCGCCCGAGCCAGTGTCCGGACTCGAAGGATATAACGCTGGCGTTCGGTGACGCCGATCGCATGACGCGCGTCGAGTAAATTAAAAGTGTGAGAGGCTTTCATTACGTATTCGTAGGCGGGCAGAGGGAGTTTTTTTTCCGCGAGCCGGTTGGCCTCTCCTTCATAAAACTCAAACTGCGAAAACAAATTATCGACGTCTGCTTCCAAGAAGTTAAAAGAGGACATTTCCACTTCGTTTTGGTGATAGACGTCGCCATAGGTCACTGCGCCCGACGGTGTCTCTGCCCACACGAGATCGTAAACAGACTCAACGTCTTGCAAGTACATGGCGATGCGCTCAAGACCATAGGTGAGCTCCCCTGTAACGGGGTAACACTCCAGTCCACCGGCTTGCTGGAAGTAGGTAAATTGGCTGACTTCCATGCCGTTTAGCCAGACCTCCCAACCAAGTCCCCAGGCGCCTAGCGTGGGCGACTCCCAGTTGTCTTCAACAAAGCGAATATCGTGCTCCAGCGGGTCGATGCCAAGCGCATACAGGCTACCGAGATAGAGCCCCTGAAAGTCCTTGGGAGATGGCTTCATGACCACCTGGAACTGATAGTAATGTTGCAGGCGGTTGGGGTTTTCACCGTAGCGGCCATCGGCGGGTCTGCGGCTGGGCTGAACATACGCTGCATTCCAGTTTTCTGGTCCCAGCGCACGCAAGAAAGTCGCCGGGTGGAAGGTGCCCGCCCCGACCTCCATGTCCAGTGGCTGCAGCACAACGCATCCATGGCCTGCCCAATAGTCCTGCAATCGCAGGATTACGTCTTGAAATGTCGCGGGAACCAAGGAAACAGCCCAAAATGTGTGTGAGGGGTTAGTATAACTGCCAAGCCCTTTTCATAATCACTTTTCCGGAAGATTACCTTTAGAAAACGCGCTTCTATGGCTGCTTCACAAAAACCCATCTGGCTGGAATGGACAGTTTTCCTGCTGATTCACCTGATGATGGCGGTTACCCGCCGTCTTCCGCTGTCGTGGGCGCGTGGATTCGGCAGGTCGGTAGGTGCGCTACTTTATTACCTGAACTCCCGATGGCGACGCGTGGCCGTCAGGAATCTTGAGCTCGCCTATCCGTCGTGGACGCCCACTGAAAGGCGCACGGTTGCAAAACAAAGTGTGCAGTCCACCGCAGAGCTGATGGCGGAGATGGGCCGACTATGGGTCCATCCCTGGTCGGATATCATGCCGTTGATCGAGGTCGAGGGTTCCGCCTGCATTAGCAAGCCGCTGGCCTCGGGTCAGGGGGTGATAGTTCTCGGCCCCCATTTGGGTAATTGGGAGCTGCTCGGACTGCATGTTGCAACGCTGGGTGATTTGGTTGCCCTTTACGAGCCCTTGGCACTGAAAAAACTGGACCAGCTGGTTTTCGAGGGAAGACAGCGTACCGGCGGCAAGTTAGTACCGACCACTGCCAGAGGGCTCGCTGAGCTGGTGCGCGCCGTGCGTGGCGGCGGTATTACCGGTATCTTGCCCGATCAGGTACCCCGTGAGGCCAGCGGCGGCTTGGATGCGCCTTTTTTTGGTGTCGAGTGCTTTACCGCGACTCTAGCCTATAACCTGATAAAGCGTTCTGGGGCGGCTGCGGTCATGGGCACGGTATTGAGAACGCCCAAAGGTTTCCGGGCGGTTTACCGTGAAGCGGAGCCAGAGGTTTATAGCGATGACCCTCAACAAGCCCTTGCGGCGATCAACCGCGGTGTGGAAAAGCTGATTATGGGTAACGAGCGGCAGTATCAGTGGCAGTACAAACGGTTTCGCGTTCAGCCACCCGGGCAAGCAGATCACTACAATTGGTCAGTGCGACCGCTATTGGATGAAGGTGGCGCCCCCCGGTGAGACAGATAACGGGTAAGCTCCTGGCGGGTGCCATCGGGTTTCTGGCGTTTGGTCCCGTTGGCTTGTTATTCGGCCTGGTGCTGGGCCACGCGTTTGATCGCGGACTGTGGCGCGCCCTGCAATTGTCAGGGCCCGACGCTGTGAATCTGATGCGGGCGCAGTTCTTTGAGACCACCTTTACCCTGCTCGGATATGTAGCAAAAGCCGATGGCCGCGTATCAGAGGCAGAAATAGCACAAACCGAAACCCTGTTTACCCAGCTCAGGCTCAATGCCGAGCAACGTCGAACGGCGATCGCTCACTTTAAGGTGGGATCGGCAGCGGGGTTTGATCCGTCGTTTACGGTAACCCGGTTTAAGGAATGTCTGGGCGGGCGCCGGCAGGCGCAGCATACGCTGCTGGTTTTTCTCGCCGGCATTGCGCTTGCCGACGGCACATTGTCTTCTGCCGAGCGCAACGCCTTGAATCAGATAGCGAGGCTACTCTCGGTTCCTCAGCGGGAAATTGATCAGCTTTTGTCGATGATCAATGCGCAGGCACAATTTCAACAGCGCGCGTATCAGCAGCAGGGTGGTCGCCAGCGTGGCGCAGCCCATGAGCCTTCAGGGCTCGATACCGCCTATACGGCGCTGGGATTGTCGCCAGAGGTGTCCGACAGCGAGTTGAAGCGACGTTATCGAAAGCTCATGAGCGAAAACCATCCGGATAAACTGATTGCGGAGGGTGTTCCCGACGAGCTTCTCAAGGTGGCGACCGGGCGCGCCCAGGAAATTACAGCGGCCTATGAAGTGATACAGCAATCTCGCGGTTTGAAGTGATCTGCCGTTTCGCGGCCCGGGAATCTTGCGCCACTCAATGACGCCAGAATGCGGGGGTGAACAGCACAAGCAAAGTAAAAACCTCGAGCCGGCCCATCAGCATAGCCAGGCAGAGAATCAGTTTTCCCGCCTCGCTGACACGGGCATAGTTACTGGCCACTTCGCCCAAGCCCGGGCCCAAATTATTCAAGGTAGCGGCAACGGCAGAAAAGGCGGATGAGAAGTCCAAGCCGGTCGCGAGCAGGGCGAGCCATATGGACACAAAGCAAAACATGTAGACAGCAAAAAAACTCCATACGGCACTGATGATTTCGGTTTGCACGCGGCGCGAATCAATTTTGAGGGGAATCACCGCGTTCGGATGCAGCAATTGGCGTAGTTCTCGCACCCCTTGACGAAAAATCAGCAGAATTCTCATCGCCTTCATGCCGCCGCCGGTTGACCCAACGCATCCCCCCATGAAGCTCAACATCAGAAGTAGCACGGGTAAAAATAGCGGCCAGACGGAGAAGTCCTGCGTGGTGAATCCGGTAGTCGTGGCGATCGAGATCGTCTGAAACAGACCGTGAATCAGGCTGTCTTCGACGCTAAACGTTTCGGTGAATACCAATAAAACGCAAATTACGCAGGTGGCCAATCCGATGACGGTCAGGAAGAAGGCGGTTTCCGAGTCATGGGTATACACCCGGATATCGCGGCGCTGAATGGCGATGAAATGCAACCCGAAATTGATGGCGGATATCACCATAAAAAAAGAGCTGATCAGCAAAACGCTGTTTTGGTCGTAGAAACCGAGACTCGCATCATGGGTCGAAAACCCGCCGATCGCGACGGTGGAAAATGCGTGACAGATCGCATCGAAGGCGGTCATCCCGGCAAAGTAATAGGACGCTCCGCACGCGGTTGTGAGCAGTAGATAGATGCCAAAGAGCGCTTTGGCTGTGCTGGTAATCCGGGGCGTTAATTTTCGCTCTTTGGAGGGGCCGGCGCTCTCTGCGCGATAAAGCTGCATGCCACCAATGCCGAGCATGGGGAGTATGGCAACGGCCAGTACCACGATGCCGATTCCTCCGAGCCACTGCAGTAGCTGTCGATAAAGCAGCAGCGACTGCGGCAGGGAATCGAGACCCGTGATGACGGTAGCGCCGGTTGTGGTCAGTCCTGAAATGGACTCAAACACCGACGCCGCAGCGGAAAGATTGAGCGCGGGATTTAGCCAGAAGGGGATCGCGCCGAAGGTCCCCAATACCAGCCAAAAAAGCGCGGTCACCAAAAAACCGTCGCGAATATTGAGGTCTCTTTTCAGGCTGCGTGTTGGCAGCCAGAGCACCACGCCCGCCAACAACGTTACACCAAAGCCGCTGGCAAAAGCCGACTCCACACCGTCTCTTTGAACGAGGGAAAGGAAGAGCGAGGGCAGCATTGCGCTGCTAAACAGCATCAGCAGTACGCCAATGATTTTGAAAGCCATCGCAAACTGCATCAGATAAAGCCGAAACCTACCGCAAACAGTTTTTCAACAGCCGGGATTTGTGAGCGATCGGTCAGGAATAAAATGACATGGTCGTCTTCCTCTACCACGATATGATCGTGAGCGATGAGAACGTCCTTGCCCCGCAGTATTGCCCCTACGGTAGTGCCCGTCGGAAGGTGGAGTTCGTCGAGACGTCTGCCCACCACCTTGGATGAATTGGCATCACCATGGGCCGTTAACTCAATCGCTTCGGCGGCACCTCGCCTGAGGGAGTGGACGTTACTGATGTCTCCTTTTCTCACATGGGCCAACAGACTGCTTATGGTGATCTGCTGTGGCGAGATTGCGATATCGATGTCGTCACCGATGAGGTCAATGTAGGCTGCGTTGGTAATCAGGGTGATCACTTTTTTGGCACCCAGTCGCTTTGCGAGCAACGACATCATGATGTTCGATTCATCGTTATCGGTTAGGGCGCAAAACACATCGGTGTTTTCGATGTTCTCCTGCTGCAATAACAGCGGTTCATTGCCGCTGCCGTGCAGCACGAGCGTGTCCTCCAGACGGTCTGACAAGACGCGGCAACGGTCGTAAGAGCGCTCGATCAGCTTCACCTGATAGTGCTTTTCGAGGCGCTCAGCCAGGGTGGACCCGATATTGCCGCCACCGGCGATCATGATTCGATGGTAGGGCTTGTCAATTTCTCTGAGCTCGGCGGTGACAGAGCGAATATGCTCACGAGCGGCAATAAAAAAAACCTCGTCGTTGGGCTCTACCACGGTGGACCCTTGAGGGATGATGGTATCGCCGCCGCGCCGGAAAATGGCTGCGACCCGGGTGTCGACCCGGGGCATATGCTCGCGAATTTCCTGCAGTTCGCGACCGACAATAGGTCCGCCCGCCAGCGCTTTTACTGCGACCAATCGGATCCGGCCCTCGGCAAAATCAAGCACCTGCAGCGAGCCGGGGTTGGCGATCAGTTGTTCTATGTTGTTGGTGACGAGCTGCTCCGGACCGATGATGACATCCACCGGGATGGCGCCCGACTCGAAAAGCGCGGCTTGCTCGGAGAGATACTTGGCAGAGCGAATGCGACTGATTTTAGTGGGAGTGTGATACAGCGTAAACGCTACCGAACAGGCGAGCATGTTGATTTCATCGCTGTCGGTGACAGCAATCAGCATGTCAGCGTCTTCCGCGCCTGCGTTGAGCAGTGTGGCGGGATGCGCCCCGTTACCCAGAACCGTTCTGATATCCAGTCGTTCTTGCAGACGCTTCAGCGTGGCCGCATGCTCGTCGACAACGGTGATGTCGTTTTGCTCATCGGCCAGATGCTCGGCGAGTGTGCCGCCGACCTGACCCGCTCCGAGGATAATGATTTTCACCGGCCTGTGGACCCTCCCAACGACCCGGCTACACCATAAACTATGTCAAAGCTGACACGCCATGTGGAATTAGTCACGTTGGCTAGCACCTCACCTCGTCTCAAGAGGACGGTTTTTTCAGTAGCGAAAAATACAGGCCGTCCCCGCCGTCGTCCTGCGGCAGTATTTGCCAGCCATATTCGCACCGCACGCCGTTATCCAGTTGGAACAGTTGCGAAGCCACATCGGGACCGTCACAGAAACTGCCAATCACCTCGTCATTTTCGGCGCGGAGAATTGAGCAAGTGACATAAAGCAGGCGACCCCCGGGCTTCAACGCGGGCCAGAGGCCTCGCAGTATTGCCAGCTGCTGTTGGGCAAAGCCGGGCAGGTCGGCCTGGCGGCGATGTAACTTCACGTCAGGGTTTCTGCGCATGACTCCGGTGGCCGAGCATGGCACATCGGCAAGAATGACATCGAAGGGTTGCAATAGCAGCGCCGACGGTAGAGCAGCGGCGTCAGCGATGACAATTTTTATCGGCAGATTAAGCCGGACACTGTTTTCTGCAACCCGCTGTAAGCGGGTCTCGCTGATATCGCAGGCCACCAGCTCGCCAAGGTTTGGCTGGCGTTCGAGCAGGTGACAGGCCTTACCTCCGGGCGCTGCGCAGGCGTCCAGAATACGCTCCCCCGGCTGTGGATTAATCAGTTCGGCCGCGAGCTGCGCCGACCTGTCCTGAACGCTCACCCAGCCCTCGGCGAAACCCGGCAGCTTTAAAACGTCCACACCGCGATCGAGCACGATTCCCGCGTCGAGCTCTGGGCAACTGCGGGCGTCGATGCCCGCTCCGCCAAGGGTTTCAAGGTAGCGATCCCGGGATATATGTCGGGTATTGACCCGCAGTGCCATCGGCGGCCGGCTCCGCGAGGCGGCCGCAATATCGTCGATAGCGTCGCCATACTCTGTCAGCAACTGATCGTACAGCCAGCTGGGTAGTGCGGCGCGCTCAGCTGGGTTCAATCCGCCCATGAGGGAAGCATCCCTTCTCTGGTGGTTGCGCAGCACACCATTGACCAGGCCGGCCGCCCAGGGTTTTTTCAGAGCCTTGGCGGCATTGACTGTCTCAGACAGAGCGGCATGTGGGGGAGTCTGTAGATGCGCTTGTTCATAAAGGCCGATGCAGATCAAGGACGCAATGTCGGCATCTTTGCTGCGCAGCGATTTTTTTAGAAGTTGTTTGGAGAGCGCCGCGAGCAAGGGCCATTCGCGAAGGGTGCCATAGATCAGTTCCCGACACAGTGGCCGGTTCGCCGGGGGAATATCATTGAGCGCATCGGGCAGGAGGCGATGGAGTGATTCGCCCTCCAGTACCCGACGAATCACTTTGGCGGCGGTGGCCCGCGCAGAAGCCACGCTTAGTCCTTGCCGACGCTAGAGAAGTAACACCCTGGCTGCAATCGGGCCTTATAACCGTTGAGCAACGTTGCTGCTGACTGTGGTTTGGCTCCGGGCATTTGTGCGGTGTGTATGACGAGCGCGCCCTCGCCGCAGGCCACCTGAATGCCATCACTGCCAGCCAGGAGGATTTCTCCCGGGGTAGCTTGCTGCAAGGATACCGACGGCGACGCACTGACAATTTTGATGCGCTCTTCATCCAGATAGGTGAAGCAGCCCGGTGCCGGCTGGAAAGCCCTGATTCGGCGCGCGACGGTCAGCGCGCCTTCCGTCCAATTAATCAGCGCCTCTTTTTTATCGATTTTGCTGGCGTAACTCGCTTGCGTGTCGTCCTGAGGTGTGGCCGCACCCAGAAGGCAATCAATATCCGCCAGCGTGTCGAGCAGCGCGGTGGCCCCCAGCGTCGCCAGCTCGGTTTGCAGGGTGCCGGCGGTGTGATCCTCCCTGATCGGTAGCCGACGGGTCATCAGTACAGGACCTGTATCCAGCCCTGCTTCCATGACCATAATGCTGACGCCGGTTTCGGTATCACCTGCCTCGATGGCGCGCTGTATGGGTGCCGCGCCACGCCATTTGGGGAGGAGGGAAGCATGTACGTTGATGCAGCCGAGTCGAGGAATAGCGAGAACCGATGCGGGCAGAATCAGGCCGTAGGCCACGACGATCATCAGGTCGGCATCAAGTGCGCCGAGCGCCTGTACAACGCGTTCGTGTTTCAGTGTTTCGGGTTGCAAAACAGGTAAGCCCGCATCCAGCGCCAGCGTCTTTACGGGCGAGGGTTGCAGGCGTTTGCCGCGCCCTGCCGGCCGATCGGGCTGGGTGAGCACAGCGGTTATGCTGTATGGGCCGTTGGTTAGCGCCTCGAGATGTCTCGCAGCAAACTCAGGCGTGCCAGCAAAGACAATATTCAGGGGGCGGGACATCAGTCACTCCCGCCGCTTTTGGTCTTTGACCAGTTTGCTGCGGATGCGCTGTCTTTTGAGGGGCGATAAATAATCGACAAACAGCTTGCCCTCCAAATGATCAATCTCGTGTTGCAGGCAAATGCCCATGAGCCCGTCGAGCTCCTCTTTAAACACAGCGCCATCGCGATTCATCGCGGTTACTTCGACGCGCGACGGCCTTTGCACCGTCTCATAAAACCCCGGCACAGACAGGCAGCCCTCGTCATACCGGCCCAGCGTCTCATCGATGATCGTGATCTCGGGATTGATAAACACCCGCGGGGTTGAGTGATCCTCGGAGATGTCGATGACGATAACCCGCTCGTGGACATCGACCTGACTGGCAGCCAATCCAATGCCGGGAGCGGCATACATGGTCTCGAACATGTCATCGACCAGCTGCTGTATGCGCGCGTCAACACGGGTCACGGGCACGGCTACTGTGCGCAAACGGGGGTCCGGAAATTCGAGTATCGGAAGTAAAGCCATGCCAAAGTCCGTGCCAGAGTGTGATTTAAAACGGGGAAAAGTGTTCGGATTTGGTCTTGCCGAGTCCTTGGTGCCCCGCCACACTGGGATTATACCTTGATGCTGTCAGCGTGACGGACCGCGCATAACTGGATCAAGGCCGCTGATGCTGGCGAAGGTAAACAACGGAGTGAATACCTTGGAAAAGAGCACAGGGTTCAGGCGCCGGGCCACGCGCGCGGACAGAAACGCAGGTGACGGCGCGCCGCGACAGGGCCCCTGCCGCGCTGTTTTTCTCGTCTGGCTACTGTTTATGGTGGCACCTGCAGGTGCCGTTGCGCAGCCGCAGCCGCCGTTGATCCTCAACCCCGATGTGCCGCTTACCTACCGCGTGCAATCTGGCGATACGCTGTGGGATATCGCAGCGATATATCTTCGCGACCCCTGGCGATGGCAGTCGCTGTGGGCCGAGAATCCCGAAATAGAAAATCCGCACCTTATCTTTCCGGGCGATGTATTAACGCTCTTCTGGGAGGACGGTGCGCCGAGGCTGACGCGGCGGGATCATGGCGAAGTAAAGTTGACCCCCGTGCTTCGCGCGAGCCCTCTTGAGTCAGCGATACCGGTGATTCCCCGCGAAAAAATTGCCCCGTTCTTGCGTGACCACAGCGTGGTTGAACCGAAGGTGTTGGCCTCGGCTCCCTATGTGGTTTCCGGAGATGCGGGCCGGCTGATAAGCGGCGCCGGCGATACCGTATTTGTCAGAGGTGATGTGTCTGCGGTACCGGACTATCGGCTGGTTCGCTCTGACACAGTCCTTGAGGATCCCTTGACAGGCGAGCGCCTGGGTAGCTTCGTATTGGATATAGGGGCGGCTGGCGCTGGCAATGCGCGCAGTGATGACGAACTCACGGCAATGCGGGTGACGCAGATGCGTCAGGAGATTCGTGTTGGCGATCGGTTGCTGCCGGTTGTCGAGACCCATCTCAATGTGCATTACCTGCCTCAAGCCCCAGGGGCGGTCATTGAGAACGGGTTTATGATCGCCGTGGCAGGGGGGCTGACCCAGATCGGACCGATGGACATCGTGGTCATCAATCGAGGGGCGCGTGAAGGCCTGCGCGTGGGTGATGTGCTGGCGATTGAGCAGGCGGGGCCGTCGCTTGAAGACCCGGTGACGGGTCGCGAGGTGCGTTTACCCGATACACGCGCTGGCGTGCTAATGGCATTCGCGGTTTATGAACGGGCAAGTTTTGGGCTGGTGCTCGAGGCCAACAGGGCGATGGCGGTGGGCGATCGTGTGGTCAATCCCTGAGGCGGTATCCGGTGCGTCCCAATAAAGACAGCCATCGCACTGACTCAGGGGCACGGCATTGGGTTTTCAGGGTTGGCTGTGATTGAGAGAGGCTCAAGGATGAGCAATGGCACACCAATTCGGCAGTGACGCCGACGCTGACGCGAAGTGGCTCGCACTGAGTGCGGGAGTCCATGGGGGCGCTCGTTGGCTTGATGCGCTGCTGCAGCGCTTTGATTCGCCCTATGCACTGCTTGAATGCTCAGCAGAAGAAGCCCGGTCTCTGGGTGCCCAGTCTCTACAGCGCGATATCGCGACTGCCAGAGCGCCCGATTCGCTGCAACGTCTGGTTCAGCAGGCACCGCTGAATTTGATCACCGCCCAACATCCGGAATATCCCCCTTTGCTGTCTGAGTGCGAAGACCGGCCGCCTTTTTTACTCGTACACGGGGAGCTCGAGGTTTTACAAGCCCAAACGGTATCGATTGTGGGTACGCGCAGACCCTCCCTTGACGGCGCGCGCGCGGCAAGCGCGTTTGCCGCGGCAGCATCCCGGGCCGGACGCGTGGTAGTCAGTGGTCTCGCGCTGGGCGTCGATGGGCTCGCACACCAGTCTGCTCTGGCTGCGGGCGGCAAGACGATTGCAATATTGCCCTCGGGCTTGGATACCATTTATCCCGCTCGTCATCGGCATCTTGCCCATCGAATCAGGCAGAGCGGCGCAGTAGTAAGCGAATTTCCATTGGGTACGCCCCCCCGAAAGCACCACTTTTATCGACGCAATCGCACATTATCCGGATTCAGCGCGGCGACGCTGGTGATTGAGGCGGGCCGTCCCAGCGGCACCCTGATAACCGCTTCAGCGGCGGCGGATCAGGGCCGGGATGTGCTGGCGTTGCCCTGGTCGGTTTATCACCCGGAGGGATCTGGCTGTCGCTATCTGTTGGACGACGGGGCGTTACTGATCACTTCGGTTGAAGCATTTTGCGATTATTTGGGGTCCGCCGGGTCGGATGTTGCCGCGGAGGACTTGCTATTGTCCGCTATACCAGAGGCTGCCCTGGATTCTGATCAAAAAGCGATGCTTATGCTGATGGGGCGCCGCCCGGTGCATCCCGAGGTGCTCGCTGTGCATCTTGGCTGGGGTCTGGAGCGCTGCCTCGCCTGCCTGTCCTCCCTTGAAGTGACCGGTCGCCTCCAGCGAACGGTTTCGGGCTATCAAGCGACGCGTTAGCAGCCCGATTGGCTACGCGGTCACTGCCTGCGGTAAGGTATCGCTTTGTCACTGATGATCCCAACTGTGAATCGAGAACAGAACCCCCGTTATTTTGCTAACTGGCGAGCACCTGTCGTCGCATCGCAACTTCTCACCGGGGCCGTGGTCGCGTGCCCCGCAGAGGGTGTCTGGGGCCTCAGCTGCGATCCCTATAACGAAGGCGCGGTGCTCGACCTCTTGCGTATGAAGTCGCGTGAGGTCAGCAAAGGGTTGATTGTTGTGGCGGCATCAGCCGATGTCTTTTCAAAACTGCTTGATCCTCTATCCTCCAGCCAGCGCCGAGCCGCATTGGATTCCTGGCCTGGTGCCAACACCTGGTTAGTGCCACATCGCGACCAGTTTCCGGGCTGGATCACGGGAGACAGCGATGAGGTGGCGATTCGGGTCACATCTGCTCCTGCCCTGGCAGCGCTGTGCCGCGCTGTCGGCGGGCCGCTGGTGTCGACCAGCGCCAATCCCGCGGGACTCGCCCCTGCGCGGGCGCCGTGGCAGCTACGTCGTTATTTTGGTCCGCGATTGCCGGTAATGCCGGGGACGCTTGACCCCGACGGCAAAGCATCAACAATACGTCGCGTGGGGGATGGCTCGGTATTGCGGGCTTGACGTTGTTTTAAGGAGAGGCGGATGGACGCTGCGGCGGTAGAGGCTTATCTGAAGTCATTGCAGAGACGTATTTGCGATGCGCTGTCAGCCCTCGAAGGTAACCGGGAGTTTGCGACCGAGAGTTGGGAACGACCGGAGGGCGGCGGCGGCATTAGCCGGGTGTTGGCAGAGGGCGAAGTAATTGAAAAAGGCGGGGTTAATTTTAGCCATGTGCTAGGCGCGGGCATGCCCGCATCTGCGACTCAGCACAGACCTGAGCTGGCTGGCCGCAGCTTCCGCGCGATGGGGGTGTCACTGGTTATTCATCCCCGCAATCCTCACGCGCCCACCTCCCATGCAAACGTCAGAATGTTTATGGCGGAGAAAACGGGAGAGCCCCCGGTTTGGTGGATGGGAGGGGGTTTTGATTTGACCCCCTACTATGGCTATGAGGAGGATGCGGTGTCCTGGCACCAGACAGCCAAAGCGGCCTGTGATCCTTTTGGCGATGATGTCTATCCGCGGTTTAAAAAATGGTGTGACGATTATTTTTTCCTGCCCCATCGTCAGGAGCCTCGCGGTATCGGCGGTCTTTTTTACGACGACCTCAACGAGTGGGGGTTTGATCAGACCTTTGCTTTTATGCAGAGCGTAGGCGATAGCTACTTGAAGGCTTATCTTCCAATCCTGGAGCGGCGCAAGGACCTGCCTTGGACCGAGGCGGAGCGGCAGTGGCAGCTTTATCGCCGAGGCCGCTATGTAGAGTTTAATCTCGTTTATGACCGCGGGACCTTATTCGGTCTGCAGTCCAACGGACGAACAGAGGCGATTTTAATGTCTCTGCCACCTCTTGTGCGCTGGGAATATGGTTTGCAACCCGAGGCAGGAACTGCCGAGGCACGGCTGATGACAGACTACCTGAAACCGCGAGACTGGCTGGGCGCGCAGAACTAGGGCGTCTCGGTGAGTCATCGATTCATGGAGGGATCGTCAGGTCTGGGCGAGGGATAGCAGGATCCAAGGGAGGCGCTGATGGACAGGATCACCGGTCGATTTGCGGTAGTGGGTAACCCCATTGCCCACAGCCTGTCGCCCCGGATTCACGCTGCATTTGCGCAGCAGGCGGGCCAAACCATCGATTATCGCGCCGAGTTGGTTGACCCTGAGGTCTTTGAATCTTGGGTCTCGGATTTTTTTGCGCAGGCAGGTCGTGGTCTCAACGTAACCTTGCCGTTTAAGTCTCGTGCTTATGCGCTGGCGCATGCGGCATCTGAGCGCGCCCACTCGGCGGGTGCCGCCAACTTCCTCACCCGCGATAGAGACGGCCAGATATTTGCGGATAACACTGACGGCAAAGGCCTTGTGACTGATATGGTCGTGAATGCGGGGTGGTCTTTGCGCGATGCGCGCGTGCTGATTTTGGGTGCAGGGGGTGCCGTGAAGGGAGTTATTTCGGCGCTACTCTCGGAGCAGCCGGCGGCAATTTGCGTGGCCAATCGCACTGCCAGTCGCGCAGAGGCGATTGCGGCGGCATGGGCAGCAAGTGACATCAGCGTTTGTGGTGGAGGATACGAAACGGCGGATGCCATGGTGTGGGACGTCGTGATCAATGGCACCAGCACGGGCTTGTCGGGTGAGATGCCTGCGCTGCCGCCCTCTATCATGCTGGCCCGAGAATGCGTCTGCTATGACATGGCTTATGGCACTGCGGCAGCCCCGTTTCTGTCTTGGTCACGAGCGCGCGGCGCTCAAGACGCGCGCGACGGTCTGGGCATGTTGGTTGAGCAGGCGGCAGAGAGTTACTTTTTGTGGCTGGGGGAGTATCCCGACACGCAGACCGTTTTATCGGCATTGCGCGATGCCCAGTAGGTGGTTAGGGGGTTCCGAGATAGCGGTCTTTGAGTGAGACATACCCCGCGGCGCTATAGGGCAAAAACCGGCGCTCTTCCTCGGTCAGGGGGCGAATTTCCCTCGCGGGGCTACCCGCATACAAAAAACCGCTTCGTAGCCACTTGCCTGGCGTGACGAGCGCGCCGGCCGCAATCATCACTTCGTCCTCCACGGTTACGGTATCCATCACCGTTGCACCCATACCGACCAGGACTTTGTTGCCTACCGTGCAGCCATGAAGCAGGGCCCGGTGTCCGATAGTGACGTCATCGCCGATATGCAGAGCATAGCCTCCCGGATTGTAAGGTCCGTCGTGCGTGACATGCAGTACCGCGCCATCCTGAATATTGGTTCTCGCGCCAATGCGAATTATCTGGACGTCGCCGCGCATTGCGGCATGGGGCCAAACGCTGGCATCGTCACCCAGATGAACATCGCCCATGACTACCGCGGTCGGGTCAATCATGACGCGATCACCGAGAACAGGTACTACGCCCAACACCTCCCGGATGTTTGAGCGGCCGCGAAAATCGATGTTTGACACTGTGGTGCTCCAGCCGTGGGTTGAGGTTGCTACACTAGCCCGGCTTTTGTACCGCGCTTTTATCGAGAGAGCCGAGAGTATGTCGGAATCCGGGCCCGAACCCAATCAGCGACCACGATTCATCGCCGGCGCTATTTGCCCCAATTGTCGCGTCGAGGATCGCATGGTGGTTGATGCGACCCAAGACGTCAGGCGCTGTGTGGCGTGCGATTTCACAGAAAGCAGACCGAGTGGCGGCCTGGACTTGCCACCCACACGTGTCACTCGGGCTGCGGCCCGGCGCGTGGAGACCGCTGCAGACGCCATCAAAATGCTCGACAAGTGAGCACCCAGATTCGAGTACACCCCTGACGGTAGTAGCTGATCGGCGGGAAAATAACCCGTGCTTATGCCTTAAATTCGTAAAAAGCATTAGCATTCATATAGCGGCCAACGCACCATACGCGCCGCCCGCGGGTTGTGACCTTTTGCCCGTGGCTTTTTGAGCAATTTCGCTATAATCCCGCGCTTTTTGACCCCTCAGTGGCGTGGGACAAGCGCGCCATGCACAGATTCGGAGTACTCACGAGATGGGGAGAAATTTCTCAGCAGCGGCTTTGGTCCTGTTTGCACCGCTGGTCGGCGCTGAAAATCAAATCAATATGTCGCCGGGTGTCACCGAAATTGGTGTCAGTATCTTCGAGCTGCATATGCTCATTATGTGGATCTGCGTGGCCATCGGGGTGTTGGTGTTTGGCGCGATGTTCTATTCCATCTATGCGCATCGCAAGTCAAAGGGACATCAGGCTTCGCAGTTCCACGAGAGTACCAAGGTAGAAGTTGCCTGGACCGTTGTGCCGTTCCTCATTTTGATTGCTATGGCGTTCCCGGCGACATCGACCCTGCTCGACGTGTACGACAACGACGATTCGGAACTCGACATATTGATCACCGGGTACCAGTGGAAGTGGAAGTACGAATATCTTGATGCTTCCGGGGAGACGGTCTCATTTTTTTCCAATCTGGCGACATCTCAGGAAGAGATCTACAACACGCGGGAAAAGGGCGAAAATTATCTGCTTGAGGTCGACGAGCCTCTGGTGATCCCCACGCATACCAAGGTCCGGTTTCTGATCACCGCCAACGATGTAATTCATTCGTGGTGGGTCCCAGAAATCGCGGTAAAGCGCGATGCAATACCCGGCTTTATTAACGAGGCGTGGACGCGTGTTCCCCAAGAGGGAATCTATCGCGGTCAATGCACCGAATTGTGTGGCGCCTATCACGGCTTCATGCCGGTGGAAGTACACGCGGTTTCGCGTGACGAGTTCGATCGATGGATGGCCGCCAAGCGTGGCGTTGCTGCGGCGCAAAACGCGCTGGCGATGCAGACCCTGTCGGTCGATGAGCTCATGGATCAGGGCCAGCGCGTCTACGCCGCCGCTTGCCTGGCTTGCCACGGCGCCGGCGGAGAGGGCGGTGTGGGCAAGGCTATCGCAGGGAGCCCGATTGTACTGGGTGATATCGCGACCCACATGGCCGTGGTCGCGAACGGTGTGCCCGGTTCGGCGATGCAGGCATTTGGGGCGCAGCTGTCGGCTGTCGAGATGGCCGCAGTGCTCACTTATCAGCGCAATGCCTTTGGTAACAACACAGGCGATGTTGTCCAGCCCGGTGATGTCACCGGCACCAAGAACGGTTAACAGGAGAGAATCCCATGGGTGATCACCATCACGGACCCGCCAAGGGTATTTCGCGCTGGTTGTTTACGACCAACCACAAGGATATTGGCACGATGTACTTGTGGTTCTCCTTTGCCATGTTCCTGCTGGGCGGCTTTTTCGCGATGGTTATTCGTGCAGAGCTATTCCAGCCGGGAATGCAGCTCATAGAGCCTGGCTTCTTTAACCAGATGACCACGCTGCATGGCTTGATCATGGTGTTTGGCGCGATTATGCCGTCCTTTGTGGGACTGGCTAATTGGCTTATACCCATGATGATCGGGGCGCCGGATATGGCGTTGCCGCGCATGAATAACTGGAGTTTCTGGATACTCCCACCGGCTTTTCTGATGCTGGCCTCAACCTTGTTTATGGAGGGGGGTGCGCCCGCGTTTGGCTGGACTTTCTACGCGCCGCTGTCTACCACCTATGCAGCGCCTTCGGTGACGTTCTTTATTTTTGCGATTCACATTCTCGGCGTCTCGTCGATCATGGGGTCGATCAATATCATCGCCACGGTGATGAATATGCGCGCCCCCGGCATGACCTATATGAAAATGCCGCTGTTCGTTTGGACATGGTTGATCACCGCTTTCCTGCTGGTAGCGGTAATGCCTGTGCTGGCAGGCGCTGTGACCATGATGCTGATGGATATCCACTTTGGCACCAGCTTTTTCTCTGCCGCTGGTGGCGGTGACCCCGTGCTGTTCCAGCACATTTTCTGGTTTTTCGGTCACCCCGAGGTTTACATCATTATTTTGCCCGCCTTCGGCGTGGTGTCGCAGATTATCCCGGCTTTCTCGCGCAAACCCCTGTTCGGCTATGCCTCTATGGTCTATGCCACAGCGTCTATTGCGTTTTTATCCTTCATCGTTTGGGCGCATCACATGTACACCGTGGGTATGCCGGTGGCGGGGGAGCTGTTCTTTATGTACGCGACCATGCTCATTGCGGTCCCCACGGGCGTTAAGGTGTTTAACTGGATCACCACCATGTGGCGCGGTGCGCTGAGCTTTGAGACGCCAATGCTTTTTTGCATTGGTTTTCTGGTGTTGTTCACGCTCGGTGGTTTTACGGGGCTGATGCTGTCGATTGCCCCGGCTGATTTCCAGTACCACGATACGTACTTTGTGGTCGCGCATTTTCACTATGTGATGGTGGCGGGGGCGGTATTTTCCATGACCGCTGCCATCTACTATTGGCTGCCGAAGTGGTGTGGACGAATGTACAACGAGTCCATGGGCAAGACCCACTTCTGGATCTCGTTTATCGGTTTTAACATCACCTTCTTTCCGCAGCACTTTGTCGGGCTTGCGGGAATGCCGCGACGCATTCCGGATTACGCGCTGCAATTTGCCGACTTCAATATGATGTCGTCTATTGGCGCTTTTATTTACGGCGCCTCACAGCTGCTATTTCTGTTCAACGTGATTGCCACCATTGTCGCTGGGAAGCGGGTGTCGGAAGAAAAAGTCTGGGATGGCGCGGAAGGACTGGAGTGGACAGTGGCAACGCCGGCGCCGTATCACACTTTTGAAGAACCGCCGGCGGTGCCCAGGCCCGCGGGCACGATCTAGTTAGCGACGTTAGCGCTGCCGCAGCGAATGTAATGATGCCCGAGCTTCGACTGAGTAAGGTACCCGCCACCGACACCGCACTGAAGTTGTCGGCGGTTGCCGTGTTGATGTTTGCCTTCGTGTTTGTGGTGATGGTGCCGCTTTATAACGTGTTGTGCGATGCGCTCGGCATCAATGGCAAGACATCGGGTCAGGCGTACACGCCCGCCGCGATTGCCATCGACACCTCCCGGGAGGTGACGGTTCAGTTTGTGGCGATTAACAACGATGACATGCCGTGGTCTTTTGCGCCCGATGCCAGAGTCATGCGCGTGCATCCAGGGGCAGCAAACGGCATTGTGTTTCACGCGGCGAACCCCACAAGTTCCAGCATGGTCGCCCAAGCCATTCCCAGTATTTCACCGAGCAGGGCTGCCGCGTATTTCCACAAGACCGAATGTTTCTGTTTCGATCAGCAGGCGCTGGCGGGCAACGCGACGGCAGATATGCCCCTGCAGTTTATTGTGGATCAGGACTTGCCCGACGATATTCACACCATAACGCTTTCCTACACCTTGTTTGATATTACCGGCACGGCGCAGGACGGCTTGGCTGCCCTGTAGAGGCGGCGCTTTAGGAGACAATTATGGCGAGCGACACCACCACCGCCCGGGGTTATGAAAAGTATTACGTGCCCGAGTCCTCAAGCTTGGCCGTCCGGGCCACGATAGGGTTGGTATTGTCTGTTTTTGGCGCTGCACTGGTGCTCAATGACATGACTTTTGGGGCGCAGCAGGAGTCATCGAATTCGGTCTGGGTGCTCACTGGCGGCCTCGTTTTCTTTGTGTTCACGATGGCCAGCTGGTTTGGCACGGTGATCAAAGAGAATATTGCCGGTATGAACAGCGGCCAGCTAAATCAAAGCTATGTGCTGGGTATGTTCTGGTTTATTTTTTCCGAAGTTATGTTTTTCGCGGCTTTTTTTGGCGCTTTGCTTTACGTGCGTCAGTTTGCCGGCCCTTGGCTGGCTGGCGAAGGCGACGGTGGCCGGATGAACGGGCTGCTCTGGCCCGGCTTCGAATTTTCCTGGCCCCCGGTGACGACTCCTCAGGAAGTGGTTGGGGGCGTGGACGCTCAGGCGATAGCGAACAACGGCGCATTTATCTCGCAGGAAAAGTCCATGGCCCCTGCAGATGCCCACGTCTGGTATGCCTGGTTGCCCATGTGGAATACCCTTATTTTGCTCTCATCGAGCGCCACCGTTCACGTCGCGCACACGGCCCTTTTATCGGACAACCGCCGGAAATTTAATCTTTGGCTGGGCATAACCGTTGGTCTGGCTCTGGTTTTTCTGGGTTTGCAGGCGATGGAATATTATGAAGCCTACGCCTTGTTTGGTTTGACGCTGAACTCCGGCATCTATGGTTCGACGTTTTTCATGCTCACCGGGTTCCACGGTTTCCACGTGGCGATGGGTATGACCATGCTGCTGGTGCAACTCGTGCGATCGTTGAAGAATCGGCACTTTACTGCGACGGACCATTTCGGTTTTGAAGCATCGACCTGGTATTGGCACTTTGTCGATGTGGTGTGGGTGTTTCTCTTTCTGTTTGTGTACATTCTGTGATCGAGCGCCTGTTGTTGGAGGGCGCTACGGCGCCCTTTTTTATTTTTTCCCCGCGGGGACAGAGCAAGGATTGTGGAGGCCGCCTTGGTAGCCCGCTGGCGGCTCTAAAGAGGCGTTCCGGATTACTCCGAAGGGGACGACATGTTGGGGCCGGGGTCCCAGGGGTTTTGATGTCCCAGTTGACCGGTAATGACGCCGTAAGTGATCACAACGAGTAAGCAGACGCCCAAGCCAAGACGCACACCCAGAGAGTTAAAGAGGCGTCGCTTTTTTGAGCTGCCTTGATCAGACATGAGGAAAACCAGACCAGTGGCAAGGCTTGCCACGAGCGCTATCATGAGCAGGATGATGATGAGTTTCAGCATGGGCTTGGCCTGTGGGAGTCATTCACTGCAGGCTTCAGGGCTCTGCACCTTTCCAGCGAGTTGCCGGTATGCAGTTTAACCGAACATGGGGGCCTTTAACGGTAGGCGGCGATGCGCGCGCCGCGATTGCGGGCCTCATATTATTGGCCTTGCTGTTAAATCTTGGTTTTTGGCAGCTGGGTCGCGCGGGAGAAAAAGCCGCCCTTGAGGCGCGTTGGGAGGCGCGGAGCGCCCTGCCTGCCATTACGCCGCAGGCCATGCTCGAGCAGGTGGCTCACGGCGAGACAGATCAGTGGGTCGATCGCGCCGTCCGCTGGGAAGGTCGATTCAGGGCGCGGGAGTATTTATTGCTCGATAATCGCATCCACCGCGGGCAAGTCGGCTATCACTTGATTGCCCTTGTCGAGATGCAAGACTTGTTGATTCCCGTCAATTTGGGTTGGTTGCCCGGGGATCCCTCACGCAGAACGCTCCCCGAACCGGCGTTACCCTCGGAGCCCCTGGTGATCGAGGGCAGGGCCTACGTTCCTGCGGGTAACCCCCTTTTGATGCAAAAACCCCTACCACCTCACAGCCTCCCAGCCGTCGTGCAAACGCTCTATTGGGACGACTGGGCTGCCACGCTCTCCGAGCTTACGGGACGTCTTGTCCTGCCTTATGAAATAAGGATTGCGCCGGAGTCTCCGGTGGCGCTCAAGGCCGAGTGGCCGGTGGTCAATCAATCGCCCTCAAAGCATATTGGCTA
>DFQW01000062.1:6146-19156 GCA_002377985.1 Halieaceae bacterium UBA3479 | reverse complement strand
CACGACGCTGATGAAAGTGGCAACCCTGTCCACCCTGTGGGATTACATCTATCGCGCGATGCCATGGAACGCACCCAAGTCACTGACGCCCGATGAGGTGTACGCATTGCTCGCCTACATTCTCAACCTCGGCTACATCGTCGATGAGGATCTAGTGTTATCGGATGCCAATATCGACGAGGTTCAGGCGCGGATGCCTAATCGTAACGGTATGCGACAGGACCACGGTCTGTGGTCTTTGCGCGGTGAGCCGGATGTCAATGGCGATACTTGTGAGGCGGACTGCGATGTTGATCTGACCGTGACGTCATCGCTACCCGATTACGCGATGAACGCCCACGGTAATTTGGCGGAGCAGGTCAGGAGTGTGAGTCCCTACGCGGGCTTGTGGACCGCCCCCGAGGAAGCCACTCAGGTCGCCGCCGCCCCCGTTGCCGCCCCGCCTGAAACATTGTTGGGTCAGTCGGGTTGCACCGGCTGCCATCAAATGGCGGGGCAGCTGGTGGGTCCCGGGTTTGATGCGATTCGAGCCCGCTACGCCGGCGCCGAAAATGCGACCTACCTGGAGCAAAAGATTGTTAACGGAGGCGCGGGAGTGTGGGGTGGTATCCCGATGCCCGCGATGCCCAGCGTCGATGCAGAGACACTTCAAACCATTGTTGCCTGGCTCACGGCAACTCAAGATCAAGCAGGGGAGGAATCTTAATCATGAAACAGACTGATTTATCGGGCACATCCCGCCGTCGTTTTTTAGGATGGACGGCGCTTTTGGGCGCGGCGGTATCGCTCCCCGCGCGGGTCTGGGCGTGGGCGAGACCCGAGGCAGCCTTTGTTGCCACCGGGATCGACGCCGCGCTGGCGGGACTCGGCGGCACACCTACCGTACATGACGCTATTCAATTTACCACGCCCGATATCGCGGAGAATGGCGCGGTGGTGCCCATCAGGATCGAGGTCGATTCGGCGGCACTCCCCAATGTGAGTAAGGTATCGGTTCTCGTGGAGATGAATCCCAATCCGATGGCCGCAGTCTTCGATATTGCACCGGATACCGAGGTGTATATCGAAACCCGCGTGAAAGTGGCGCAAACCTGCAATTTATATGCGGTAGTGGAGGCGGATGGAGAGCTGTATATGCAGTCGCGGGAAACGAAAGTGACCCTCGGTGGATGCGGCGGATAAGGAGAAGGAGATGAGCAGAATCAAAATAAGGGCACAGCAGGCCGACGGCATTACCGAAGTCAAGGCATTGATGCGCCACCCCATGGAAACGGGCATGCGCAAGGATCAGTCGGGTGCCTCCATCCCGGCTCACTTTATTACTGAGGTAGCCGTTTTTCATGGCGAACGCACGGTGATGCAAGGTTATTGGGGCGCCGCGGTCTCGGCTAATCCTTTCTTGGGCGTGCGGTTCAAGGGCGGTGAAGCGGGTGATACTGTTAAGGTCACGTGGGTAGACAATCAGGGCGGTACGGGTGAGGGTGAAACAACTATCCGTTGAACGCTTGCCGTTACGCTCGGGGGGCTGAAAAAAATGATAAAAAAATGGGCTTGGCTGATCGGGATTCTCGCGATGCCAGCGCTGTCGGATGACGGAATTTTTGACGAGTACCGTGATTTGATGGGCGATGATAACCCCGCCATTTTCGTCATTGATGAAGGAGAAGCGCTGTGGTTCGAACCTCAGGGCCCTCGCTCTGCGTCGCTCGAGGGATGCGACCTGGGCTTGGGTCCGGGAGTGACCGCCGGTGCCTACGCGCGATTTCCTCGATATTTCGAAGACACTGATGCGGTCATGGATATCGAGTCGAGACTTCTCTACTGCATGCAACAGTTGCAAGGGCGTGATCGCGACGCTTTGCTCGCTAAACCCTATTCGTTGCGAGGAGATATGGGCACGGAATTAGAGGCGTTGGTTACGTGGCTGGCCGCAGAGTCAGAAGATGCTGTCATCGCCCCCGAGCAGGCTCATCCATCAGAGAGAGCAATGTACGCCCTGGGCGAGGAAATTTTCTTTTATCGCGCCGGACCCCATGACTTCTCCTGTGCCACCTGTCACGAGCAGTCTGGCATGCGTATCCGGTTGCAAGCCCTGCCCAACCTGACCAACCACGACGAGGCGGCGGAGGCGTTCGGTAGTTGGCCCGCCTATCGCATCTCCGAGGGTTTGGTGCGCACCATGGGTTGGCGTCTGCAGGACTGTTTCCGTCAGCAGCGATGGCCCGGGCTCAAGCTGGGATCAGAGGTCAGTGTCGCGCTACAGACCTATATGGCGGTCAACGCCGCAGGAGGCGTAATGACAGCGCCGGGGTTAAAGCGATGAGGCCTCTATTTGGCGCAGGTATAGCCCTGATAAGCGCGTTCACGTTGTCGTCGGGCGTCGCGTCCTCGGAGCAACTCGATGCGGCCCTTGCAGGTTCTTTTATTGATAATGGTCAAGCCACGGTAGACCGGCTGCAGCAGGACGCGGTGCAGGCAGCCTGCCACCAGTCGAGAACACAACCCGCCGACGCGGCTCTGGCTGCCACGCTGCGCCAGCAACGTCTGGACGCAGTCGTGTTTCCTGCCGATGGCAACTTTCTGGGTGATTGGCAGCGTGGCGCCGAGGTCGCCGACAACGGACGCGGCTTACAGTCCAGCGATGATCCCGCGCAGCCTAACGGCGGCAATTGTTATGCCTGCCATCAATTGGCGCCTGATGAGGTGGCCTACGGTACCTTAGGGCCCGCGTTGACGGGTTATGGTGCGCGCGGGCAGTCCGAGCCCATGCTGCGCTATACGTGGACCAAGTTGTGGGATACCCATGCCTACAACCTGTGTTCGCATATGCCGCGATTTGGCGCGCAGGGGATTCTGACAGAGCAGCAACTCAAGGACATCATGGCGTTTCTGCTCGATCCGGCATCCCCTGTCAATCAAGACTTGTAGGGCGGCGTAGCGTTCGCATGCAGAGACGGGAATTTCACAAGCTTCTGGCGCTCGGTGCAGCTGCCGGACTGGTATTGCCCTCGTCGCTTCGCGCGCAGCATGCCGTGGGCGACGCGTATCAGGTACCCCGCGTAGGTAATGTGCACCTGATGCACATTACCGATGTGCACGCCCAACTCCTCCCCATTCATTATCGCGAGCCGTCAGTCAATATTGGTTTGCACGAGGCGCGGAATCGACCGCCGCATCTCGTGGGCGAGTCATTTCTCAAACGGTTCAACATACCGTCGGGATCCAGTACTGCTCACGCAATGACCTACCTCGATTATGTCGCGGCGGCGGAGCAGTTCGGCAAGGTGGGCGGATTCGCGCACCTTGCGACGCTCATCAAGCGCCTGCGCGCGGATCGACCCGGCGCGCTGTTACTCGATGGGGGTGATCTCTGGCAGGGATCGGCCACCGCTTTGTGGACTCAGGGGCAGGACATGGTCGCTGCGAGCAAGTTGCTCGGTGTGGACGTGATGACCGGGCACTGGGAGTTCACCCTGGGCAGCGATCGCGTTATGGAGATACTCGAGAATGATCTCGACGGCCACATCGACTTTGTGGCCCACAACGTCAAGGATATGGATTTCGGCGATCCGGTCTTTGCCAGCCACACGCTGCGGGAGATCAATGGGGTGCCTGTGGCCATTATTGGGCAGGCATTCCCCTATACGCCGATTGCGAATCCGTCTCACTTTACCGCTGGCTGGACCTTTGGCATTCAGGAGCGAGAGTTACAGGAAAAGGTCGAGGAGGTGCGTGCCGCCGGCGCACAGGTGGTGGTGCTCCTGTCGCACAACGGCGCTGATACCGATATCAAACTGGCCTCCAGAGTGAGCGGCATCGATGCCATTCTGGGGGGCCACACCCATGACGCTATCCCCGAAGCACTCGAAGTCGCGAATCCGGGTGGCGCGACCCTGGTCACCAATGCAGGTTCAAACGGAAAATTTGTCGGTGTGCTCGACTTTGATGTGCGCGACGGCAGGATTCGCGACTGGTCCTACCGATTACTCCCCGTATTCGCCGATCTCCTGCCCCCTGATGCTGCCATGGCAGAGCTCATTGCCGACATTCGCGCGCCGTTTGCAGCGCAGCTCGCCGAACCCCTCGCACAAACAGATGCGCTTCTGTATCGCCGCGGCAATTTCAATGGCAGCTTTGATCAGCTGATTTGCGACGCGTTGATGGCGGAACTCGATGCCCCTGTGTCGCTGTCACCGGGTTTTCGCTGGGGCACGACCCTGCTGCCCGGCTCGGTCGTGACCATGGAAGATTTAATGGCGCAGGTCGCAATCACCTATCCCTCGGTCACGCTCACAGAAATGAGTGGTGAGTTTCTGAAGCGGGTGCTGGAGGATGTTGCCGACAACCTGTTCCATCCAGACCCCTACTATCAGCAGGGAGGCGATATGGTGCGTGTTGGCGGATTGTCTTATGACATGGCGCCGCTTGCCGCCGCCGGATCGCGGATCTCCAACATGCGTCTCAATGGCGAACCGATTGAGGCGGGAAAGACCTACAAGGTCGCGGGTTGGGCGTCCATGCAGCAACAGGCCGGCGAGCCGATCTGGGATGTGGTGGCGCGTTGGCTCCGCAGCGAAGGAAAGGTGGGAGGAGCGATCCCGAATCAGCCAAACCTGTCGGGACTGGTTGATAACCAGGGTATCGCCTAACGTCTTAGAGCACCGCATGAGTCCGATTACGATTTTGCAGTCAGCGCCGGCAGATACGCCTGCTTGGATAGCGCGTTGCATGACCTCGGTGCGCCAGTGGGCGGATCTCCACGGGTATGAGTATCGGGTCAGCGGTGATGAGCTGTTTGACACGATCTCTCCGGACTTGCGCAAGAAGCTCGCCGGTCGCACACCAATACTGGCTGATCTTGCGCGTCTCGACTGGATCACGTCGGTGCTCCTCGAGCGAGGAGGGTTGGCCGTGTGGATTGACGCGGATACGGTCGTCCTCCATGCCCCCTGGCAACTTCCCATCGACGCCCACACCGTGTTCGGCGAGGAATGTTGGATTCAGAAAGATGAAGACGCGCGCTGGCGGGCCTATTTATCGCCGCACAATGCGTTCATGGGGTTTAGCGAAAGCTCACCGGTTTTGCCCTTTCTCAAGTATCTTTCCAAATCAATTATCGAGCGGGCCGACCCGCAGTTTATTGCGCCGCAGATGATCGGACCCAAGCTGTTGAAGGCGTTGCATAGCCTCGCCAATTTTCGGCTTTTGCCGGAGGCGGGCGCGCTGAGCCCGCCGCTACTCGCAGAGTGGGTCGGCGCACATGCCGCGGCGATGGCGTGTTACGAGCGCGCTGATCGGCCGCCGCTGGCAATGGCCAATCTCTGCAGTTCTTTGGCATCCGTGGCCGATCACCACGAAAATATTGAACGGCTTCTGCAGCACGTGCTTTTGCCTTAAAGCAGTCTGCGCGCTTTTTTTGTTATCGAAGCCATTTGCCGTTAGATGAACCATGGCAACCGGCTGCCGAACCGGGAAGTGGGGCGCCGTTAGGGATCAGAATGAGGGTGACACTGGCTACAAAGCAGACCCCGAAGCCCAAAGAAACGGCCACCGGTGCAAGGGGCGCTGTATCACAGTCCCGTGTCACCGAAAGTGGCTTCAAGCGAGACGGGTACCGTTCTTAACCGGCTGGTCTGGTGCAATCAAGACCACGGCGCCGTCCTCCCTAGAAAAACCCGTTATGAGACATTGCGATTGTATGGGTCCGATTTGCTTCGGAGGGAAATTGACAACGGCCAAGACCTGCCGGCCCACCAGCGAGTCCGGTTGGTAAAGGTGAGTGATCTGGGCGCTTGATTTCAGCGTGCCAATCTCTTCGCCAAAATCTACGTGCAAGATATAGGCGGGTTTGCGCGCTTGGGCGAAAGCCTCTGCCGATACGACCGTGCCCACGCGCAGCTCCACTCGCATGAAATCATCCCAGTCGATGGTCTCCAAAATACGTTCCTTTGTGATGGTGGCCAGCGACCAGTTAACCACAGGGCGCGCTTTGCTTGGTTACAGGAAGATGATGCGCACTGGGTAAACATACGATACCTGCTCCGCAAAGTATGGCGGGGAATTAAATCATTTCGCTTGGCGATGTGTGTAACGTGTCCGATGGGTTCCCGCAACCAATCGGATTTTAGCGATTTACCCGTGCTGTGCTAACGTTTCCAAGACTAAGACGGAGGATAGATTCGATGACTCGGAAGATGATCATAATGATGGGTTTGCTTTGTGCGCTCGCCCCGGTGGGCGTATCGATCCGTGCCCACGCCGACGACGCCACTCTGCGTGTATCCATCGCGGGGGGCGCTTTTAACAGTAAATTCAAATTTTTCGACGCCAGCGAAGGGTGCCCTGGCTACAACGATATCCCCGGCGCCAAGGACTATCTGGGCTCGGTGTTTGCCTCTGATAAGGGCGCGAACAAAAAGCTTAGCGTCGGCCAAGCAGTACATGTCTTTTTATTCAGACCAAAAGATACTCCAGGCATTTCTGCTGCGGGGGGTGCCAGTGAGATACGACGTCGGTCACTGCAAGTGGTGCTGGAGGGCGACGCCACGCTGCGTTACACCGGTGTTGAGGACCATGTGCCGGTGTGGGAGTCCTCGGGTGAGATAGCGGTGCAGCCGGCCACTGCTTGCGAGTCCGACGATGATGAGCCCGCTATGGATGCGGAAAATGAATCAGAGGTGGAGGGTGACAGAGACTCTGCTTAGGTCTTTCCAAGCTTACGAGACGAAAAAAGCCGCACAACGTGCGGCTTTTCGGTATTTGGCTCCGCCTGCTGGGCTCGAACCAGCGACCCGCTGATTAACAGTCAGCTGCTCTACCAACTGAGCTAAGGCGGAAGGGTCTCTCAATGAGGGTGCGAAGTGTACAGGGGGCGTTTTCGGGCAGTCAACCGCGGATCCAGTAAATCTGCGCGGGCCTCCAGATCCGGTATCCTAGCGCTTTTAGATCTGACGCGCTGACCGTGACTCGACCCTTCGAACTCCAATCTGCCTATGCTCCCGCAGGGGATCAGCCAGCTGCGATTCAGCAATTGATTGCCGGCGTGCAGTCGGGGCTGGCCTCTCAGATTTTGCTGGGTGTTACGGGTTCCGGCAAAACATTCACCATGGCCAATGTGGTGCAAGCACTGCAGCGCCCGACCATCGTCATGGCGCACAACAAAACACTGGCAGCCCAGCTCTACGGTGAGTTCAAAGAGTTCTTCCCGAACAACGCAGTGGAGTACTTCGTCTCCTACTATGACTACTACCAGCCTGAGGCCTACGTGCCATCGTCTGATACCTACATCGAGAAAGACGCGCAGGTTAACGACCACATCGAGCAGATGCGTCTGTCGGCCACCAAGGCGCTACTCGAGCGGCAGGACTGCATAGTGGTTTCCACGGTGTCGTCGATTTACGGTTTGGGTGACCCAGAGTCCTACTTCAAGATGGTCATGCACCTGTCGCGCGGTGAAATCATCGATCAGCGCGGCGTGTTGCGCCAGCTGGCGGAGCTCCAGTACACGCGAAATGATATCGATTTCAAGCGCGGCACCTATCGGGTGCGTGGTGATGTCATCGATATATTCCCGGCAGAATCCGACGAGATGGCAATCCGGGTTGAGCTGTTCGATGAAGAAATCGAAAACATTTGTAAATTTGACCCGCTGACGGGCGCGATCGAGGAGCGTCTGCCGCGGGTCACTATATTCCCCAAAACCCACTATGTGGCGTCGAGAGATACCATGTTGGGCGCGGTGGATCTGATCGAGGCAGAGCTCGAGGAGCGGGTAAAACAGCTCAAGGACCTAGAGAAACTCCTCGAGGCGCAGCGACTGCAGCAGCGCACCCGTTATGACATCGAGATGATTCGCGAGTTGGGATACTGCCAGGGTATCGAGAACTATTCTCGCTATCTTTCCGGGCGCGCGCCTGGTGAGGCGCCCCCTACGCTGTTTGAGTACATCCCCCAAAATGCCTTGGTGTTGGTCGATGAATCCCATGTCACCATCCCGCAAATTGGGGGCATGTATCGTGGCGATCGCAGTCGAAAGGAGACGTTGGTGGAATACGGGTTTCGCATGCCATCCGCCCTCGACAACCGGCCGCTCAAGTTTGAAGAGTGGGAAGCACTCTGCCCGCAAGCCATTTACGTGTCCGCCACGCCCGGGGCCTACGAGAACGAGCACGCCGGTCAGACAGTGGAGCAGGTCGTGCGACCGACCGGACTGGTCGACCCCATCGTTGAGGTAAGGCCCGCCAGCTCGCAGGTGGACGACTTGCTCGCTGAAATACACGCAACCGTGGAGGCGGGTGATCGGGTATTGGTGACCACCCTGACCAAGCGGATGGCAGAAGATCTCACGGAGTTTTTGGGCGACCACAACGTGCGGGTCCGTTACCTCCATTCGGATATCGATACCGTTGAGCGGGTAGAAATTATTCGTGACTTGCGGCTCGGGCATTTCGATGTGCTGGTGGGTATCAACCTGCTACGCGAAGGGCTCGATATGCCTGAGGTATCACTGGTCGCCATTCTCGACGCCGATAAAGAGGGATTCTTGCGTAGCGATCGCTCACTCATTCAGACCATTGGCCGCGCCGCACGACACATCAATGGGCGAGCGATTCTCTATGCCGACAAGGAGACGGGTTCCATGACCCGGGCGCTTGCGGAGACCGAACGACGCCGCACCAAGCAGCTCGCCTTTAATGAGGCCAATGGCATCATTCCCAAGGGCATTAATAAGTCAGTGCAGGATATTCTGGAGGGTGCGCGGCGTATGCCCACCAAAGCCAAGGGTGGTAAATCCCGTTCGGCAGGAGATCGCGCGGCTCTGGGTGCCGAGGTGGGGCATCTCAGCGCCGCCGCGCTGGGCCGGAAGATCGCCGACATGGAGCGGAAGATGCTCGAGCACGCCAAAAATCTCGAATTTGAGGAGGCCGCGGCCTTACGAGATGAAGTCGCCGAGCTGAAACAGGTCGCTTTTGCGGGCTAACAAAAGGTTCATCTGTGGAGAGCTGACGGCAGTATGACGGCCCCCGGAGCGCGCTGATCGTGGCAGGAGACGGGCTTTTAACACGATCAGCCGACGTGCTATTTTCAGGCCATATAACGGGAAGTCTCCTATGCAGCAGGTCTTGAATCCGGCGCTGGTGGAACTCGCACCAACACTCGCCCACGAATTCCAATCAGCGACCCCCTTCCGTCATGTACTGCTCAAGGATTTTCTTGCGCTTCCTTTTCTCGAGTCGGTGCTAAAGGGGTTTCCTCAACCGGTGGAAGAGGAGATGGTCAGCGAGTTCGGGGACCGTTCGTTAAAACATACCGTCGAGGATATGCCCACGTTGGGGGGTGCATTCGTAGCTTGGGACGCGCTGTTGCAGTCGCGCCAATTTATTCACTGGCTGGAGACGGTGACGGGGATCCGCGGGCTGATTTTTGATCCACATTACGTTGGCGCAGGCACTCACAATAATTTCCATGGCCAGAGTCTGGACATGCACATCGACTTCAATCGCCACCCCCTGACAGGTTGGCATCGGCGCTTGAATCTGATTGTTTATCTTTGTCCGGAGTGGGAACCCTCCTGGGGGGGGTGCCTCAAACTGCAAAAGGACCCCTGGGATCGCCACGGGGATCAGCGCCAAAAAATTTTCCCGCCGATCTTGAATCACGCAGTGCTATTTGAAACTACCGAGGCTTCCTGGCACGGATTCGATGAAGTCAATTTGCCCCCCGATAAGCAACATCTCTCGAGAAAATCTCTGACGGTCTATTACTATTCCCAGACCCGAGAGCACTCCGAGATAGCGGAAGAGCACAGCACCATCTATGTGCCCGGTTGGATACCTTCATCGGTAAGGCCCGGGGTCGTGCTGTCCGAGGAATCTTATCGAGAGTTGGAAACAGTGATGTATCGGCGCGATCATTATCTCAAGCACATGTACCGTCGCGAGAGAGAGGCGATCAATCGCGCCAGGGAGGCCTTCAAAGGGCTTGCGTCGTTGCATCGCCTCGCAAAGTGGGTGCGCCGGCTCACGTTCTGGCGCTACTGGCGCTCACGCGACTAGCTTTCCTATAAGGGTAACTTTACCCCTTTGCTTTTGTCATGCCGTCTGACACACTTTGCACCCTCGCACGCGGCCTCTGGTAATGGTCGCCACTGAATGGAGAAACGCTCATGCCTGTTGTTACCCTGCCCGATGGCTCCCAAAGATCTTTCGAGACCCCGGTCTCCGTGTTTGATGTCGCCGCCGATATTGGGCCGGGGCTTGCCAAGGCGGCTTTGGCGGGGGTCGTTGACGGGCGTGAAGTCGATACGTCCCACGTTATCGAGAACGATGCAGAGCTGAGTATCCTTACCGATCGCGACGAGGCGGCGATTGAGATTATTCGCCACTCCACCGCCCACCTATTAGCACAAGCCGTGCAGCAGCTCTTTCCCGGCACACAGGTCACCATAGGACCTACGGTCGAGGACGGCTTTTACTACGACTTTGCGTCGGGCCATAACTTTACGCCCGAAGACCTCGAAAATATCGAGAAGCGCATGGCGGAGATCGCCGCAGACGATCTGACCGTTGAGCGCATTGTGAGCCCCCGCGAAAAGGCGATCGAGATCTTTCGCAACATGGGCGAGCACTACAAGGTGCAGATCATTGAGGACCTGCCCGGCGATGAGGAAATCACGATCTACAAGCAGGGCGAGTGGATGGATCTCTGTCGTGGGCCCCATGTTCCCAGCACGGGTAAATTGCAGGCATTCAAGCTGACCAAGGTTGCGGGTGCGTACTGGCGCGGCGACGCTAACAACCAGCAATTGCAGCGGATTTACGGCACTGCCTGGGCCAACAAGAAACAGCTCAAGGCCTACCTCACCCGCATTGAAGAGGCCGAGAAGCGCGACCACCGCAAGATCGCCAAAAAACTCGATCTGTTCCACACCCAGGAAGAGGCCCCGGGCATGGTGTTCTGGCACCCTGCGGGCTGGCGCATATACCAGACTATTGAGCGGTACATGCGAGACAAGCAGATGGCCTACGGATACCAGGAGATTAAGACGCCGCAGGTAGTGGACCTCAGCCTGTGGCAGCGCTCGGGTCACGCTGACAAGTTTGCTGAGGGGATGTTTACGCTGGACGCCGACGACCGGAAGTTTGCCGTCAAACCCATGAACTGCCCCTGTCATGTGCAAGTTTTTAATCAGGGGCTTAAATCCTATCGGGATTTGCCCCTTCGACTGGCTGAGTTCGGCAGTTGTCATCGCAATGAGCCATCGGGCTCCCTGCACGGCATCATGCGTGTCCGGGGTTTTACCCAAGATGATGCCCATATATTTTGCACCGAGGCCCAGATACAGCCCGAGGTCTCACGGTTTATCGACATGCTGCACGAGGTCTATGCCGACTTTGGTTTCAGTGAGGTGATATACCGCCTGTCTACGCGACCCGCAGAACGCGTGGGTTCTGATGAGGATTGGGATCGCGCCGAAGCAGCGCTGGCCGAAGCGCTCGACGCCAAGGGCCTACCCTGGGAGATTTTACCCGGAGAGGGCGCTTTTTATGGTCCCAAGATCGAATTCTCACTCAAGGATTGCATTGGTCGGGTCTGGCAGCTGGGCACCGTTCAGGTGGACTTTTCCATGCCGGGCCGCCTCGATGCCCAATACGTTGCAGAAGACGGCGCGCGGAAAGTTCCGGTGATGCTCCACCGTGCCGTGCTCGGCTCCTTCGAGCGGTTTATTGGCATCTTGATTGAGCACTACGAGGGTGCTTTCCCGCTCTGGCTGGCACCTCGTCAGGCAGTGGTTGTTAATATCACGGATAAGCAAGCGGAGTATGCCAATGAGGTGGCCGAGGGGCTGCGTTCGGCTGGCTTTCGTGTCGAAGCGGATCTCAGAAACGAAAAGGTTGGATTCAAGATCCGCGAGCTGGAATTGGCAAAAGTCCCCTACGTGGTCGTTGTCGGTGATAAGGAAATGGCGTCTGGCACCGTGTCGGTAAGAGCGCGGCACGGACGCGATCTCGGCTCGCTTAGCATTCAGAATCTACTGCAAACGCTGTCAGAGGAAGAGTCGAGAAAAGGACGGGTCGGCACGCACTAACCGGTCTTGGGGTCGCAGAGGCAGGCAAACCTGTCTCAGCCGCCGTCGCAGAGCATCGCTACTTCGGCAAGGGCCTGACTTGCCTCGTTCAAAGATGCTTGCCCCCGATAGCGTTCTAGCGACCGAATGCAATGTTCGGCTTGCGCGGTTCTGATTATGCCAAGCCTCTCTATCACTCCCTGATTTCCGGGGTCGCAGAATGCCGCACTGACCCGCCTCAGGTTGGCGATGGCGCCGCTACGCTCTAGCGCAACGCACTGGCCGGGCCTTAGCCCTGTCTTGGCGCTGACCATCATTTGCATGCCGCGCTCGCCCAGATCCAGCTGATACAAAATCGCCGCATCCTGAGCCGGTCCTATCTCCGAAAGCGCGGGCGAGGCTGAAGAGCCAGCGGTTTGTCGGGTGGCCGGCGGACTTTCTGATCCGTGGTCTTGCCTTAAGGCCGAATTTGGCGGGAAGCCACGCAGGACGCCGGCAGGCAGATTGTCATCCTCCCATGCGGTGAGGTAGTGATGGGTCACATATCCATACTGTATTGATATCGCTGCCGCCGATTGAACGGGAGAGGGTTGGCTTTTCACTTGTTGCGCAAGCCCCAGAGACAGCACTGTTATCACCAGCGGCAGCGCAACAGCAGTACTGGTGAGCCAACGCGCCGCTGATCCAGATATGGAGTGGGCAAGCCCTTGGGCTTGTGGCGCTCGCTCAAGCGCTATCTCTGGCCTGTGGGGAATAGAACACATGTCGGGGCCTCTGTTTTAACCGCACTGAGTATGCCTCAATGGAGCGGAATAGGGGATTTAACGCCCGAGGCTAGTCGCTTTTCCATATTATTTAAGTTGCTGACAGGGCATGATTTGTTTGCTAGGGTCAAGAGCTAAAAAGCGAATTCAGGGGCTAGTTTGGGCCACGCAATTAGCAC
>DFQW01000062.1:1303-5875 GCA_002377985.1 Halieaceae bacterium UBA3479 | reverse complement strand
GCGGCTCTTTGGGGCGCCAAAGCATTGGCTCCCACGCCGGCGTATGCGCTTCAACTTGAGAAAGTTATCGACTCGGCGGTCGCGCCCAGCGGGCTAACGCCCATGGTCCTGGCGGGGGACGCCTCCAAACTCATAGAGGCACTTTGTGCTGATTCGGATGTGAAGCTGCTCGAGTTGGCGCAGCGTCAAGGCCGTGACTGCGCCGGCGCCATGCTGTCGTTGATAGAAAATGCGGAGACGGTGGCTGATGCGATCAGAGTAGTCCTGATGTACAACTGTCTCCACGCCGAGCCCATGTATTGGACAGGGAGCATGCGCGGTGATCATGCGGCCCTCACCGCTTGGTTCGACAGACCCGTCGACGTGACGGTTCGGCAGGCCGAGCGGATGGTGTTGCTGGGCACGTTGCAACTGGTGTCTGGATTGTTGGATGTACTGGGCGAGTCTTTCCAGCCACTTTTGATTCGAATCAAACCGACTCAAGTCAGCGTTGACTGGCCAGATCAGTTTATGGGTGTCCCGATTGATGCCACGGCCACAGAGACTGAGTTGCTGATCGCTCGTGACTGCCTCAGCAAGGTCAACCCCAGTCGCCGCAACGTACTTTGCGACGCCAAGGTACTCGAGACAAGATCGCGGTACCAAGAAGAGGCAGCTGTTGTCCTGTTGAAAAACGATACGTGTAGCTGGATCCGAAGCCATCTGCCCGTCGGGGACTGTGACTTGACCCATCTTGCGTCGCGGTTGAATTGCGACAAGCGCACTTTGCAGCGCCGATTTGAAAAGTACCTAAACTGTCGTTTCTCTGATCTGGTGGATGACGTCCGGGCCGAGATGTGTTTGCCGTTGCTTGAAAGCGGCGCATTCCCGACGCAGCTGATCGCCGAACAGCTGGGTTACGCGACCTCGGGTAATTTCAGTCGTTTTTTTCAGCGTCGCTTTGGCTGTACTCCCCGCGACTGGACCAGACTGTCGCTTGAGACCTGAGTTGACCCGTACGCCTCAGGGTTTATAGACCGTTCTTCAACGGCGTCCGCTGGGTCATTGAACGCGGCCTGGTGCGCGGAAAAACGGCGGAAATGACAAAATTGTCGCTTTTCTTTTCGCTTGTGAATCCCCCCCGCCGGCAGTAAACTCGCGCTCCTGTTCGTAGTGGAGGAAGTGCCCGATTGTTTACAGTAGCCCGGAATACTGCCTCTACCAAAAAAAACTTATTGGGAGAAGGGCGGTATCAAGAGCGAAGGCAACAGTAAAAAGGCGCTGACCAACGACCAGATAACGGCGACCAAGGTTCGCTTGATTGACGCGGAAGGCGCGCAAGTGGGCATTGTGTCAAATGCCGAAGCCCAGGCTGCAGCAGAGGCGGCCGGCATGGATCTGGTGATGATGGCGGAGAGCGATCCGCCTGTCTGTAAGATCATGGACTACGGCAAACATGTCTTTGAGTCCAAGAAGCAGAAAGCCGCACAGCGCAAGCGAGCCAAGCGCATACAGATTAAGGAAATGAAGTTTCGTCCAGGGACGGAAGAGGGTGACTATCAGGTAAAGCTGCGCAACCTGGTGCGTTTCCTCGAAAATGGCGATAAGGCCAAGGTCACGCTGCGTTACCGCGGTCGTGAAATGGCCCATCAGGAAATTGGCGTAGAGCTACTCAAGCGAGTAGAAGCCGATCTGATCGAATTGGGCAGTGTCGAGCAGTTTCCAAAAATGGAAGGCCGGCAGCTGACCATGGTAATCGCCCCTAAAAAACGGAGTTAGTGGCCCGTGAATGCCCTAATGTCCGGTTAACTCATCCACAGCCGGGAAACCGGTTTGTGCCAATGCGGAGTACTAGAGATGCCAAAAGCAAAAATTCACAGCGGGGCCGCGAAGCGGTTCAAGAAAACAGCAGGTGGCTACAAGCGCAAGAGCGCCAACAAAAGCCATATCCTGACCAAAATGACGACCAAGCGTAAGCGCCAATTGCGTGGAACCTCGATGATTCATAAATCGGATGAGGTTTTGATCGATCGCATGCTGCGTGCCAAATAACGCCGAACTTCATCAGGAGAACTGACTTATGCCTCGCGTAAAACGTGGAGTGACGGCGCACCGCCGACACAAGAAGATTTTAAAGCAAGCCAAAGGCTATTACGGGGCCCGTTCGCGCGTGTTCCGGGTTGCCAAACAGGCCGTGACCAAGGCCGGGCAATACGCCTATCGTGATCGACGTCAACGCAAACGCCAGTTCCGGGCGTTGTGGATCACGCGCATTAATGCCCAGTCTCGTGCCAATGGCATGACTTATAGCCGTCTGATCAATGGCCTGAAGCGCGCAGAGATTGGACTTGACCGTCGAGTATTGGCTGATTTGGCTGTGCACGATAAAGAGGCGTTCGCCGCTGTTGTCGAGCGCGCTCGCACAGCCTTGGCTGCCTGATTGTCATTCCCGAGATAGCGGTCGCTTGACTCAATAATGTGAAAGGGAGGCCATGGTCTCCCTTTTTCGTGTTGACACTGTCACTTGTGAATCCGCAACATCGAAACAATGCAAGCACTGGGTGATGTAAAGAACGAAGCAACCGCGGCGATAGCGTCAGCGGTAGACGTGGCCGCGCTGGAAAAGTTGCGGGTAGAGTTGCTGGGCAAAAAAGGCCGCGTTACTGATCTACTTAAGTCTTTGGGACAGCTCGACGCCGCAGAGCGCCCCAAAGCAGGTGCGGAGATCAACGCGCTAAAGCAATTACTCAATAATGCGATCAGTGAGCGCAAACAGGTGCTCCAGAGTGCGGCTATCCGCGAGGAATTGGAGCGGGAACGCGTCGATGTGACCTTGCCAGGAAGGGTCGAGTTGATGGGTTCTCTGCATCCCATTACTCGCACCATCGAACGCATGACAGATTTTTTTGCGCGCCTGGGTTTTCAGGTGGTTGAAGGGCCCGAGATCGAAGACGACTATCATAACTTCGAGGCGCTCAACATCCCGGCGCATCACCCCGCCCGGGCCATGCACGACACCTTTTATATTGATGATGCCCACGTGCTCCGCACTCACACATCGGGAGTTCAGATTCGCACGATGGAAACCCGGGACCCGCCGACCAGGGTAATTTGCCCCGGCAGGGTTTATCGCTGTGACTCCGATCTTACTCACTCCCCCATGTTTCATCAGGTTGAGGGGTTGTTGATCGACGATGATGTGAGTTTCGGACAACTCAAGGGCATCATTCAGGATTTCTTGCATGCGTTCTTCGAGCAAGATGCGCTTTCGGTCCGATTTCGCCCCTCGTATTTTCCTTTTACGGAGCCCTCTGCCGAGGTCGATATTCAATGTGTCAAGTGTGCGGGCGAGGGATGCCGTGTTTGCAGTGGTACCGGATGGCTAGAGGTCATGGGTTGCGGCATGGTTCATCCTCGTGTGTTGGAAATGAGCGGAGTCGACACCGAGCGCTTCCAAGGGTTTGCCTTTGGCATGGGCGTGGAACGCCTGGCCATGCTGCGCTATGGGATCGGTGATCTTCGCCTGAACTTTGAAAATGACCTGCGCTTTTTGGCGCAGTTTCTCTGAGGTGCCGGCGTGATTCTCTCTGAAAACTGGCTCCGGGAATGGGTTAACCCCGACCTCGATACCGCCGAACTTGCGCACCGGCTGACAATGGCGGGGCTCGAGGTAGATTCGGTGACACCACTGGCCGAGGGGTTGAGTGGCGTGGTTGTGGCCGAGATTGTCTCGGCAGTACCCCACCCCGATGCCGATAAGCTCAGGGTGTGCCAGGTGAATACCGGTACTGAAACCGTGCAGATTGTTTGCGGCGCCCCGAATGCGGCCGAGGGATTGAAGGCGCCTTTGGCACAGCCCGGCGCAACCTTGCCCGGTGGCATCAAAATCAAGAAAGCCAAGCTGCGTGGCGTCGAATCGCAGGGAATGCTGTGTTCGGCTGCGGAACTGACTTTGTCTGACGATCATGACGGTTTGCTGGCTTTGGCTTTCGACGCGCCGGTCGGCACACCCATCGAAAGTTATCTCGGCCTCGACGATACGCTGATCGAGATCGGTGTGACGCCCAATCGTGCAGATTGCCTCAGTGTGGCAGGAGTAGCGCGAGATCTGGCAGCGTTGACGGACACGACCTTGACGCAGCCCGAGATGCTACCTGTGTCTCCGACGATCGATGACCGATTCCCGGTAGAGGTCGCCTGCCCGTCAAAGTGTCCCCGCTATCTGGGGCGGGTTATCCGTAACGTAGATGTTGCTAAACCCACGCCGCTTTTTATGGTGGAGCGCCTTCGGCGAGCCGGTATCCGATCAATCGATGCGGTTGTGGATATCACCAATTATGTGATGCTGGAACTGGGCCAGCCGCTGCATGCCTTTGACCTCAACACGCTTGAGGGTGGCATCGTGGTCAGGGAGGCTGCGGATAACGAGCGGATCGTGTTACTCGATGGCGAGGAGCGCACCCTGAGCGAGGGAACTCTGGTGATTGCCGATCACCAAAAGGCGCTTGCCGTGGCCGGCATCATGGGGGGCGAGGGCAGCGGTATTAGCCCCGACACCAAAGACCTCTTTCTGGAGGCCGCTTTCTTCACCCC
>DFQW01000062.1:0-945 GCA_002377985.1 Halieaceae bacterium UBA3479 | reverse complement strand
GTGGATCCCGAACTCCCTTACGCCGCTATCGAGCGAGCGACTGCGCTGTTTCTCGAATGGGTTGGCGGCGAGGCGGGACCGATTGTTGACGTTTCCTCTGAGGACGAACTGCCCCGGCGGCCGGCGGTGGTCTTGCGGGGTTCGACCATTGCGCAAACGCTGGGTATCGAACTGCCCGATACTGAAATACAGAGAATGTTTTCAGCCTTGGGCTTTGCCGTGGCTGCCAACCCGGCGTCGCAAGAGTGGATCTGCACTGCCCCCAGTTGGCGCTTTGATATGGGGCGGGAAGCGGATCTCATCGAGGAGGTGGCACGACTGTACGGCTTCGACAACATTCCCGCGCGGCCATTGGGCGGCAATGCACCTGCGAGTGTCGAACCCGAGTGTCAGACACCTGTCTCGCTCATCAAACATCGTCTGGTCGCAAGAGGTTTCAACGAGGCCATTACCTTTAGTTTTGTGAGCCCCGAGTTGCAGCGAATTATGGATCCCGATTTGGATCCCATTGCGCTACGCAACCCGATCTCCGCTGATCTGGCTGTGATGAGGACGTCGCTGCTACCTGGTCTATTGGCCGCGGCGGCACATAACGTTAAGCGACAACGACCGCGGATTCGTTTATTTGAGACCGGCTTGCGGTTTTTCCCCGATGCGGACTATCGGCAGCAGTCCACCCTCGGTCTGCTGATATGCGGATCGCGTTCTCCGGAGAGTTGGACCTCTAGTTCAGATGTGGTCGATTTTTACGACATGAAGGGAGAGGTGGAGGCGCTGCTGGCGGGCGCCACAGGCAACCTCGAGTTTCGTTCGGCGCTAAGGCCGGGGCTTCACGATGGCCAGACCGCAGAGGTGTTGCTCGACGGCGTTTTAATCGGGGTGATGGGGCGGATTCATCCATCCGCAGCCAGTCAGCTCGATCGCCCCCGCCCCGTTCATGTCGCC
>DFQW01000069.1:4389-8613 GCA_002377985.1 Halieaceae bacterium UBA3479 | reverse complement strand
GCAAATCAATATCAGCACTCGGCCACTTGCAAGTATTCATTAATCCGAAGACTGGCTGGTCACTTGCGCGGTTAGCGAACCCTTCTGGAGGCGCACCTTAACCGCGTCACCCGCAGCGGTATCCTGCGCTTGCCGTACTACCTTTCCGCTACTGTCAGTCACAATGGCGTAACCCCGCCCCAAAATATGCTCTGGCCCGAGTGATCGGAGCAGGGATTGCTTGTGGGCCACCTCTGCTTTGGCGTCTTTGAGCCGATGCTGCATATGCAGCGCGAGTTGCCGGTACAGGGGGGTCAATTGCGATCGATGCCTTGCCAAAGCGTGACGAGGGTGCTGGGCGATCAGTCGCAGATGCGTTTGCCGCGTGTCACTCTGGGCGGTGGCGAGGTGTTGGCGCATGCTCTGCTGCAGAGACGCGCGCAGTCGCTGCAGGCTGAGTTTTTGCTGCTTCAGGGCGAAACCGGGGTCTTTAAGACGTCTTCGCAAGCCACTATGACGTGTGTCGTGATCGGTCAGTATCCGTCTTACAGCGCGCGCCATGCGGTTAGACAGCCCGTCCACAAGTTGCAGTAGTTCTGTTTGATCAACCGAGATCAGCTCGGCTGCGGCCGAGGGAGTCGCCGCTCTGACATCGGCCGCCAGATCGGCAATGCTGAAATCGGTTTCGTGCCCCACCGCAGAGACAGTGGGAATGCTGGCGGCAAACAGAGCCCTGGCCACAACCTCTTCGTTAAACGCCCACAGATCCTCCAGCGACCCTCCGCCTCGACCCACAATCAGCACGTCGAGTGGCAAGGTTTGCTCTTTGCGCAGGCGATCCGCGAGATTGATGGCCTCGGCAATCTGGAGCGCAGCACCTTCGCCCTGAACAGCTACCGGGAAAACATACACGGTGCTGTGGGGGCTCCGGCGGTTGAGCACAGTGAGAATATCCTGCAGTGCCGCGCCGGTAGCAGAGGTAACGACCCCGATATGCTGAGCGGCCGAGGGTATGGTCTGTTTGGTCTCGGCAGCAAAAAGCCCTTCTTGCGCCAACCGGTTTTTGAGCTGTTCAAAGGCGACTTGCAGTGCGCCGGCGCCCGCCGGTTCCATGTGCTCGCAGATAAGCTGAAACTCGCCTCTGCCCTCATACAGTGACACGCGGGCCCGGATACGTACCGATTCTCCCTGGGCAGGACGGTACTTGATTCGACTATTGGCGCGCCTGAACATGGCGCAGCGCACCTGAGCATCTTCGTCTTTGAGGGTGAAGTACCAATGACCCGAGCTGGCGGCGGTGAAATTACTGATCTCTCCCTCTACCCAGACCCAGTCAAAATGGGTTTCGAGGAGATGCTTTGCCTCCCGGTTGAGCTCACTGACGGACAGCGTGAGAGGTTGTTGAGGCATGCTCTGCATGGGCAATCAGTCGCTTCGCTGGTGTGATGAGTCAGGCACTGCCAGAGGTGCGATTGTCGCACCAATGGCCCCTCTGTATACTAGCGCGTTTGGGGAAACCCGATACGGCGCACAGCGTCCAATTGGGTACGACGAGGCCAACATGCTCCGAATCGCACACGAAGGGCTGACTTTCGACGACGTGCTCCTCCTGCCCGGCTACTCCGAGGTGACTGCCAAGGACGTGTCGCTGGTTACCCGCCTGACGCGCAACATCCCGCTAAACATCCCGCTGGTATCCGCCGCGATGGACACCGTGACAGAGTCCCGGCTGGCGATTGCGCTGGCTCAGGAGGGCGGCATTGGGATCATTCATAAGAATATGACTATTACCGAGCAGGCCGAGGAGGTCCGCCGAGTCAAGAAGTTCGAGAGCGGCGTGGTCAAAGACCCGATCACGATTGAAAGCACCGCCAGCATCGCCCAGTTGATTGAGCTGACCCGCGCCAACGGGATCTCCGGTGTGCCCGTGATGGACCGCGGTAATCTGGTGGGCATCGTGACACGGCGGGATATACGTTTCGAGACCGATACCGAAAAACCGGTATCGGCGATCATGACGCCCAAGAAAAAATTGGTCACCGTGAAGGAGGGCGCGCCGCAAGAGGAGGTACAGAGGCTCCTGCACGAACACCGGATTGAGAAAATACTGGTGGTGGATGATGATTTTGGCTTGAAAGGGCTTATAACCGTTAAGGACTTTGACAAAGCTGAGTCTTTTCCCCATGCCTGCAAAGACAGCTACGGGCAGTTGCGTGTTGGCGCGTCGGTGGGAACCAGCCCCGATACCGATGAGCGCGTAGAGGCCCTTATTCGTGCGGGTGTTGACGTGCTCGTGGTGGATACCGCGCATGGCCACTCCAAAAATGTGCTGGAGCGGGTAAAAATGATTAAAGCGGCGTATCCGCAGATTGATGTGATTGGCGGCAATATCGCCACCGCAGAAGCTGCACTGGCGTTGAGTGAGGCGGGTGCCGATGCGGTCAAGGTCGGTATTGGCCCGGGCTCCATCTGCACAACGCGAATTGTCACCGGCGTAGGAGTGCCTCAGATTTCAGCCATCGCGGCGGTGGCAGAGGCACTGGGCGACGCCGGGATACCAGTGATTGCCGACGGCGGTATCCGTTTTTCAGGCGACCTCGCCAAAGCGCTGGCGGCGGGCGCCGATGCCGTGATGATGGGCAGCATGTTTGCCGGCACGGAAGAAGCACCCGGTGAAGTTGAGCTCTATCAGGGCCGAACCTATAAATCCTATCGCGGCATGGGCTCCATAGGCGCCATGGCTCAGAATCAGGGTTCCTCCGACCGGTACTTTCAGGATTCCAGTGTGGGTGCCGAGAAGTTGGTACCCGAAGGTATTGAGGGACGAGTGCCCTACAAAGGACCGGTGTCAGCAATTATCCATCAGCTTATGGGCGGCGTCCGCGCAGCCATGGGTTACGCGGGCTGTGCCACCATGGAGAAAATGCGCACCGACCCACAGTTTGTGCGTGTAACGGCTGCCGGCATGACTGAATCCCATGTACACGATGTCTCCATTACCAAGGAAGCACCGAACTATCCTGTGCGGTAAAGCTGTGATATCGCACCGAGTGAGTTGTTTGAACCGGAACCCCCTAGCGTGACGCAGGATATTCATCGCCACCGACTGCTGATTCTCGATTTTGGCTCCCAATACACCCAATTGATCGCGCGACGCATTCGCGAGGTAGGCGTTTATTGCGAGATCATTCCGTGGGATTCATCCGATCACGATATCGAGTCGTTTAGTCCCAATGGGATTATCCTATCTGGCGGACCCGAGTCCGTCACTGCAACGGGATCCCCGCGCGCGCCCGATTGCGTATTTACTCTGGAAGTGCCGATTCTCGGCATTTGCTACGGCATGCAGACCATGGCCGAGCAGCTGGGCGGCGCAGTTGAAGGCTCGGATACGTCTGAGTTTGGCTACGCGCAGATTCGCAGAACTTCAGCGGGTGGCCTGCTGGCGGATTTGGCCGACCAAACCAATGCCGACGGCAGGCAGCTGCTGGATGTGTGGATGAGTCATGGCGACAAAGTATCGCAGCTGCCGCCAGATTTTGAACTCATTGCCGAGACTGACAGCTGTCCCATTGCCGGTATGGCGCATCGCGACAAGCCCTGGTTCGGTATTCAGTTCCATCCCGAAGTCACACACACCTTGCAGGGTGAGGCGCTCTTTACCCACTTCGTGCTCGATATTTGTGGCTGCGAGGCACTGTGGACGCCCGCAAATATTGTCGAGGACGCCATCGCTCGGGTGCGCGAGCAGGTCGGGCAAGACAAGGTGTTATTGGGCCTGTCGGGTGGAGTCGATTCCTCAGTGGTGGCGGCCTTACTCCACCGCGCCATCGGTGACCAGCTCACCTGTGTGTTCGTGGATAACGGCCTCCTGCGGCTCAACGAGGGCGATCAGGTCATGGCCATGTTTGCTGAGAACATGGGTGTGAAGGTCATTCGAGCCGATGCCGAAGATCGCTTTTTAGGGAAGCTAGCAGGGGTCAGCGACCCGGAGGCCAAACGTAAAGCCATTGGCAATACCTTTATCGAGGTGTTCGATGAAGAAGCGGCCAAAATCACCGACGTAAAATGGCTGGCCCAAGGAACGATTTATCCCGATGTGATCGAGTCGGCGGGTGCCAAGACCGGCAAGGCCCACGTGATTAAATCCCACCATAACGTGGGAGGGTTGCCCGAGGACATGAAGTTGGGGCTGGTAGAACCGCTTCGCGAGCTTTTTAAAGACGAGGTGCGTCGTATTGGCCT
>DFQW01000069.1:3705-4013 GCA_002377985.1 Halieaceae bacterium UBA3479 | reverse complement strand
AAAGAGTACGCTGATCTCTTACGCCGCGCCGACGCGATATTCATCGAAGAGTTGCGCAACGCCGGGTGGTACGACCAAACCAGCCAGGCATTCGCGGTGTTCCTGCCGGTTAAGTCTGTTGGGGTAGTGGGGGATGGGCGCCGTTACGAGTGGGTGATTGCGATCCGTGCCGTGCAAACGATTGACTTCATGACGGCCCGTTGGGCGCACTTGCCCTATGAGTTGATGGAGACCGTCTCCAACCGCATCATTAACGAGATATCCGGTGTTTCACGTGTGACTTACGATATTTCCGGTAAACCCCCCGC
>DFQW01000069.1:686-3422 GCA_002377985.1 Halieaceae bacterium UBA3479 | reverse complement strand
ACGATTGAGTGGGAGTAGACGCAAACACATAAGTTGTTGAAATAGTTGAATAAAACTATTTACATAGTACCTACATACTTATTGCGACTCAACACTTCCAGCAGTACTCTTACACAGAACCTTACATACTCTCGCAACTATGCGGTTGCGTGAGTCTGTAGCGTGTATGAGAGAAGCCAAGGAAGGACGAGTGGCAAAGAAAGCAAAGAAGAAAAGAGCGCCAAGGGCACAGTTTACGACTGACAAGGTAGACGTGCTGGGAGGCGCAGCGCAGATACTGAGAACTGCGATAAATGGTGACGTATGGCAGTTTAGAACGTGGCTTCCAAGTGAAGGTAAGTACCTACGTCTGTCGCTCAAGACCAAAGATAAAGAAGTTGCGATACAGAAAGCGCAGGACAAATGGATAGAGGTACAGTCGCTCGCTCAAAAAGGTAAGACAGTCTTCAGCCCTACGTTAGAGAAAATAGTGGAGTTGTATTTAGAAGACAGACAAGGGGACGTGGATAGCGGGAGAATAACCAAGGGCAGACACGGGACACTGACATCGCATCTGAAAGCGGGACTGCGATATCTACATAGTGCTGGCTACACAAGAGGGGGAGAGTTAGACAGCAGAAGTCTGATTGGTTATGAGGACTGGCGACGTAAAGATCATCCTGAGATCAAGAGAGTCACTATCGCAAATGAGTTAGCAACGATAAGGCACTGCCTGAAATACGCTCACATAGAACAACTGACAGACGTAGCAGCGTTTACGACCAAGAAGATAAAGGTAGACGAGCAAGTAGACGTCAGAGAAGTAGAAGCAAGAACGTTTAGCAACGATGAATATGAGCGACTGACACGATACTTACGCAGTTGGGCGGCGAAGAAGAACTGCGTTGACGAGAACGAGTACGTGTTGCGGCAAGCACTCAGGCACTGGGTGTTAGTTGGCGCGAATACGATGATGCGTGTAGGTGAGTTACGACAACTTACGTGGGGCAACGTAAAGACATACAGGCATAAGGACTACACGCTGGCACAGATTTACGTAGCAAGAGATACGACGAAAGTCAGGAAGCCAAGACAAGTTGACGTGCGCGGTGGACAGTATTTAGAGCGGTGGAAGAAGACGAGTAAGAACACCAAAAACACAGATTTAGTGTTTAGTGATGCTGGGGGAAAGCAGATAGATAAGACCTACCAGTACCGCGCGTGGAAGCAGTGGATGGATGAGTTAGGTTATGACGAAGATGGAAGCAGAAACCTTACGTGGTACTCGCTGCGACACTACGGCATAACGATGAGGATAGCGGCAGGAAATACTTATGAAACGATCGCGATGATCGCTGGAACAAGCGCGAAGGAAATAGAGAAGACATACAGACATATCCTGCGTGAGGAAATGAGAACTGCGGCGACAAGAGAAGTAGAGGTGTTGCGAGAAATCAAGGAAGGATAGAGCGCGACAGTTGATTAGAAAGAGCGGCCTAAATGGTCGCTTTTTTTATGCCAAAAAATGGCGTGATATGCCAAGCAAGTGGCGCGTAGCGACAAGCGTACATCGTGAGTTAGACCAGAAACTGGTGTCGTGGAATGGAATAAGAAGCATCGCAAATGACACTACGAGACCTGTTAGAAGAAACGCGAGAGTTTTTAGCAGAGGTATGGAAAGGAGTTGAGCCCGTGGTGACTGACTTTATGGAGGTCATCACGTGGCAAACGAACTGGTTGGACGCGCATCTGATCGCTGTCGTTGGCGCAGCGATCCTTTACGTGCTGCTACTGGTGGTAGTGGTATGGCGTTGGAAGAGAAGACGTCACATCAAGTGGAAACGAAGTGCGCTGACTGAAGCAGAGATGATGAATATCGCAAATGCGCAGAACAGCAAAAGAACCCAGAAAGAAATACTGGAGTTGGAAGAGCAGAACAGAGCGAGGCTCTGAATGACACGCTCACGGTTAGGAAATAGAGTCGAAGCGAGTTAGACAAGGAGATAGTTATGACTACGCAAGCAAAGAGAAAAGCAGCACCCAAGAAATCTAGCGCGAAGCGGAAGCCCAGGACAGATGCGGATAGAGCACGTGATCGAAAAGCGAAAGCCAAGAGCGCGAAAGAGAACAAGCGGCTGGATGCTTACGCAAAAGACACTCTGGGTACTGGAAAGGTTGAGAGCAAGGTTGAAGAACTGCTGCTGAAAGAGAAGCAACTGAGAGAGGATCAGAAGCACATAGCCAAACTGCTGAAAAACCAGAGGAAGGTGATCGAAAAGCAGGTGGCGTTAGAGAAGAAACAGAAAGAAGAGGCAAGGACTGCTGAAGCACGTGCGCGAATGGATGCGTGGTTGTCAGAGAACAAGGATCTAATGCGAAGCCTGATGAAAGAGTTGGGTTGGAAGAACGCGGATATGGTGAAGAAGTTGGGGCTGAGTAAGGGCGTGGTGAATGCCGCAAAAAAGGGCGAACACGCAGAATAGATAACTCTCTGTTCCTGCGTGATTACGACCAGTTCCAAGTGCTGGTGAGAGGGCTAAATGCCCTGCGAAATACTGTTGATGATCGTAAGGCTGAAAGACGAGCAAGGCAGTGGGAAGAGTTTATGGGCGGGATGGATGACGTTGACCTGGCGCAACTACATCCTTACGTCCAGTGGAATCCAGATGCGAGTAGGTATGAAGTGAACGTATTAGAGGTCGCGAATGGTGAAGGAAAGATATGGGAACGCTACACGTACGTTGAGGAAATGAGCGC
>DFQW01000069.1:0-383 GCA_002377985.1 Halieaceae bacterium UBA3479 | reverse complement strand
AAGGAGCAGTGGATGCTGTATCAGACACTCTGAAGTTGAAGGAGTATCTGAGAGGAAGGAAATGAGTCTGCTGGAGGCAGACGAACGAACGAAGCGGTCAGCGAAGGCTGACCGCGGAGTGAGTATTAGTGAATGGTGCGAGTGGTTAGATCTGTCATCACAGCATCAGCCAAACTATCGTAAAGCATAGCCTGACGTTGCCAGTTAGCGATCCAGTGAGTAGGTCTGTTAGTGTCTTCAGCAAGCGAGGAGAACGTGGCTGAACTCCTGCGCAAGTTGCCGTACAGATTTAGCAAAACCTCAGCACTTACATCCTTATCCTTATTACGTCTGTTGAACAGGTAACTCCTACTGGTATCTAAATACTCTACGCAAAAGCGTGA
>DFQW01000118.1:37482-38249 GCA_002377985.1 Halieaceae bacterium UBA3479 | reverse complement strand
TAGCGTACAGGAGAGCACGCTGCTGACTGCTGCTAGTGCTGCCGAGGAGTTCGAGCGAGTGCTCGGAGAGGCCCCAATGGATGGCGAACTGTCCTATCTCGATTGGCGGGGGGAAGCGATTCCCTGGTAACAGGGGCTCTTGGACTTGAGCACGTTATGTGTCACGTTCTGCACAGCTAGACAATGTCTTATCGGGTGGTACTCATCCTGGATCCAAACCGTTAGGGAGCAAGGTTTCGCATGAAAAATTTGATGACATGGGTTTTGACTGGGTTGTTGACCCTTGCAGCGCACTCCGTTTTGGCTGACGAGGGTAAGGAAGCAGAGACTGTTGAGAACTTCCGCAATGCGGGCACAGGTAATTTGCTCGAGAGCGCCTACGGATATGCGGTCTTTCCATCCATTGGTAAGGGCGGTATCGGGATCGGCGGCGCCTACGGCAAAGGTGCGGTTTATGTCAAAGGTAAGCGCGTGGGGCTGACCAGTATGACTCAGGTGTCGTACGGCCTGCAGCTGGGTGGTCAGGCGTACAGCCAGATTATCTTCTTCAAGGACGACCGCGCGTATAACGATTTCTCGTCGGGCAATTTCGAATTTGGTGCGCAGGCGAGTGCGGTAGCGCTCACGGCGGGTGCGTCGGCTCAAACATCGACTGCGGGGAGCGGATCTGCTTCTTCCGGTACCGACAAGCGTCTGAATACGGTGACCGAGGAACAATACGACGAGCGCAGTGGCATGGCAGTTTATACCATCGCCAAGGGTGGATT
>DFQW01000118.1:35539-37112 GCA_002377985.1 Halieaceae bacterium UBA3479 | reverse complement strand
TTCTGGAAAAGCCGCCTTCGGGCGGCTTTTTTGTACTCAGCGCAGAGAGTGGCAAGTGCACCCGCGGCGACTCTGATGGCGGAGGCGCAATGCCACAGGGCCGCACTCAACCCGGCGTGCAGTGTGTAAAGCAAATAAAACCCTCTCGCCGGCCAGGCGCTGCTTAGTTTGGCTCCACAACGCTAAAGTGAACGTCGACTTCAGGCAGTCGCTGCAGGAGCGCGTCACCCATGGCACTGGCGGGCGTCCAGATGCCGCCACCGACGATCAGCGTATCGCGCGAAAGGCACAGGCCCGCCTGCGCCAGCATTCTCGATGTTGCGCCATAGCCTGGGTCACGCTGTCCCGTCACTTTAACTTTGAGGTGGTGGGTGCCGTCGGTTCCATGGGCCCAGAACTCAAAAAATCCATTATTACGCGTTGCTTCGTCTGGTCCCTCGCCTGGATCGGGAAGCATTTTTTTCAGGATGGCGCGGGTGGGTGAAAAGAAAGTGCCCGCCATCACTGCGCCCAATCCGCCCGCGCTCAGCAATGCCTTGGTGCGACTGCTACAGAGCTGGGATTCGTCGTACCTGAAATCGGCCCCGTAGGGCAGGCCGGCAAGTGCATTCGAACGACGCACCACTTTGGTATTGATGGCTGCCATTACAAAGGGGCCAGTCCAGGATTCAAAATTCTCATCCCAGGCAATACCGGTTTGGTCGGGAACATCGTTACCCGGAGTCACGTTGGCAGGGTATAGGGCATAAGGATCCATGACAGTGTCGCGAATACTGGCGTCCTTTGATGCTTGCTCGGCAACAAACATCAAGCTGGCCACGGTTCCGCCGCTGACGCCGCCGGCCGCGCGACCCATGCGCCCCGAAATGTGGTTGGCGTAGCCGCCGTATCGGGCCTTGAACTGCTGCTGCAAGAAGTAGACCGATAGATCTGACGGGATGGAGTCAAAGCCGCAACAGTGCACCAGGCGGGCGCCGCTTTCTCGGGCGATGGGATTGATTTGCTCGAACACGCCGGCCATCCATTGTGCTTCGCCAGTGAGGTCGCAGTAGTGAGTGCCCTCCCGGGCGCAGGTTTCCAGGAGCGGCGTGCCATATTGCGCGTAGGGACCCACGGTGCTGATAATCGTCCGGGTCTGCTTGACCATGTCAGTCAGTTGTTCTGTATCGTGACTGTCGGCAATGACAATGGGTAGCTCCGGCAACATCAGCTTGCCTCGAATGTGCTCAAGTTTCTGGCGATTGCGCCCGGCGATTGCCCATTTGAGGTCGGGGTGTGCCGCCGCGAGGTATTCGGCCACCAGTTGGCCGGTAAAACCCGATGCGCCGTAAAGTATGATTTCGTAGGCTCTGTCTGACATGGTTGTTCACTTTTCCAATCGCAGGGAGGGAAGGTTAGCAAGCCTTGCTCGTCACCCGAGCAAACGATGATGGTATTTGTTTGCAGTGAATCGTATTGCTGGCCTGATCTGGCGGCAGAGATTACTCGTACCCCCGTCGACAGCGGTAAAGTCCAAGTGCCAGTGCGTGTATCACTATCCATCAGATGCGACTTATCCACATGGAGCAAGCGC
>DFQW01000118.1:14447-35146 GCA_002377985.1 Halieaceae bacterium UBA3479 | reverse complement strand
AGAGGCCTCCCGATGACGTGATGGAAAACCAAGGAGATGAGCATGTTCACGCTACTTCGCCGCGCTTCTTTGCCTGTTGGCATCGGCCTTGCCGGGGTCGCAGTATTCGCATTGCTGCAGGTCACCAAGCCGCGCCCCGCCCCAAAAGTCGATGTGCCGCGGCCGATTAGCGTAGAGGTCATTCCCGCGATTCGCGCGACATCGCGCCCGAGTGTTGTCGCTTATGGTGAGGTGCGCCCGGCCGTTCGTACGCAGCTCGTTGCTCAGGTCGGTGGTCGCATTACCGCGATTGCGCAGTCTTTTATCGAGGGCGGTGCCTTTGCGCCGGAAGAGGTATTACTCAGTATTGAAGATACCGATTATCGCGCGGCTGTTGAGGAACAGCGCGCGCGGGTGGCGGCCGCCCGGGTGGATCTCGAACAGGCGCTGGCCGATGCCGATGTTGCCAAGAAGCAACTGGCAGGACAGAAAAATCCCTCTCCGTTAGCATTAAAAAAACCACAGGTAGCGCGTGCAGAATCGGCGTTGAAGGCGGCGGAAACGGCCCTGTCGCTGGCACAAACCAACCTCGGGCGAACCCAGATCAGTCTGCCTTTTAACGGTCGGGTGCAGACTCAGTCGGCGGATCTTGGCCAGTTTGTTACTCCTGGCAAGGTACTGGGCACGGTATTCGGTACCGATACCGCCGAGGTACGTCTCGCTTTCACAGACAGTCAGCTTTCGGCATTGGGTATTCCTATTGGCTTTGCGGGAGAGGGTGACGATGGACTTCGCACAACCCTGTCGGCAGTGGTCGGGGGACAGATGCATCAGTGGCAGGGGCATCTGACGCGGCTTGACGCGGCGATCGATGCCACCACCCGAACCGTGTATGGCACGGTCCAAATTGATAAGCCTTATGAGGCAGCAAATGGACAGGGAATGCCGCTGGCAGTGGGTTTGTATGTAGACGCCGAGGTAGAGGGGAGACTGGCATTTGACGCGATCCAGATTGCCGCTGAGGGCCTGCGCGCAGGGGATGAGGTTTTTGTGCTGAATGGCGAGGGCTTGCTGGATGTGCGACAGGTGAGTGTGTTGCACAGCAATCGCGAGACCGTACTGTTGGCCTCCGGCGTAGAGGCGGGAGATAAGGTCATCGTATCCGCTATACGAAATCCGATCCGCGGCATGAGACTTGAGGCAATCGACGACGCGGTGTTAGCTGAGAGCCAGAGCGCCGCTGAATCCGTCCCCGACGACAACGAAGCCTGAGGTTCGCGACATGGAAAGTCTGATCCGCTGGTGGGTTCGCAATCCTGTAGCCGCCAATTTACTGATGTTGATTATTGTCACAGCCGGCTGGTTGGGACTGAGAGACATAGAAAAGGAAGCTTTTCCTTCGGTCCAGCCCGATATTGTGCAGGTGGAGTTGATATGGCCCGGGGCGTCGCCGAAAGAGGTAGAGCAGCAGGTCATTCAGCGTGTGGAGGAGGCGTTAAAAAACGTCTCGAATGTCTACCGGATTACGTCGGAAGCCAGAGAAAGTTTCGGTTCGCTGACGGTAGAGACTTTTCCCTCGGTTGACTTGAATACCTTTCTCAATGACGTCAAGAATGCGGTCGATTCAGTCACTTCGTTTCCGCGTGACATCGAGAATCCCCGGGTGCGGCGCCTCGAATGGCGTCCGGAAATGATTCGCGTCGCTCTGACGGGCGATATTGGGGAGAAAGCGCTGACTCGTCTGGGGCATCGGCTACGCAATGAGATTGCGGGATTGCCCTACCTCTCTCAAGTAGAGCTCTTTGGTGCGCGCAGGGAAGAAGTCACTATCGAGCTCTCCGAGCGCGCGCTGCGCAATTACGGCCTGAGTTTCTCTGACGTGGCCGCCGCGATTCGTCGCGATTCGATGAACGTGTCTGTGGGCGAGGTACGTACCCGCACCGGCGATATCCAGTTGCGTGCAGAAAATCTGGCGGACACCCAGACCGACTTTGAGCAGATCGTGATTCGACAGACCGCGGACGGCGGAAAGATTCGCGTTGTTGATGTGGCAACGGTGCTCGACGGCTTTGAGCAGAACGAGATTCTCGCCACGCTCAATGGGCAGCCCGCGGTTTTGCTGCAGGTTCAGTCCACGGACAATATGCAGGTGGTCAAGGCCAGCGAGACGGTCAAGCAATGGATCGAGAAAACGCGCCCCACATTGCCGGTAGGTGTGGGCCTCGAGCTGTGGTCTGACACCGCTGATATCTACAATAGCCGCATGGAGCTGATTGCTGAGTCGTCCATTCTCGGCTTGATTCTGGTGTTTCTTATTCTCATTCTGACTCTTGAGCCCAAGGTGGCGCTTTGGGTGACCGTGGGTATTGGTGTGAGCTTTTTGGGTGCATTTGCGCTTCTGCCTGCCAATGACGTCTCCCTTAATTTGCTATCGACCTTCGCCTTTTTATTGGTGCTGGGAATAGTGGTCGATGACGCCATTGTTGTTGGAGAAAGTGTTCACCACCACGTGCACCAGCGGGGCTTGCAGGGAGAAACAGCGGCGATTGTCGGCGCCTTTGCGGTCAGTCGCCCCGTGATATTTGCAGTGCTAACTACCATCGTCGCGTTTGCGCCGTGGCTGTTTCTGTCTGGAGTGACGGCGCAGTTCACCCGGCAGCTGTCGTTGGTCATTACGCTGGCGCTGACCTTTTCATTGGTCGAGGCGTTTCTGATACTGCCCAGTCATCTGAGGCAACTGGATACCGAGCCACCTAAAAGCAAGTGGCGACGTCGGCAGCAGCACATCGCCGACAGCATCGTGCGGTTTGCCGAGCAGACTTACCGACCCTTTCTCGAGAAATGCCTCGCGCATCGCTACACCACAACTATGGTGTTTTTCTCGCTGTTTCTGGTGTCGCTGGGCCTGTTCACCAGTGGCTGGGTAAAGTTTTTCTTTTCTCCCCAGGTAGAAAACGAAGAGATTTATATCAATGTGAGGTTGCCCCCGGGTACGCCCTACAGCCGGTCGATGGAAGTGCTGGCGCAGCTACAGCGCGCCGAAGAACAGTTGGCGGAAGAAATCAATGCGGAGGCAGATGCGGGCGAGGGTTCGGGCGAGCTGGTGGAAAGCTGGTATACGCGGGCGCGTCGCGGGGACGTGATCGCCATTGTGCAGCTGGCGCCTCCGGAAACCCGGCATCTGAGTGCCCGGGAGACGGCTGAGCGTTTTTCTGATTTGGTTGGCGATGTACCGGACGCCGATGAGGTGACTGTCCGATATACCTTGAGTGACAGCGAGGCCAGCATCACCTTCCTGCTACAACACGAAGATTTGGAGACGCTCAATGCCGCGAGCATGACGTTGCAGGCTCATCTGGGCGAGTACGAAAAAACCTATTTTATTCGTGATGACCAATGGGGCTCACTGCCCGAGATGCGATTTCACCTGAAGCCCGGGGCGGAACAGCTGGGTATTACACTGGGGGACGTGTCGATGCAGGTGCGTCAGGCGTTTTACGGCGAGGAAGTACAGCGACTGCCGCGCGAGGACGGGGACGTCAGGGTAATGGTGCGCTATCCCGTGGCTGCCAGAGAATCGCTGAGTTCCTTTGAAGACGTGCGGATCCGTACCTCTGACGGACGTCTTGTGCCGCTTTTGTCGGTAGCAGAGATCGAGGTGGGACAGGCAACGAGACGCATTACGCGTCGCAATGGCGAGCGCGTGGTAACGGTTCGCGCAACGGTGGAGCCAGAGTCGTTGGGTGAGATCAATCGGGCGGTGAAAGACGATTACTTACCCCAGCTGGTGGCGATGTATCCCGGGTTGCGCGTACTCAAGGGCGGGTCACAGGAGGCGGAGGCGGAGTTCTTTGGTGAAATCGCTGCGCTGTACACCGTCGCCTTGTTTGTTATCTACGCTCTTATCGCTGTGGCATTCCGCTCCTACAGCTTGCCGTTGCTCATTATGACGGCGATGCCCTTTGGCTTTATGGGCGCAGTCTACGGACATCTTATGTTCAATTTGCCGATGGCATTGTTCTCTTACTTTGGCATCGGGGCGGCCGCGGGCGTCGTGATTAACGATAATCTCGTGTTGATCGATTATGTGCGTCGTCTTGAGCGCGAAGGGACGGCGTCACCCGAGGCAATATTGACTTCGGCGGTGAGTCGGTTTCGGCCCATCTTTTTGACGACCGTAACGACCTTTGTCGGCTTGATCCCGATCATGGCGGAGCAGTCTACGGGCGCGCAGTTCTTGAAGCCCGCCGTGCTCTCTCTGGCTTTTGGTGTCTTTTTCGCCCTGTTCGTTAGTCTGCTGTTGGTGCCGGCAATGTACCTCATTGGTTACGACTGGAAGCAGTGGCGCCTTGCCAAGCGCCTTGCCAAGAAAGGTTCTGTGACCGAGGCTAATGGTGCGGTAGCCGTATCGGGTTAAGTCATCTCACGCCGTGCATCATCCGTTTGAGCAGCGGAGATAGCACCAGCAGTGCCAGGGCACCCGCGAGCCCAATGTACAAAAGTTGGCTGAACAGATCGGTATAACCGGCCGCGGCTGCCGCAGTATCTGCAGCACTGGCGGTCTCGGGTCTAGCGGCAACCGAGGCAATTTGCGCCGCGACGTAGGATGAGTAGGCCGAAGCGAGAAACCAGGTTCCCATCATCACGCCCACCACGCTCGGCACCGCGAGCTTTGTCACGGCGGAGAGTCCCACGGGGCTTAGGCACAGCTCTCCGGTGGTATGGAGGAGATAGGCCAGTATCAACCACCAGGCTGATACAACCCCTGCTTGATCGGGAAACTGTGCGCCATAAACCAGGGCGCCAAAGCCCAGACCGGCCTGAGCGATGCCCAATGAAAATTTGACCGGCGTGCTGGGTTCCCAGCCTTTTTTTGCCAACTGGGTCCACAGCAGGGCGAAAAAAGGCGCCAGCGTAAAAATAAAAAAAGCGTTGGCGGCGCCGAATTGCGCCGCGGTGAGCGAGGTGCCGAAGAGCATCTTGTCCGTCACGCGATCTGCATAGAGCGTCATAGAGCCCGCCGCCTGCTCAAATAGCGCCCAGAACACGACCGTGGAGAGCGTGAGCACAATCAGCACGAACATCCGTTCCCGCTCAATCTTGTCGCAGCGCGCAATCAGAAACCACGCGAGTCCGGTCAGTACCGCGAGCGAGATCCCGTCGAGTAAGGCTCCCACGGTGTCGGTGAGTTGAACCAGCTGCCAAATAATGGCGACCATGACCACACTGCCGAGATAAATGGCTCTCTCGATGGTAAGTCCTGGCAAGCCCACCGTACTTTTCAATTGCGCGGGGTCGGCGGGCTCTCCATGGCCCGCCAGAAATCGTTGACCCCACTGGAAGAAAATCAGCCCGAAGAGCATGCCAATGCCCGCTGCGCCAAAGCCCCATGACCAGCCGTAGACTTCGCCGAGCCAGCCGCAGAGCAGGGTCGCGGTAAAAGCCCCGATATTGATGCCCATGTAAAAGATGGTAAATCCAGAGTCCCGCCTTGGGTCCCCTTCGGGATAAAGCTTGCCTACTACGGTGGATATGTTGGGCTTGAGAAATCCTACCCCGACCACAATCAGCGCAAGGGACAGATAAAAGACAGTGAGTGCGCCCTCATCACGCACAATGCCCTCGGTCGTCTGACGAGCGGCCTCGCCCTCGAAGGCCATGCCCAAATGACCGGCAACCAACAGTAGACCGCCTAGGGTGACGGCTTTGCGCATGCCGATAAATCGATCGGCGACAAGCCCGCCGAGCACCGGCATCGCATAAACCAGTGACGCATAACTGCCCAGCACGCCCAGGCCCGCAGCGTCAGAAAAAAGATGGTATTTGGTCAAATACAGCAACAGCAGGTACTTCATGCCATAGAAGGAGAAGCGCTCCCAGAGTTCGGTGGCGAAACAGATATACAGTCCTTTGGGATGTCCCCATAGGTCGTCTGTGTGCGCAGTGGATGAGTGCATAGAGGCGTGTCCTGTAGATTTGAAAGGGGGCGCTGTCAGCAGCTATTGCCCGGCCGATTGGGAGCGGTACCAGCTTACGCTGTTGCGACTTGCCGTGTCACGCGGCCTGCGCCCAGTGGCATGCACCCAGTGCCGTCGCCATTTCGTCGGGGTCAGTGACGCGCTTGATCCCGGCGAACAGCGCTCCCGCCTGAGGATAGTAAAACTTGAGATAGGCCAACCATTGCTTGACCGGATTTACGGCGTAGCGCGGGTTGTATTGGCGGCGGTTTTGTTCGAGGAATTCAATCAGCAGTTGCCTTACTTGCTCCCACTTAAAAAGTGCGGGTGCCGCCCCGTGATGCAGCGCCTGAATGGCGGCGCCAAGGTCAGGTCGGCACAGTGCACCGCGCGCCAGCATGAAGGCCTCACAACCACTGGCGCTGGCGCAGCGCATGATGTCCGCCGGGTTCCACAGCTCTCCGTTGGCGATCACCGGGAAAGGGAGGCTCTCCCTGGCTTCTGCGAGGAGATGCCAGTGCGCGGGCGGGCGGTATCCTTGTCGTCGGGTTCTGGCGTGAATCGTCAATTCGGTCAGCGGAGCTTGCCCGAGAGCGCAAAGGATATCCCCAAACTCTGCCTCGCTGTCGAAACCCAGCCTGATTTTGGCTGTCACGGGAATGGAGGCGGGAACACTGTCTCTCACCGCTGTGCAAATGGATCTGATGAGATCAGGGGTACGTAGCAATGCTGCCCCGCCGCGAGAGCGATTAACGGTCTTGGCGGGGCAGCCGAAGTTAAGGTCAATACCGGGTGCGCCCAGCAGCGCGACCCGGCGGGCATTGGCGGCCATGAGTGCCGGGTCGGATCCCAGCAGTTGGACATAGACCGGCACGCCGCTAGGGGTCAGCCCACCTGACAGGAGCTCGGGGGCATAGCGGTAAAAAACGCGTTTGGGGAGTACCGTTTGAGACACGCGAACAAATTCAGTGACGCACCTTTCGTAGCCGCCTATACCTGTCAGCAGCCCGCGCATGATGGAATCCATGACACCCTCCATGGGTGCCAGAATCAATCGTGGCGCGGGTTTTGCCGAGGTGCTCATGCGGTGCAGAGTAACCAGATAATGGGTTTTTTTACAGTGGGCGTGACCTTGCGCCAGACCCTTTGTAAACTCGCGGTTCTTAGAGGTGCCACGTTGCAACGTGGCTTTGGACGCCGATTATGAATCCCAATTATCTCGACTTCGAGCAACCCATTGCCGAGCTCGAAATGAAAATCGAGGAGCTGCAGGGCGTTGGCGACAACGCAGAGCTGAATCTCGCCGAGGAGATAGAGCGCCTGCGCGAGAAGTCGACGGCGCTGACAGAAAAAATTTATGCCAACCTCAGCGCCTGGGACATTGTGCGTGTGGCGCGTCATCCGCTGCGTCCGTATTCGTTGGATTACATTCCCAATATTTTCACCGAGTTTGATGAGTTACACGGCGATCGCCATTTTGCCGACGATAAAGCCATCGTAGGTGGCGTGGCGCGTCTGGACGGCAAACCTGTGATGGTCATCGGTCAGGAAAAGGGCAGAGCGGTAAAGGATAAGGTCTATCGCAATTTTGGCATGCCCAAACCAGAGGGGTATCGCAAGGCAATGCGGCTCATGGAGATGGCCGAGCGTTTCAAGATGCCGGTCGTGACCCTGATTGATACCCCCGGCGCCTATCCGGGTATTGATTCAGAAGAGCGGGGCATTTCCGAGGCTATTGCCCAGAATCTAGCGGTGATGTCGCGGCTCAGAACACCCGTTGTATGTGTGGTGATTGGGGAAGGCTCCTCTGGCGGTGCGCTGGGGATAGGTGTCGGAGATCACCTGGCCATGCTGCAGTACGCCACCTACTTTGTGATCTCGCCGGAAGGGTGCGCCAATATTATCTGGAAGAGCTCGGAGTTTGCGCCCGATGCGGCGGCGGCCATGGGCGTGACGTCATCCAAGCTTGAGGAGTTGGGTATTGTAGATGCCACCATTGCCGAGCCTTTGGGCGGCGCGCATCGCAACCCCAAGCAAATGGCGGCACGCGTCAAGGCACACCTTATCAGCCAGATAGACCGGTTGTCCTCGATGGATACGGACGCCATGCTGGAAGCACGTTATCGGCGGCTCATGTCGTACGGAAACTGATCCAAGGTCAGCGCCCATTGCGCGAATTGCTCTCACCTTTGCCCGACAGCGTGATCGCCGCATCGCACTGGTGGGTCGCACTGTCGGGAGGCGCAGACAGTGTGGCGCTGTTGCACGCGCTCCATGCCCGCCGTGCAGAACAGAAGGGCCCATCTATTTCTGCTATCCACGTGAATCATGGACTTCATCCCGATGCGGCCGCGTGGGCGGCGCTCTGCCGACAGCACTGTGATGCGCTGAAAATTCCACTCTGCATTGAGACTGCTGATGTAAATCCGTCGGGCCGTGGTTTGGAGGCGGCGGCCCGAGAGGCTCGATATCACGCCTTTGAAAAGGTGCTACTTGAGGGCGACGTGCTGTTCACGGGCCACCATGCGGATGACATGGTCGAGACGGTGATGCTGCGCCTTTTTCGCGGCGCGGGCCCGCGGGGGCTGGCGGGTATTCCCCGGCAACGCCCCTGCGGTAAAGGTACGATTTTCAGGCCGTTTCTGGAGACGCAGCGCGCAGCGCTCCTTGACGCGGTGGTGCGTGCCGGGCTCGACTATGTTACCGATCCCAGTAACCTCAGGGTGGATCAGGACCGAAATTACCTGCGGCAAACGGTGATTCCGGCCGTGGCGGCCCGATGGCCCGGTTACAGAGATACCGTGTTGCGTGCCGCTCAGTTACAGAGTCAGGTACAGCAGAGACTCACCAGGCTACCCTTGCCGCTTACCCAAACCATCATGGGGGAGCCGGCGCTGGAAATTGATGTTGAGGTTGATCCCGACCTGCTGGCAGCACAGATTCACCAATGGCTGAGCCAGACGACCCAGGCAATCCCCGACAAAAGTCGGCTGGTCGAATTTGCGCGTCAGGCCTTGACCGCGCAACCAGACCGACTACCAGAAATCAGCTGGGATAACCGATGCCTGCGGGTGTGGCGAAAGCGGATTATTGACGCGTCGGCGTCCGAGACGGATCAGGGGTTACCGGAGACTATTGTGGTAGGCGAGGCATTATCGGGCGCCTGGGGTGAGCTGAGTTGGACCGCGGACGAAGCGGGCGCCACGCTTTGTTCGGGGGCCACCTTGACCATAGTGCCCAGTGGTAGTGTTACCTCATTGATTTCGCCGGGAGGGGTACGTAAACCAACGCCCAAGTGGCTTCAGGAGAGAGATGTGCCGCCCTGGTGGCGAACTCAACTACCTGTTTTATATGATAATAACCAACCTGTCTGGATATTACCGCTAGGCCCGCTTGAGGGTATTGGCGCGCACCAAGCGCAGTGTGAGGGTAGGGGCCTGAGACCGCTTTGGCGACCTTTTTCAGCACTTTGAATTGAGCCTCACCGGGCTTCCTGTTAGACTAATCGTCCATCGGAGAGTCGTTCCCGAGAGGCACCCAAACAGGTGTCCCGGTTCGCTCTTGTTTTGGTGGAATCCATGACGAAATATGTCTTCGTTACTGGTGGTGTGGTTTCCTCGCTGGGTAAGGGGATCGCAGCCGCCTCTCTAGCCGCGTTGCTCGAAGCCCGCGGTCTCAAAGTCACCCTGCTAAAACTTGACCCCTATATCAACGTCGATCCCGGTACCATGAGCCCGTTTCAGCACGGGGAAGTGTTTGTCACGGATGATGGGGCGGAGACCGACCTCGATTTAGGGCATTACGAGCGATTTACCCGCGCCACCATGAGTCGGGCCAACAACTTTACCGCGGGTCGTGTCTACGATGAGGTGCTCCGCAAGGAACGCAGAGGCGACTATCTCGGGGGCACGGTGCAGGTGATCCCCCATATTACCGATGAGATCAAGCGGAGAGTGATCGAGGGCGCGAGAGATGCGCAGGTTGCTGTGGTGGAGGTCGGTGGTACAGCGGGTGACATAGAGAGTCAGCCTTTTCTTGAGGCGGTTCGCCAGTTAAAGCTTGAGTTGGGAGCGAGCAACGCCTTGTTGATGCACCTGACTCTCATTCCCTATATTCCAACCGCGGGGGAGATCAAAACCAAGCCCACTCAGCATTCGGTAAAGGAATTGCGCTCGATTGGCCTGCAACCGGAGGTCCTGCTATGTCGCTGTTCGGTTCATGTTGATGACGGCGCCAGGCGAAAGATATCGCTGTTTACCAATGTGGAGGAGCGCGCGGTCATCCCGCTGTTGGATGCTGACTCCATTTACCAGATTCCCGGGCACCTCAATGCCAGCGGTCTGGATGATTACATTCTTGAGCGATTTGCGCTGGACCAGCCGGCTGCCGACTTGTCCGAATGGGAGGACGTCGTCAGAAGGGAGTTCAGTCAGCGCCAAGGACTGGTCAAAGTGGGTATGGTGGGCAAGTATGTTGATCTGGTAGATGCGTACAAATCACTCAACGAAGCGCTACATCACGCGGGCTTGCAAGCTGATACCCGGGTACAGATTGCCTATATTGATGCCGAGGAAATTGAATCAAAAGGCGTGGGTCTGTTAGACGAGTTGGATGCGATTCTGGTGCCCGGTGGCTTCGGCGATCGGGGTATACAGGGCAAGATCGACGCGGTTCGTTTTGCCCGGGAACGGGGCATTCCCTTTCTCGGTATCTGTCTTGGCATGCACATGGCATTGATTGAGTATGCCCGCCATGTCTGCGATTTGCAGGGCGCGCACTCGACGGAAATGCAGGCAGACACGCCCCATCCCATTATTGCTCTGATTACGGAGTGGCAAACCGCCGACGGCGGGGTCGAGCAGCGTTCCAAGGATTCTGATCTGGGTGGCACCATGCGACTCGGCGCGCAACCCTGCCAGCTGGTAGCAGGCACGCGCACCCGGGAAATCTACGGTGAAGATCAGATATCGGAGCGCCATCGCCATCGCTATGAAGTGAACAGCAACTATGTCGCCAAACTGGAAGAAGCGGGCATGAAGATGAGTGGCTGGTCGCTCGATGGTCAGCTGGTAGAAATCATCGAATTGCCCTCACATCCCTGGTTTGTGGCATGCCAGTTTCACCCCGAATTCAAGTCGCGTCCCCGGGGCGGTCATCCGCTCTTCACCAGTTACATCAATGCGGCGCTGTCTGTTTCGAAACAGCGCGGTGGTAGCGCGTGACAGCTGCTCACCGCAGCGTTGAGGTGGGACCCTGCAGCTTTGCAAATGACAGGCCTTTGGTGCTGATCGGCGGCATCAACGTGCTGGAGAGTCGAGACCTAGCCCTGACCTGTGCCGAGGCATTCGAGCGGACCGCGCGTTCATTGGGTATGCCCTACGTATTCAAGGCCTCATTCGACAAAGCCAATCGCTCATCGGTGCACTCATTCCGTGGGCCGGGTATGGATGAAGGGCTCAAGCTGCTGTCGGAGGTGAAAAGCACGTTTAATGTGCCCACCATTACCGACGTCCACACCCCTGAGCAGGCCGCTCCGGTTTCTGAAGTGTGCGACATCCTCCAATTGCCGGCGTTCCTCGCGCGCCAGACAGATCTGGTTGAGGCCATGGCGAGAACGGGTGCCGCCATTAATATCAAGAAGCCCCAGTTTCTGAGTCCTGAACAGATGGCGAATGTGGTCGACAAGTTTCGCGAATGTGGTAACGACCGCTTAATGGTCTGTGAGCGGGGCAGTAACTTCGGTTACGACAATCTCGTCGTGGATATGCTGGGTTTTGAAGTGATGCGCCGTGTGACCGGTGGCTGCCCGCTCATTTTCGATGTGACCCACGCACTGCAGCGACGCGACCCGGGTGATACTGCCTCCGGTGGGAGACGGTCGCAGGTTGTCAGTCTTGCCAAAGCGGGCGTGGCGGTGGGTATTGCCGGCTTGTTTCTGGAGGCGCACCCGGATCCTGATAGAGCGTTGTGTGATGGACCGAGTGCCCTTCCACTGGCTCAGCTTGAGCCGTTTTTAGCCCAGATAAAAGCGGTTGATGACGTCGTAAAAGCCCAGCCCCCGTTGGCTATCAACTAGAACCTTTTTTAACAGGAGCCTTTTGTGAGTGAGATCGTCGATGTCCGTGCGTTCGAGGTGTTGGATTCCCGGGGGAATCCCACCGTGATGGCCGAGGTCACGCTGGACGACGAGAGTGTGGGTACCGCCTGTGCCCCTTCCGGTGCGAGTACCGGAACCCGGGAAGCGTTGGAGCTTCGGGACGGGGACGCCGCCCGATATCTGGGTAAGGGCGTTCTCACCGCTGTGGGTCATGCCAACGGACCCATTAGGGAGTTGCTAATTGGTCATTGTGCGCTGGATCAGTCGGGTATTGACCAGCGGATGATTGAAGCCGATGGCACCGAAAACAAAGCCTGCTTTGGTGCCAATGCCATTCTTGCCGTATCGCTGGCGGTCGCCAAGGCCGCCGCGATATCAGCCAAAAAACCGCTTTATCAGCATATTGCAGATCTTGCCGGGGTCGCCAATTTGTCCTTGCCTGTACCCATGATGAATATTCTTAACGGTGGCGAGCATGCTGATAACAACGTCGATATTCAGGAGTTCATGATTCAGCCGGTTTCTGCCCCGAACTTTGCCGAGGCATTGCGAATGGGAGCAGAGGTTTTTCACCACCTCAAAAAGACGTTGTCTTCTCGAGGGATGGCGACCGCGGTCGGGGATGAGGGCGGATTTGCGCCAGACCTGCCCTCCAACGCCGCCGCCCTGGAGGTGATTGCCGAGGCGGTTGCCAGCGCCGGTTATGTGCTGGGCGAGGACATCACGCTCGCGCTGGATTGCGCGGCTTCCGAGTTTTATCGCGAGGGGCGATATCATTTGGCGGGAGATGGTCGGGATTTCGACAGCAGCGGTTTTGCCGATTATCTTGCGGAACTGGTTGATCTGCACCCCATTGTTTCTATTGAGGACGGGCTGGATGAGTCCGATTGGGCTGGCTGGCAGATACTCACGGAAAAGCTGGGTAAACGCGTGCAATTGGTGGGGGACGATTTGTTTGTTACCAATACCGAGATCCTGAAGCGGGGTATCGATGAAGGTATCGCAAACTCCATACTCATAAAATTTAATCAGATAGGCTCTCTCACCGAGACGCTAAACGCCATCGCGATGGCCAAAGCCGCGGGGTACACCGCGGTGATTTCGCATCGCTCGGGCGAGACCGAGGATGCCACCATTGCCGACCTGGCGGTTGGCACCGGAGCCGGTCAGATCAAGACCGGTTCTCTTTGTCGCTCCGATCGGGTGGCCAAGTACAACCGATTACTGCGCATCGAGTCAGAGCTGGGATTAACCGCCCCATATCCGGGTCGAGACATCCTGATGGGGCGCTAATGCGCTGGCTCATTGTCTGTCTGTCAGGGCTGTTCCTGTTACTGCAATACCGACTGTGGTTTGCCGAGGGCGGGCTGGCTGAAGCTGACCGTTTGCAGACCCAGTTGGCGCAGGCAGAGCAGGAAAATCAAAAGTTAATTGAGCGAAACGCCGGGTTGACGAAGGAAGTGGTAGCGCTTCAGAACGGCGACGAAGCGGTCGAGAAAAATGCCCGAGAGAATTTGGGCCTGATTAAAGAAGGCGAGGTTTACTACCAGTTTGTCGAAGGACAGGACACGCCGTGAACAGCATTTGGGCGGTTGTTCCTGCCGCAGGCTCCGGGCGTCGGTTGGGCGGTGAGATTCCCAAGCAATATCGACAGATTGCGGGGGCTCCGCTCCTGGAGCACACGCTGCGGGCACTGCTCCGTTCTCCGGATATACGTGGAATCATGGTGGCGTTGGATCCCTCGGACCGACGCGCCGATGGCGTTAAGAGTCTGGCCGACGAGCGGGTGGAGAAGACCCGCGGAGGTGCCGAGCGATCAGCATCGGTACTCGCTGCGCTTAAAGCCCTTGCAGACAGGGTAACGGAGGGCGACTGGGTGCTGGTGCATGACGCGGCGAGGCCCTGTTTGGATTACCCCTCACTCTCTGCTTTGATCGAGCGAGCACGTGCCTGTGGAGAGGGGGTGATTCTCGCTGAGCCTGTCTCGGACACCTTAAAACGCGTCGACGGAGAGAGTACGATTGCCGCCACGGTGGATCGGAGTGCGTTATGGCGCGCGCAGACGCCCCAGCTGTTTCCCTTTGACCAGTTGCATCAGGCGCTCGATGCCTGTCTGGTCGATGGCGTGAACATCACTGACGAGGCGATGGCTGTGGAGTGGGCGGGCGGGCGCGTGCACGTGCTCGCTGGGCCATCAAGCAATATTAAAATCACGGTCGAGGCGGACCTCGCCTTCGCGGAACTACTGCTGCGGCAGCAAAACAGGGAGGGGGCGTGATGCGGGTTGGACACGGATTTGACGTTCACGCCTTCGGTGTCGGCGATCACATCATGTTGGGCGGAGTTCGCATTGAGTGTGATCGGGGATTAGAGGCGCACTCCGACGGCGATGTCGCGCTGCACGCGCTTTGTGATGCCTTGTTGGGTGCCGCGGCTCTTGGAGATATCGGTCAGCATTTTCCCGATACCGACCCCGCATTTCGTAACGCGGATAGTCGCACCTTGCTAAGGTCAGTGATGGATAAAATCGGGCAATCGGGCTGGCGGGTCAATAACATCGACGTGACCATTATCGCCCAAGCGCCGCGACTCGCCGATTATTTGCACGCCATGTGCAGCCGCGTCGCCGCCGATTGTGGGGTCGATGAGGGGCAAGTTAACTTCAAGGCGACAACAACGGAGCGGCTGGGTTATGTGGGTCGCGAAGAGGGCATCGCCTGCCACGCCGTGGTGTTGCTGCAGAATGGGGCCAATACCCAATGAGCCAATTGGGTATTGGCATGACCTCGCAGCGCACCCGTGAACGATTGATTCAGCGGTTGATGGAGCAGGGCATTACCCGCTTCGAGGTGCTGGAGGCCATTCGCAGCATGCCGAGGCACCTGTTTGTCGATGAAGCGCTGGCACACCGCTCCTATGAAGACACGGCACTACCCATTGGATACGGACAAACGCTGTCGCAACCCTACATGGTGGCGAAAATGAGTGAATTGGCGCTGGCTTCAGGCCGCCCAAAAAGAGTGCTCGAGCTGGGGAGTGGCTCCGGCTACCAGACAGCGATTCTGGCCTCGTTGGTGGACGAAATCTGCGCCGTCGAGCGCATCAAACCGCTGTTGGATCGGGCGCGAAAACAATTGCGGGCACTCAAGATTCGCAATGTGCGTTGGCGTCACGGCGACGGGCTCGAGGGGTGGGCGTCCGAGGCGCCCTTTGACTTGATTTTGGGCGCTGCGGCTCCTGAGCATCTGCCCCGGGCTTTACTCGACCAGTTGGCGCCAGGCGGGCGCTTGATCCTCCCGGTCGGGGGGCGTCGACAGAAACTCATGATGGTGACAGCGACCGACGAGGGTTTTCTGGAGGAAGTGGTTGAGGAAGTGAATTTCGTGCCCATGATCAGCGGTATTTCGCGGTAGTGACGCACCCGGCCGGCATATTTCTGCGAGGTGTGGCGATGGGTGCCGCCGACGTGGTGCCGGGGGTGTCTGGTGGAACGGTTGCGCTAATAACGGGTATTTACGAGCGGCTGATCAGTGCGCTCGTGGCGGCCGACAAAGAGGCGCTTGTTTTACTGATGCGAGGCCGTTGGCGCGTGCTTTGGTATCGACTGGACGGCCCTTTTTTAGCGTGGCTACTGGGGGGCATTCTCACAGCCGTTTTTTCATTGGCGTCTGCCGTGCATTGGCTGCTCGCGCATTATCCTCAGCCACTGTGGTCATTTTTTTCGGGTCTGATACTGGTCAGCGGGATCGTGCTGGTCAGGGACGAAGTCAACGTCGCGAAGTTTGATCACCTTCTGATGTTTACCTTGGGTGCCGCACTGGCAGTGATCATCGCAACGCTGCCGCCGGCCGGTTTCTTGACCGGGTTATTGGGTTTATTTGTTGCGGGAGCCATTGCCATTTGCGCCATGATTTTGCCGGGTATTTCCGGGAGCTTTATTCTTTTGTTACTGGGAATGTACGCGCCGGTGTTGGCGGCAGTCAGGGAGTTGCAGTTCACCCAATTGGCGGTATTTGGTCTGGGCTGTGCCACCGGATTACTGTGTTTTACCCGACTATTGGGTTGGCTGTTGAAGCATTTCCGTCTCAGGTTAATAGCTGGCCTCAGCGGTATTTTGCTCGGATCTCTGATGACGGTCTGGCCTTGGCAAGTCTCGGTGGAGACGGGCTCCGATAGCGGGTTCGTTCACTGGACTCGGCCGGTACTGCCCACGCATTCCTCGATCGGTGATCCGCAATGGGCGTTATGCGGCGGTGCTTTTATCGTCGGGATGCTGGTCGTTTGGGCGTTGCACAGATGGTCCGCGCACGCCCATCGGTAAATAGTCCATGCGCGTTGCCCTGACATGGCTTTTGGGCTGCATGGTGGTGTCCGGGTGTGCGGAACATCCCCCCGCGGTTATTGAAGACCGATCCAGCGCAGCTGAAAGGGCCGCGCCGGAGATCAGGCGCGCGACGCAGGTTTCCATGAGCGAGAGGGGCGAGTTGCCCATGGGGCCTGAATATATTGTTCAGCCCGGCGATACCCTGTATGCGATTGCCTTCAGGCTGGGGATGGATTACCGCGAGCTGGCCGCGCTCAATGAGATCGAAGCCCCCTATGTCATCAGGGTAGGGGAGACCCTCGCCACAGAGGCGCCCGCTGTGTTGATTGCCGCCGCGCCGGCGAGTTCCGGAGTCGGTGCGAGGGGGAAAGAAACCACTGCGAACTCGATATCAGCCGGGGGGCCAAATACCGAGCGTGGCGGCGGTGCCGCAACCGCGGGCAAGGGGTCTAAGGCTTCGGCAGAAACGGCTTCGGAAAAAGCGGTGCCCCCCCAACCCGAACCTGCTGCCCCGGCTATAGAGCGTGTTAGCGCGTCAAAGCCGGCGCCTCAGTCGCAACCCAAACCGCCGGCCGCGTCATTAATCAATGCGCCGGTAGATCGGTGGGGATGGCCGGCGAAAGGGCGCATTACCCGGTCCTTCGCGGAAGACGTGCATAAGGGCATTGATCTGGCTGGTGCCCGCGGTGATCCTGTTCGTGCCAGTGCAGCAGGCGTCGTCGTTTACGCCGGCACGGGAGTAAGCGGGTACGGGGCGCTGATCATCGTCAAGCACAACGACACCTACCTCAGTGCCTACGGCCACAATGACGAGCTGCTCGCCGCGGAAGGCGAGCAGGTGTCAGCAGGAAAGCTCATTGCGCGAATGGGGAGCACCGGCACCGATTCGGTCAAACTGCACTTTGAAATTCGTCGCAACGGGCGTCCGATCAACCCTGCGACACTGTTGAGCTCCCGCTAAGTCGCGGCGCGACAGCGCCAAGGCGACAGGTTATCGCTCAAGCAATTCCAGCTTCCCGGGCTTGCCTGCCCAGTCCTCGGCGTCTGCTGGGGGTTCCTTGCGCTCGGTAATGTTAGGCCAAATTTCAGCGAGCTCCGCGTTGAGTTGCAGAAACTCTTCCTGGTCTGCGGGCAGCTCATCTTCAGAAAATATGGCGTCGACCGGGCACTCGGGCTCGCACAGGGCGCAGTCGATGCACTCGTCAGGATGTATGACCAGAAAATTCGGCCCCTCGTAAAAGCAGTCTACCGGGCACACTTCGACACAATCCGTGTGCTTGCATTTGATGCAATCTTCGCCAACAACAAATGTCATACTGATACCTCTCTCAACCAACGGCGAAGGATACTGGTTAGCGGTAATTTTGAAAACCAGTCAGCTTTCGTCTTCAAGTTTTTGTTTCATGGCGTAGATCCAGTCGAGTGCTTCTCGAGCATTCATGGCGTCGGGATCCAGCGCGCTCAACGCATCCGCGATACGCGACTGGGTGAGCGGAGGCTCTGCTGCAAATAGTTCAGTCTGTGAAGGTGCCGGCCCCGATGACTGGCCACTCTCGAGTTCGCGCAGTTTCTCCTTCGCTGTGCCCAGAACCGTGCCGGGTATGCCCGCGAGTTTGGCGACCTGTATACCAAAGCTGCGATTAGCGGGCCCCTCCTGAATCTGATGCAGGAACACCACGTGCTCTTCATGCTCGGTGGCATCGAGATGAACATTTGCCATGGCGCGATGCTGTTCGGGCAGCGCCGTGAGCTCGAAATAGTGTGTGGCGAAGAAAGTCAGTGCGCGAATCTCGTTGGCCAACGCCAGTGCCGTGGCCCAGGCAATGCTCAAGCCATCAAAGGTGCTGGTGCCCCGGCCAATCTCGTCCATGATGACCAGGCTTCTTTCGGTGGCATTGTGCAGAATATTGGCCGTTTCGGTCATCTCGACCATAAAGGTTGATCGCCCGCTGGCGAGATCATCCGACGAACCGATTCGGGTAAAGATGCGATCCAGACAAGACAAGGTTACGGCTTGTGCGGGCACGAAAGCGCCGACATGGGCCAGCAGGGCGATCAACGCATTCTGTCGCATATAGGTTGATTTACCGCCCATGTTGGGTCCCGTTATCAGGAGCATGCGTCGCTTTTGATCGAGCAGCGTGTCGTTGGCAATAAACGGTGTATCGCGTGCTGCTTCGACCACCGGATGTCTGCCTCCCTCTACTCTCAACAGAGTCGTGTCGCTGAACTGCGGGCGGCAGAGTGACATCACGCAGGCCCGCTCCGCAAAACATGCCAGCACATCGAGATCGCACAAGGCGGTTGCAGTTGCCTGCAGTGCGCTGAGCGACTCGCCGATTTCGCTGACCAGCGATTCATACAGATACTTTTCACGCGACAGCGCGCGACTTTTACTGGAGAGCGCCTTGTCCTCAAAAGTTTTGAGCTCGGGGGTAATGAAGCGCTCGACGTTTTTCAGCGTCTGGCGACGCTGGTAGGTAACCGGCGCCCGGTCAGATTGCGCTCTGCTGATCTCGATGTAGTAACCGTGGACGCGGTTGTAGCCCACCTTCAGCGTTGACAGTCCGGTAGCAGCGCGCTCTCGCTGTTCGAGATCCAGCAGGTAGCCGCCGGCGTTCTCACTGATGCCTCGCAATTCATCGAGTTCCTCGTCATAGCCCTCGGCGATGACGCCGCCATCACGGATTAATACGGGGGGATTCTCGACGATTGCTCTCTCAATAAGTTGCGTGAGCTCATCGTAGTCGGGTAAAGATTTTGCTAACTGATCGAGTAGCGTGGCGCCATTTGGCAAGCGGCTGCGAATCAACGGCAATTGCATCAAGCTACTCCCCAGCCGACTGAGATCTCTGGGTCGTGCCGACCCCAGTGCGATGCGCGACAGGATGCGCTCTAAATCCGCTATGTCTTTGAGAGCTTCTCGCAGCGGTTCAAAGCGGTAGTCATCAACAAGGCACTGTACCGCGTCGAGTCGTTCTTCGATGGCGTGCCGGTCATTGATGGGACGATGCAGCCACCGTCTGAGGTGGCGCGCTCCCATGGCGGTAATGGTGCTGTCATAAACCGCATAGAGCGTGTGTTCTTCACCACCGTTCAGGGTGATGTCGATCTCGAGGTTGCGGCGCGTGGCCGCGTCGAGGATCACGGCATCGATCTGTGATTCGGGATGAATGGCACGGATGTGGGGGAGTTCTCCGCGCTGGGTATCTTTTACGTAGGTTAATAGTGCGCCCGCCGCGGTGATCGCCAGACCCATCTCGGCGCAGCCAAAGCCCTCCAGGTTATGGGTTTGGAACTGTCTTTGCAGGTCTTCTCGCGCATTGGTCTCGTCAAAATGCCAATCTGCCTGCCGACGAACTGCGCCCGGCCAGGCGGCATCTGCGAAGGAGCTGGATTCAGGAATCAGAATCTCTGCTGGAGACAGGCGGGCCAATTCGGCGTCGAGGGTGCTGTCGTCGGGGGCCTCGGCGACGAGGAATCGACCACTGCTGATATCCAGCCATGCGAGTCCGTACCCTGTTTTTGACGGAGCAATGGCGAGGAGAAGGGCGTCGTGGCGCGCATCCAGCAGTGACTCATCGGTCAGGGTCCCGGGCGTGACGATACGGACGACTTCGCGCTCCACCGGCCCTTTGCTGGTGGCGGGGTCGCCGGTTTGTTCGGCTATCGCCACAGACCGCCCCGCTTTGACCAGTCGCGCCAGATACCCCTCCGCGGCGTGGTAGGGGACGCCGGCCATCGGGATCGCTTCCCCCGCTGATTTACCGCGGCTGGTGAGGGTAATGTCCAGCAATCTGGAGGCGATCTCGGCGTCTTCGTAGAACAGCTCGTAAAAATCTCCCATGCGATAAAACAGCAGTTCGCCTGGGTGGGCGCGCTTGATCGCCAGATACTGCTGCATCATGGGCGTATGTTGGCTATCGCTGTTTGTCATCTGGACCATTATTGCCCGCGGTTATCACGCATTGGCGCTGTCTCGGGTTGGGTCTGCAAGCGCTCATATAAATTGAAGAAAAGTTTTTGCCGCTTTTCCCGCTCATAACGAAAGTGTAAGGCATATTAACGGCTTACCGAGAGTAGACATTCTCGCGGACAGTGTTGCACCTCACCGAGAAATTGCACAAAAGCGTTGTCTGTTAGGTAGGGAAAACGCTATGCGGGGAGTGTCGTGCGCTCTTATTGCGGTGGTGTCTGATAAGTTGGCATCTGCGCATGATGTGGGACGCTTTGGTTCCGGCGCAAGTCAGGTATGGTGCCCCTCGGTGCAGAGCGCAACGAAAGCCGAGGCGGTAACGAACCCGTCAGATAGACACCACAAAGGCACACAGAGGTCGGGTGA
>DFQW01000118.1:11286-14054 GCA_002377985.1 Halieaceae bacterium UBA3479 | reverse complement strand
CAGCACGGTATCTGTATTGAAGGAAAGTTCCATGCTTGACTCAGACACACTCCTCGCGGCAGTTCGAACCAATGTCGAGGCGGCGCTATCCGAGGATGTGGGTAGTGGCGATGTTTCAGCGCAGCTGATCCCGGAGGCGCAAACCTCGGTTGCCCGCATCATCGCCCGGGAGAGAGCCGTCATTTGTGGTCAAGCCTGGGCCGAGGGCGTTTTTCAGCGCCTGGATCCGACGGTGAAGATAAATTGGCTGGTCAAAGAAGGCGACTGGTGCGAGCAAAATAAACCCATTGTAGTGCTCGAAGGGAATTCCAGAGCCCTACTGACCGGGGAACGTTCTGCCATGAATTTTCTTCAGACGCTCTCTGCCACCGCGACCGAGAGTAGAAGACTGAGTGACAGTGTTGCCGATACTGGTGTACGGCTCTTGGATACGCGCAAAACGCTGCCCGGTTTACGCATCGCCCAGAAGCACGCGGTGGCGGTGGGCGGGTGCTCAAATCACAGGGTCGGGCTCTACGACGCTTTTCTGATTAAAGAAAATCACATCACTGCCTGCGGTTCAATCGTCCAAGCGGTTACTGCCGCCCGAGCGTTGGCGCCGGGCAAGCCTGTTGAAGTGGAGGTGGAGTCCCTCAATGAATTGGATCAGGCGTTAGCTGCTGCGGCGGACATTATCATGCTGGATAATTTTTCCCTTGAGGACATGCGCTCGGCGGTAGCCCGTGCGGCGGGGAAAGCCAAACTCGAGGCCTCGGGCGGCATCGATGATCGCACGCTGAGGCCGATTGCAGAGACCGGTGTGGATTACATTTCGATTGGTGCGGTGACCAAACACTGCAGGGCCATCGATCTGTCCATGCGATTCGAATGAATTGCCCGTGTTGGGCCGGTATTGTTATTGCGCTCAATCTGACTCGAGTTTGGTGCCCCTGAAAACTTCACCGAAGTAGAGAGGCAATATGGACTACATCATCGAACCGCCAGAAACGCCATCAGTCGCTATCAGTGGCAGCAATAAGCGCTTTCCGGTACGGCGAATTTTCTGTGTTGGCCGTAACTATGAGGCGCACGCGCGGGAAATGGGCTCGGATCCCGATCGAGATCCCCCCTTCTTCTTTACCAAGCCGGCCGACGCTGTGGTGGATAGCGGGTTCACCATTCCCTATCCGCCTGAAACGGCCAATCTTCATTACGAGGCCGAGCTGGTGGTGGCTATTGGTAAAGGCGGCTTCCGCATCGATGAAGCCGACGCGGCGAGTCATATCTTTGGATACGCGGTCGGTAACGACTTAACGCGTCGCGATCTGCAGTTTGTCGCGCGCGAAGCGGGTCGCCCCTGGGACTGGGGTAAGGCGTTTGATCGATCAGCACCCTGTGCGCCTGTTCATTCTATCTCTGACACGGGAGAGATTACTGCCGGAGAGATCAAGCTGTCCGTCAATGGAGAGATCAAGCAGCGGTCCGACCTCTCTCTGTTAATTTGGAACGTGCGGGAAATTATCTCGATACTGTCTCGTTCCATGGAGCTTAAACAGGGCGACCTCATCTACACGGGTACGCCCGAAGGAGTCGGCCCGCTCGAGGTCGGAGACAGGGTCGTGGTCTCAATTGCGGGTCTTACAGACCTTGTGACCCACATCGGCCCGCCCGTCTGACCCAAGAGGTTCAATATCGTGGTAGCGTGGCCATGGGGCCTCGGAGTCGGGCAGCGCTCGACGTCGGCAGAGTAGACACAAATCGAGAGATGCAGACATGTCCGCGTTTGATGACGAGTATGAAATACAGCTGATTGACGGCTTTGAGGACTGCTTGCTTGGGTGCATCTACGAAGAGGATGGTACCCCGGTTCCTTGCTATAGCAGTGCGCTGGTTATGTCTGCGTTGAAAGCCAGAGGCATGACGGAAGATCAGGCGGTGAGTGAGCTGAACGTACTCACCGAGGGCGTCACCATGCTATGGATTCACCCCCTTGAGATAGCCTAGCGACCCCGCACAGAGCCAGCAGCAGGGCGCTCAGGTGCTCTCTTTGTAGCGGGCAGAGGCTTATCAGTGGATGCGTGTTACTGCGACACCGCCTCGACGACACAGTATTGGGCAAAGTCGGCAACCTCTTGCGTGGTCCACTCACCTTTGGGCTTTTCTTTGAGGTCATTACACCAGGCTTCGCTGCCGATGGTCGTGCTTTCAATGAGGCAATGTGTGGCGTAGGTTTTGGTGTCAGAACCGGTCCACTCGCTCTTGCTCTTCTCGCCCATGGTTTGACACCACCCCTCGCTACCGGGTTTGTCTGCGCATGCGGTAATGATCGCTGATGCGGTAAGTACGCCAATAATCTTGAGAAGCGCGGGGGTTGTTGAGCGCTGCATCATTTAGGAGCTCCGTAAAAGTGAAATGCCAGGCAAAGGCTATCAGGATTTTTGCTGGGTCGTGGTGCAAATCGCGACAGTGCGCTCTTATTTGTAGTGTCTTGCTGTTGACCCGGAGAGCCTCTGCTTTAAGGTGGTGAGGTGGGGTCGAATTGAGTCGAGTAGTACTACCCCGCATTAACTGTTTTGTTAAAAGGGGATGATAATGATCAAGAAATGGGTCGTTGCTGTTATCGCAGCGCTTTGGTTGCCGCTCACGTTAGCGCAGGATTTGGATTACGGAGAGGGCGAGTTCGTAGCGAACTTTGACATCGATTCCGCACATACAACTGACGGCACCAATTACAAAATCTCAGCGTCGGGCGAAGCGGGTGACTACGGTCGCGTTTGGCTTTCCTATGA
>DFQW01000118.1:423-10895 GCA_002377985.1 Halieaceae bacterium UBA3479 | reverse complement strand
GCAACCTTGCAGGGCGTATATCGTAGAAAAGGCACCATTTTTCAGATGTACTCCCTCGATATGGTGTCTAACGGCATCATCAATATTGTTTCCGGAGAGGCAGACTTTGTAGGCAAGACGATGACGTTCAAGGTCTCGCCTCTCAAGTAGTCACTCAGGGTGCAGTGCGGGGCGGATTTTGGTGACGCCCCTACCATCAGTCATAAAAAAAGGGGGCGTAAGCCCCCTCGGAAGACATTGCACAGAAGTCTGAAGGTCAGCTGTTGTCCCACCGGGCAAACAGAAAAACGTAGACGGTCAGAACGAAGTTGATCACTACCTGCACTAACGACAACGCCATCATCCAGCCAGGCGGGTTGATGGTTTCTCCAATGGGCAGATTGGCCCCATTCAGAAAGTCAGCAGCCATTTCAGAGCCATTCCCCGCCATTTCACTGAGCGTCGACAGCATCATAAAGAATGCATTTTGCGAGCCCATGGTAAAGAAGGTCAGCATGACAACGCCAATAAGCGCAGACACCATTGCTGCTCCCCTGATCGTGGTTGAGAAGTTTCTGAAAAGGTAGGCCACTACCACTACTGACAGTGGCATCAGTACGCCACACAAAAACAGCGTGGAAAATACCGAGCGATTAACCCCAATGAAGCCGAAAACGTCGAGTTCAGACATCTTTTTCCCCCAGGTTTTTTTTATTGTTGCGCCGAGGCGCACTTCACACGCTACCCTGATGACAGCGGTGATGCAAGCCTTTGGGATTGTTGCTGAGGCGTGGTAATGGTGACGCAGGCGCGCGCCTTTGTGACAAGATGATGGTCGACAACTGCACGCCTAGGATGCGCACATGAAAACGATTCATTCGATAATAGTGTTGCTACTGTGCCTGATGGCCTATCAGCCAAAAGCGCAGGAAGCCGTGACGGAGGCTGTGGCGATGGCCGCACTGCAAGGCTTCTTTGACGCGCTGTCGGTAGAGCATCATCCCAATCCACGCATGAACGACTGGATAACCCATGACTTTCTGATTTTTGAAATGGGAACGTCTTTCAATTGGGCGCGGTTTCAGGATTTTTTGGATGAAGCCGGGTACGGCGCCTGGACCTCCACAAAGTGGCGTTTCTCAGAGGTGCGCGTGAGTCCGACAGAATACGCGGCACATATCAGCTATGTGAACACCGGAGAGTTTGTCTATCCAGACCCGGACGACCCGGAGCAATCGCTGATTGAGCGCAATATCTGGTTGGAGAGCGCTTATCTGGTGAGAGAGGAGGGCAGACTCAAGCTCAAGTTTCTCCAGTCGGACAATATCAGTCGAGAGGTCGAGGTATTGCCCCAAGACTAGTTCTGGAGGGAAAGCGGGGCGCCCCGTTTGACTGCTTCAGGCGCCGCCCGGGTTGAGCATAATCTTGCAGTGGTCGTTGGGTGTTCGCAGGCTCTCGAAAGCCTCGGAAAACGTGTCGAACCCAACGGTGCCTGTGCACATGTGAGTGACGTCAAGTTTATCCCGCGCCATAAGGCCCGCGATCATGTCGAAGTCAGCTTTGTCGTAAGCCACGACGAATCTGACAACAAGTTCCTTCATCATAGCGGCGGCGGGCACCAGCGTATCGGGCCGGGCACAAAAGCCAACAACGATAATTTCCCCGTTCTGACTGGAGTATTCGACCGCTTCCGCGATCATCCCCGGGACACCCACGCATTCAAATACCACATCGGGTGGCCCACCCGCTGCGCGCACGATTTCCGGCATGACCTCAGCGGGAATGCCGGCGCTCAAGCCAAAATCGGCGCCAAATTGAGTGGCACTTTCTCGGCGTAGCGTCTCAGGTTCGGTAACGGTGATATGAAAAGCTCCCATAAAACGGCACCAGAACGACACCGCTAATCCCACCGGGCCGGCGCCCAGAATCAGTACGCGCTTGCCGCGAATATCTTTGCTCATGTTGACGGCGTGCAGGCCAACTGCGAGCGGTTCAATCAGCGCCCCTTCGACCCAGTCGATGCTGTCGGGCAATAAGACTGAGTTGTGCGTATCAAGGGTCATGTATTCGGCAAAGCCGCCCGCGCGTTGTAAGCCAACAATGATGTTGTTGGCGCATTGCAACGGCTTGCCGGTTTTACACGGTAGGCAATCACCGCAGCTGTGTGATGGGAGGCCCGTAACTTTTCTCCCTGGCTTCCAATCGCTCGCGCAGTTTGCGCCGACCTCGACAATCTCCCCCGCAAATTCGTGGCCCATTACAGTGCCCGGTACCAGGAGCCCGTCATGCTCTTCGGTGGCGTGTAAATCGGTGCCGCAAATACCGCACCGGCGCACGGCGATAACGACTTGCCCAGACTTAGGGGTTGGGTCATCGACTTCTTCGATAGTCAGGGGTTTGCCAGGTTTATGAAAGACCGCAGCACGCATGATGTTATCTCCGCATTTGCCCGCGTGGTTGCAGCACCAATGGCGGGTAACGCTAAGTGTAATGCCAAGCTCGCCTTGGGATCATATGCGAGCGCTTTCAGCCGTATTTGCGTCCAGATCAGCCCTTAGCCTACTGACGCCTTGCCAGAGGAAGAATACACCCACCAGACTGATAGTCAGCGTCGTCAGCATGGCGTAGCGCAAGTTTTCCTCGCCAAATGGCGCGGCAAAAGTGTCACTCAAAAGCCCCACCGTCAGCGGCCCCAGCCCGAGTCCAATCATGTTCAGCACGAAAAAAAGAATCGCGGAGGCCATTGCGCGCATCCCGGGTGACACGAGGTTGTGGCAGGTAGCAATGCAGGGGCCAAGGTACAACGTACTCAGGATTTGCGCGGGAACCATGGCAGCGATGATCAGGATTTTATTGTCACCCAATAGCGTGTAATACGCCGGCAATAGCGAACCCAGCCCGCCGATTATTGGGATCCATAAATACCAGCGGACGTCGCGAGCACCTAATTTGTCGGCCAGAAAACCACCCAAAAATGTACCGACCGCTCCCGAGATGCCCGCTATGAGCCCCAGCGCCAGTCCGACTTCGGTCAGCGACATCCCGTGGTTACGTATCAAGAAAGACGGCATGAAATTGCCGTTGCCATAAGCGATGAAAGCCGAGAACGCGCAGCCTATCGATATCCACCAGAAGGTGGGCCGCTGGCGCAGGCAATCCCAGGTCTGTTTGAAGGAAGATTTTGGCGGTGTGCCGCCCTCATCCCATTGCCCGCGCCGGGGTTCTTTGACGATCCAGAAAACCAGAAGCGCGTACGCGATACCGGGAATTCCCACCAGAAAGAAGGCCGTGCGCCAGCCAAAGCTCTCGGCAATCCAGCCTCCGGCGGCGTAGCCGAACAAGATGCCAACGTAGATTCCCATGCTGTAAAACGACAGCGCCGTACCGCGATGTTGCGGAGGAAAATAATCACTAATCATGGAGTGGGACGGCGGCGAGCCACCGGCTTCACCGATGCCCACGCCCAGGCGCGCGGCCAGCAGCTGCGCGAAGTTCTGTACCAGACCAGAGAGCGCGGTCATCAAGCTCCAAAAAGCGAGAGATGCCGCGACGATGTTGCGTCGGTTGCTGCGATCAGCGAGCCAGGCAATCGGAATGCCGGCGGTGACATAGACCAGCGCAAAACTGAAGCCGGTTAATAATCCGAGCTGGGCGTCGCTCAGTCCCAGCTCCAATTTGATTGGTTCCTGCAGTATGACGAGTATCTGCCGGTCGATGAAGTTGAACGTATAGACCAGCGTCAGAATCACGAGTACGGTCCATCGGTAGTGGCTGTTGTCTGCCACGGGTGGTTCCGGGGTCATCGCATGTTCACATCTTCAGAGGGAGCGGGAGCATCATGCCAGCTTATGCCGTTTATCGCACCGGAATGTTAGAATTGGCGATATGCCAGAGAATACGGATCGCCTGACACACCTCGATGACGCGGGTCGGGCGCATATTGTTGATGTCACCGAAAAAGCCGTCTCCGCGAGGGAGGCAGTAGCGGAGTCGTGCGTGCGTATGCAGGGGTCGACGCTTGCGGCGATTACTGACAACACCCTGCCAAAAGGTGATGTGATGGCTGTCGCGCGTATAGCCGGCATTCAGGCGGCGAAGAAATGCGCAGAATTGATTCCGCTCTGCCATCCCTTGCCCCTGACTTCGGTGAGGGTTGACTTGACGCCGGATGCCGAATTGCCAGGAGTCCGAATCGAGGCGACCTGCAAAGTCACCGGTCAGACCGGTGTTGAAATGGAGGCGCTAACAGCGGCTTCAGTGGCTGCGCTGACCCTGTACGACATGTGTAAGGCAATCGACCGCGGGATGAGCATCGAGCGCACCCGTTTGATTTCCAAAGTGGGTGGCGCCAGCGGAGAGTGGCATCGTGAGCATCACGATTAAGTTGTTTGCGTCTCTTCGGGAGGCGTTGGGTGAGGCCGAGTTGCAATTGGAAGTAGGTGCCTTGCCGCCAGAAGAAGTGGTCGATGGCGCGATTAACGTAGCGGCGATCAAATCGGTACTCTCGGCGAGAGGCACTAATTGGAGCGATGCGATCAATCAGCCAAATCTGGTGCACGCCCTGAACCATAAGGTGGTTTACCTTGATGCCCTGGTGAGGGATGGCGATGAATTGGCGCTGTTCCCGCCGATGACGGGCGGCTGACATGTCTGTATCGCTGCAGGCTGAGCCGATTGATATCGCTGCGGAATACGCAGCCCTGGTGGGAGCGCTACCGGGCGCAGCGGTAGCAACTTTTACCGGGTATGTTCGCGACCATAGCGGGGAGGGTCCGGTGGGCGCGTTGGAGCTTGAGCATTATCCGGAAATGGCGCTCAAGGTGTTGCAAAATTTGGGGCGAGAGGCCGCAGAACGATTTCGGCTCGACAATTGGCGCATTGTGCATCGGTTTGGGTTATTGCCCGTGAGCGAGACAATTGTTTGGGTCGGCGCAGTGGCAGATCACCGAGGAGAGGCAATCAGCGCCTGCGAATTTATGATGGACACGCTCAAAACTGAAGCCCCCTTTTGGAAGCGGGAACAGGGTGCCGAGGGCGCTCGTTGGGTGGCGAGTCGAGAGCAGGATGGCGAGCGCAGGGCGCGCTGGGAGCAGAGCAAGGGAGTATGAAATTCTGTAACCAGTGTGGCGCCACAGTGAGCTTGCAAGTGCCCGTTGATGATGATCGCGAGCGCCATGTGTGTAGTGCCTGCGAAACCATCCATTACATTAATCCAAAGGTCGTCGTGGGATGTTTGCCGACGGTGGGGGACCGGATATTGCTTTGCAAGCGGGCTATAGAGCCGCGCTTCGGCATGTGGACCTTGCCCGCGGGCTTTATGGAAAACGGGGAAACCTCAGCAGAGGGCGCAGCACGAGAGACATGGGAGGAGGCCGCCGCCAAGGCTATTGATCTGGCGCTCTACCGGATTTTCGATGTGCCCTATATTAATCAGGTATACCTCTTTTATCGGTGCCGTCTTGAGAATGACTCTTTTGGTATTGGCCCGGAGTCGCTCGAGAGCGCACTTTTTACCGAGCAGGAGATTCCCTGGGATGAACTGGCATTCCCGGTGGTGCGCGAAATGCTTCAGGAGTATCTGGTAGATCGCAAAACCGGTGACTTCCCCGTCCGCAATACGGTGATTTCGTACGGACGCAAGCCCCCGACCGAGCTCTGACGTCACTGCTTTGACCTCCTGAATTTGATCCTCGGTGGGGCGCCGCTCGTAAGTACACACGTAGTCAATTTATGGCACAGAGGTTGTTATGGCATTTCCGAAGGTGGGCAATCTGGCGCCCAAATTTTCCCTACAGGATCACCTGGGTACGCGGGTTTCGCTGGCAGATTTCAAGGGCAAGTCTGCGGTGGTGGTTTACTTCTACCCCAAGGCGATGACACCGGGGTGTACGGTCCAGGCTCAGGGGCTGCGCGATTCTGCCAAGGCGCTGAAAGGGCTGAATACCGTGGTGCTGGGTATTAGTCCTGACCCTGTCAACAAGCTTGCCAAGTTTGTCGAGCGGGATGAGTTGAACTTTCAACTGCTCAGTGACGAGGACCACGCCGTGGCCGATAGCTATGGCGCATGGGGACCCAAGAAATTCATGGGTCGGGAATTCGATGGCATTTTGCGTACGACTTTTATTGTCGGTAAGGATGGCAAGCTGAAGGCGGTGATGGACAAATTTAAAACCAAAGACCATCACGCTGAACTTCTGGCAGCACTAAAATCCCTTGATCTAGGCTGAATATGCGCTTTACCTTTTTTGAGTTGAGGGCGTAAGCTCCCGAGCTGTGCGGGTGTAGTTCAATGGTAGAACGAAAGCTTCCCAAGCTTTAGACGTGGGTTCGATTCCCATCACCCGCTCCATTTGAGCATCCGTCATTTTTAGGCGTCCATGTTCTATCGTTTGGCTTTTTAATCGGGTCCAAGGCAAGCCGCCAGACTTGAATTTCGCGGGATCAAGCATTTAGATCTATCCAATATCTTGCTTAATGCCTATTAGATCTTGGCGCGTTTCGCTAGGTGGGCGTAGCGTTCGCCTCGGGTGCTTTTTATACCCGTTAACCTAGTGCTTGGAGAAAGCCATGAAAATACTCATTTCAGTTATTGCGCTGCTGCTATCGATGGTTGCCTTCGGGGAGTATCGCTACGACTCAGTTGTGACAGCGGGCGCCGCCGATCTCAGTGAAGTCGTGCAACATTCTCACGGGGGCGAGCCTCACGATGATGAACCCGAGGACGATGAACCCGAGGATGATGAGCCGGAGGGCGACGAGCCCGACGACGATGACCCCGACGCTTGATTCAATTGAGCGTTAACAGCCAGTAACTGCCAAAGGAATCTGGCTGCTGAGCCAGCGCCCTCAGATGGATTGTAATCGGGGCGCTGGCTTTATTATCACCGGTCTAGCGAGGAAAGGCTTCAGGCTCGACTTATCCACAGCAATCCCGTCCTTATCAGTTCATCGTAATCTGCCGCATAAGCGCAATCTCATTCTCATCGTAGGGCGATCCATCGGGATGTAGCAGGTCGTGATGCCAGAGACGGGGAGCGGGTGTCCCCGGGCGATCGGTCCAGCGGTGGATGGTCTGCGTTCGACCGGACACCAGTCCCCAGCAAAAGCAACCCACCCCTTGATCCCGAAAAATAGGGAGATGGGTTTTAACTTGGCTACCCAGTGGTCTGGCCATCCATTCTGTGCAGAGAATGGGTCGGCAGTGTTTTCGTTTTAGCGTTGTTATGGTTTTCCTAAGTGACTTTTCATCCTGATAATGATGAAAGGAAATAATGTCGGAATGGGCGAGCTGCAACCGATTCAGGCGAGGAATGGGCGCCCATACGCCTACCGTAATTGGCTGTATTGGATTAGCGGAACGCGCCCAATCAAAGCAGTCTCGAAGCAGCGGAAGCGTGGGACTGGGCAGGACAAAGTGTCGAAATATTTTTTTCAGTGCCCGAGGTATCGACTGCCGTTTGGGCAAAGTTGCCAATGGCAGAAGTTCATTGCCCGGTTCATTGTAAAGATCCCAAACACATACGCGCTCGTCCTGTCCGAACGTGCCAATAATATCCCTCACATACTGCTCGAGCCGCGGCCACTGTGTGCGATCGCGAGTGACCGCGTGCCCCGGTGATTGAGCCCAGCGCGAATTGTGAACCCCCGGAACAGGCTCAAGCTGAGGTCCGGCGACGGGTGGGAACCAGCAGTCGTCGAAAAGCACAAGCATTGTCTGGATATTCACTTTGTCTGCGAGTGATAAAAAAGTGTCTATCCGGGATTTAAACCCGTCGGGATCGGCTTGCCAGACCAGATCATGAAGAAACACCCTCACGCTGTTCATGCCGATTTTCGAGGCCCAACAGAGCTCTCGACCGATGGTGTCTGGATCAAAGGTTTCGGCCTGCCACATCTCCAGCTGATTCGACGCGGTGCTGGGCGCGAAGTTGCAGCCAATCCACCATGGTCTCTCCAGAGCCCAACGAGTAGCCCTGTCTCTTGACCATCGTGAAACACTCATGGCGTCACCTGGTTGAGGCCACTCGATAACCTTGCGCGCTAGTCCAGCTGTTGCGTGATGAAGGCCTCGCAAGCCGCTTTGGTGGCCAAGACATTGGGCGAGAGGGCGTTAGTCTCATGATGATCTGCAAAAACCAGTGCTGAGGTGGTTAGTAGAAACGCGCCAATGAGAAATTGCATGCTTTTGATAGCAAGTGAAACTGCTTGAGCACTTCAACGAAATGGCCGGTTTCGAGTCTCGTCTGGCGGATGTTGCGGAGTTTGCGCTCACCCTGCTGTTCTAGGCCCCGTCCCCGACTTGACCTCGCGGAAGGCAATGCCTTTATCAGGCTCGTGTTCTTTGGGCAGCCCGAGGACTTTCTCGGCAATAATGTTGCGTTGGATTTGGTCGGTGCCACCTCCAATCGAGTTCATGTAGGCCTTGGCGGCGTCAAAGTTGGTGTTGGCTGCGTCGCTGTTGTCAGGGCCATCCAGCAGTGCCTCGGGGCCGAGAAGGTCAGTTGCGATGGCTGCCTCGCCATGTTGAATACGCGACATCGCCAATTTACTCAGCGACATGAGCGACATTGAGCCCTTGGTCATCATTTCGGTCATGGCGCGCTCATTGTTCAGGCTGTTTACCTCTCGGTAAGCGAGAGCTTGCGCCAGGCGCTGCCTGACGACGGGATCACTGAGTTTATGAGTTTTTTCGGCCAGTTCGAGCAGCGGCGGGCGGCTTCGGGTTGGGCTGTTGCGTCGGCGTCCCGTGATGCCCTGCCCCATAATCAGGCGCTCATAAGCGATTGCCGTCTGGAAAGATCCCCAGCCCTCGTTGAGGTTGCCAATTATGAAGCGTTCGGGAACGCGGGCATTCTCGATGAAAATCTCGTTGAACTCGGATTCGCCGGTGATCTGGTTGATAGGTCGAATCTCGACCCCGGCCTGCCTCATCGGAAACAGAAAAAAGGTAATCCCGCGATGTTTGGGAGCATCCCAATCGGTGCGTGCCAGGAGCATGCCGTAATCTGCCTCGCGCGCGTTTGATGTCCACACCTTTTGCCCGTTGATGACATACTGATCGCCGTCTTGCTCTGCTCTGGTTCGAATGCCCGCCAGGTCAGAGCCTGCATTGGGTTCGGAGTATAAGAGGCAGCAGATGGGTCCGGTCAGTAACTCGGGAAGCATCTCGCGTTTTAGCGCATCGCTGCCGGCCTTAAAAACGGTGATGGCACCCAGATGATATCGATCCAGACCCGTGCCCGGGGCATTGCGCTCTGCGAAGGCTTTCTCAATGACTTTGCATTGTGCAGAGGTCATGCCGAGACCAAACCATTCTGGAGGCCAGGAAGGGACCGCCAGCCCAGCTGCGAGCACTTGCTGACGCCAGTGTCGCCTGTCGTAGGCGGGTTCAGTCAGCGGGCGCCGATTTTCACCGTCCCAATGGGTGTCCAGCCAGCTGAGAACAGCAACGCGCAGCGCTTCGGGTGAGGTATCTTGATCAAATTGGCTCATGCGGCAGTCTCCCACGCGCCCAGGTAGGTTTCACGGTGGGTGTCGGAGTCACCAAGCATGGAGAGCGTAGCGCGGGCGCGACGCCAGTAAAGATGCGCAACGTGTTCCCGCGTATACGCGATACCGCCATGTAACTGTATTGCCTGAGCCGAAACATCACGAAAGGCGTCGTTGCAAATAAATCCTGCCAACGCCACTGACTTAGCCGCTAGGGGGTCCGCAGACGCGAGCGCATTGGCCGCCGCGTGCGCAGCGCTGGTGGCTGATTCCACCTCGAGAAATAGGTCGGCTGCGATGTGCTTGAGCGCCTGAAACGAACCAATGGGACGGCCAAATTGGTATCGCGTCTTTAGGTAGTCAATCGTAATCTCAAATATTGCGCGGGCTGCGCCAGCTTGCAACGCCGATAGTGCCGCCACACCCCGCAACCTCGCCCGCTCAAGATCGTCTTTTCTTAACCCGGTGAGCGCGGTACAGGGGGTGTTGTTGAGTTTGATTGTTGCCGGTCGGAGCGCAGGATCATTGGCGGTTTGTTTGTCAACGTCATATCCCGAATCACTCGAAACCAGAACACACCGCGTTTGAGCATCTGAGCCAAAAGTGAGCAATAAAAAGTCGGCGTGGGCGCCATGCATGACCAGTGATACCTCGCCCGAGACCGACCCATCACTATTCAATTTAAGGGTGCTGTTGGGGTCCCGATACGGAGCAAGAGCGGTATTACCGCCGATTGCGATGGTGGCGGTTCCGCGCACGATGGCCGAGAGAATATCCTGCGTTTCTTCAGTTATATCGCCCGATTCGAGCAGCGAGGGCACCATCACGCAGGTTTCTATAAACGGGACCGGAAGCAGCGAACGACCCAGTTCCTCCGCGACCACGGCGGCATCGATGTCACTACCACCGATGCCGCCACAGGTCTCGCTTATGACAATGCCTAGCAGACCCATGTCGGCCATCTGTTGCCAAAGTGTATGGTCGTAGCCGCGCTCGCTCTGCAT
>DFQW01000118.1:0-126 GCA_002377985.1 Halieaceae bacterium UBA3479 | reverse complement strand
CCGCTTCAGCGCGCAAAAAGCGAACCAGAGCCTCCCGGATCGCTGTGCGCTCAGACTCTTGAATAGTGCTCAAGTGCCACATCTCCTGATTAGGTGCATACATGTGTCCTGCTCACACCAGGCTTC
>DFQW01000172.1:2136-3112 GCA_002377985.1 Halieaceae bacterium UBA3479 | reverse complement strand
GGGATTTGCGGAGCTCGTCCAGTCCTTCAGCATCTTTGTGCAGCAAGCTGAGCATTAACTCTATTGAGTAGCTTTTTAGTAGAAATAGTCTGCAGTACTGGCACGCAGCAAGCGCTGGGAAGTGTAAGACATTCATACCTAGATCGCTTTATTACACAGGCTTCGCGCACGCCTCTTAATGGGTGCTTCACGGGCCTGGTCAAATAATGCCGGCATCGGCACCTTTGTAGAAGTAAAAGTTCTATATTTATTTCGCAGTGACTTTGTCCGTACAAGTTAATGATGGTGTCGCCAAAAACCTGCGTATTTATAGCTAGATAGGCTGATTCGCTTCGAAAAAAATACTCAAAATATTCGACGCATAACTTTATAAAGCGATGTCGGAAGTCGCCTCTGTCATCACTGGCTTTTTCCGGCTACTACTCGGAGCCTTAGGAATCGCGCGAATGAAAAAAGTGTTGCTGGTAGCCGCTCTAATAATGCATGCCACGCTGGGAATGACTGCCGAGATTAAATTAAGTGGCGCATGGCAGCTGAGCGAGGCCTACCAGAACGCCAGAGCTGTCACGCTAACGCAACCAGCCGCGGTGACTGTCTATACGGCGCAGCACGTGATTTACAATTACTATGCGCGCTTACCTACCTGCCTGTCGCCGGCGCTATCAACGGGCTTTGGCGCTTACACATTAAGCGGCGCCTCGCTTACCGAGGTCATCGCCAACGAGTCTGATCCCAGCGCTATCGGGACCACAGTGAATAGCACTCTGACCATGTCGGACGACGGTTTGTCCCTAGAAAAAACATACCAGCGTGGAGAGGTTACGCACCGGGAGGTGTGGAGCAGGCTGGATTAAGTCGACGCGGTTTTTTCCTCTCTTGTCGAGTCGCGGTGGTTTCCACGCATCGGGTTCGCGTCGCATGCGCTACTTGATCAAAGCTGACTAAATCCTCTTTTCTATGAGTACATAGCCCGCCA
>DFQW01000172.1:0-1789 GCA_002377985.1 Halieaceae bacterium UBA3479 | reverse complement strand
GGGTGCCCAAGTAGCATGAACCACTTAATCCTCTATCCCATCCTGTTTATGGGCACACTCAGTTTTGTCATGATGCTTTTGATGTATGCCACGCGTATTCCGGCGGCAAAAGTGTTGGAAGCGCAAGGGGTTGATTTGCAGAAGCTGTCACATCCGTCACAGCTCGGCGGTGTTTTCCCCAGCCATGTCGAGCGCGTGGCCGATAATTACAATCATCTCTGGGAGCAACCCACCCTGTTTTACGCCGTTGTCGGCGTCATCTGGGCACTCGAGCATACCGACATGGTGCATCTCTATGCCGCGTGGGCGTACTGCGCATTCAGGTTGGTCCACTCAGTCGTTCAGGTCACTATCAATCACGTCTGGATTCGCTTCAGCTTGTTTATGCTGAGCTGGATGGCGTTGGCAACGCTGTTGCTGAGAGAAGTCTTTGCCGCGCTGGGGCTTTAGCAAGGCCGGAATGAATCACGGTTAAAGTCGCGCTGGTGACGGGAAGACAGCCAGCAGGGGGCTAAACAAGCCAAAGGCCAGATGCGTCTTGCGTTATATGGCGGCGATGCCCAACACCGCCAGTACAATGGCAGCGGTCAGCAACGAGGCCGTTTCGGCAGGGCTGAGTTGGATGCTTTTCATACTCATATGACGTTTCACTGTTAAGGGGTTATCCCGAGATTTTGTTTTTTTCTGTTGCGTCGATATCTGTGAGCGTCACTGTTGCGCGCGATTTACCGCAGTTAATCGGGTGGCATGGCCAGATTGAGGGTTTGCTATTACCGCCTCAGCCGCGTTAACTGAGCGGGTGACACGGAGGAGAAGTGTAGCCATGCGATTGCCAGGTTTTAAATGTGTGGTCACCGGAGGGGCCAGCGGCATCGGCGCCGCCACTGTCAGGCGGTTTGTCAGTGAAGGCGCAGCGGTTTGCATTCTCGATCGGGATCTGGCTTCTGCTGAGCAGCTCGCGGCTGAGTGTGGCGGTGAAACATTTGCACTTGAGCTCGATGTCAGGCTGGAGCCCTCAGTACAACAGGTGGCAGATGCGGTGCTGAGTCGATGGGGTAGCGTCGATGTGCTGGTGAATAATGCCGGCTCTGAGTTAAACAAGACCTACGACCAAACCACGCTCGACGAGTGGGATCGCGTGCTGGACACCGATCTAAAAGGCCCCTGGTTGCTCTGTAAATACTTTGTTCCATCCATGGTGGCGCGCGGGTCCGGGAGCGTGATCAATGTCTCGTCCCTAAATGGTTTGGTCGGGTTTCCGCTATCAACCGCTTACGGTAGCGCCAAGGGTGGACTGGTGGTATTCACCAAAGACATGGCAATTGAGTTGGCCACCAGCGGTGTGCGCATCAATTGCGTTTGCCCGGGCGTGATTCAAACCCCCATGATGGAGCGTTGGACCGACCTGATGCCCGACAAAGAAGAGGCCAAGGCCATGTTGCGGGGCGTGATGCCTATTGGGCGCATGGGCACAGCAGAGGAAGTCGCGGGGGCTATCTTATTTTTTGCCTCTGAGGATTCGAGTCTCTGCCAGGGCGCGGTGTTGAGCGTAGACGGTGGCTTTACCGCTCAGTAATTACGCCCGTATCAGGTGCGTTAAGCGATGACTCCAGCTGCCCTCAGCGCTGCGATTGCCTGGTCATCGTGATTGAAGCTTTTCAACACGGCATCGGTATTCTCACCATGCTCTGGGGTGGGTCGCGACGGCGCCAAACGCTCCCCACCAAAGCGGGGTGGTGATTTCACAATCCGGAGTTGTCCGAGCAGGGGGTGATCGATCACTTCCAGG
>DFQW01000176.1 GCA_002377985.1 Halieaceae bacterium UBA3479 | reverse complement strand
GGCGCTTGGCAAAGACACAAGCAGGCGCGCCCTCCTCTAACTTTGTGCGGGACGGCAACTTCAGTCCTGCGGCGGAGGAGCGCGACTCCGACCGGCCACTACATGCCACCTGTCGCGAATGAATGACGGCAAGGCGAGCAAAGCTGGCGTGGCGACCAGCGTCAAAATCGTTGCAAAAGACAAACCAAATACAATGGCCTGCGACAAAGGCCCCCAGAACACAGCCATCTGGCCCCCGGCATTGACATTGCGATTGATAAGGTCCACCGACATGCTCAGCGCCAAAGGTAGCAATCCAAAAACCGTTGTCGTCGTTGTGAGCATGACCGGTCGCAGACGCTGGGCCACAGCACGGACAATAATGCTGTTGATAGGCAACTCTGGGTGGCACCCGCGCACGTAGTTAAAGGTATCGATCAGCACAATGTTGTTGTTCACAACGATACCCGCGAGAGAAACGATGCCAATCCCCGTCAAAATCGCGCTAAAAGGGCTCTCCGTTACAAGCAGACCGACCAGCACACCGGCCGTTGACATAATGACTGCCAATAAGATCAGTATGCTTTGATAGAAGCTGTTGAATTGCGTTACCAGCAACACAAACATGAGCAAAAGAGAGAGTAGAAACGCGACAGAAACAAAAGCAATGCTCTCTTCCTGCTCCTCGTTGGCACCCCTAAACTGAATATCAACGCGCGAGTCAAAGTCTTGCGTGTCGAGCCAGCTCTTCAGCTCAGAGACAACGTTATCAGGAATCACGCCCTCCACTACTTGTGCCCGAATGCGCTCTGTGGGCAAACCATTGATTCTACGCAACGTATCTACGCCCGGGGACGGCTGTACCGATACGAAATTACTCAGTGGAACGAGGCCTTGAGCTGTGCTGACCCTGATCGACTCCATTGCTTTAATGCCACGATACTCAAGCGGATACCGAGCGCGAATATCCACCGCATCATCGGCACCCGCTGGCCTGTACTCAGCCACTTTCACACCACTGGTCACAAGCTGTAAGGCAACGCCCGAGGTTGTGACATCTGCTCCATACAGCGCCGCTTGCGCGCGATCGACCTCCATTCGCCATTCAATAGACGGTAACGGCCGAGTATCGTCGATATCGACGAGCTCGGGTAATGTCTCCAGATAGGCTCTTATTTCGCCCATCACGGGCTGCAATAACTCCCGATATCGTGACCGCAACTCAATCTGGATCGGTTTGCCGACACTGGGGCCTTGCTCTACCGGCTGCACCTCGACTCGCAAGCCAGGCATATCGAAGGTTCTCTCACGAATTCGGCGAATAATCTCGAAACCTGAATCGCTACGTTCAGACTCTGGCGTGAGCTCAATAAACATCACGCCTATTCTGTCAGCAATGGCGTCTGGGCCGCCCCCGGAAGAGCCGGGCAAGAGTGTTTGAGTATTCATAGATCGAATACCTGGCACACTGAACACGCGCCTCTCTACGTCGCTCACCAGCTTATCGACCTCACTGGCCGAAAAATTTCCACGCCCGCTTACAGAGACGGTAAGAAACTGCGGATCAGTGTCATTGAAAAAGATGATGCCCTTTCCGAATTGGCCATACGCCCAAAAAATACCGACTAGCAACAGCGCAATTGCAGCCAGAGTCGTTACAGGTCGCAGGCAAACCTTGGCCATTGCACGCGCATAGGCCCCTGTAAAACCACTCAACTGCGTCGGGTCTCCATGCTCTAAGTCGTCTAGTCTTGCCGCGGTCGCTGCTGCATGAGCAGTGGGCTTACCAAAAATGGTGCCTAAAACAGGGCCGAACAACAGCGCATACAACAGTGAGCCACTCAAAACAGTGAAAACGGTAACGGGTAGGTAGCTCATAAATTGACCGGGAATCCCTGGCCAAAACATCAGCGGCAGAAACGCAGCCAGTGTCGTTGCCGTAGAAGCCGTAACCGGCCAAAACATCCGCTTCACCGCCTCTGCGTATGCCAGCTTGTGATCTGCTCCCTCGCTCATCCTGCGATCCGCATACTCGGTGATCACAATCGCGCCATCGATCAGCATGCCCAAACCCAGCAACATGCCGAACATCACCATGAAATTGAAGGTGTAACCGAGCAAATAAATGACGATCACCGAGAACAACAAGGACACGGGGATGCCCAACCCGACGATCACCCCACTCCTAAAGCCCATGGCTGCCACGACGATCACCATCACCAGCGCCAACGCGGTCACGATATTGCCCTGGAGCTCAGTGACCTGCACCTCGGCAAATTCAGATGTAATCAGCGACGGCTGCACTCGAATGCCCGCTGGTAGCTGCTGAGTCATCTCCTCGACGATTTCCAGCACAGCATCAGATGTTTTGATGACATTCGCATCAGGTCGCTTCTTAACCTCAATGTACATTGCCCTCCGACCGTTAAAACGCGCGTAGCTCGTGCGGTCTTTAAAGCCTCGGCGTATTTCAGCGACGTCGGCCAAGGTCACCACGGTGTCACCGTTTACTTGCACGGGCAGATTCATTACATCGGCAGCGGTCTCAACCACCGAGGGAACTTTCACGGCAAACCGACCCCCTCCCGTCTCCAGGCTACCCGCAGGGATCAGTCTATTGTTTCGCCGAAGGGTATCGGCCAGTGCCTCGCTTGAAATCCGGTAGGCCTCAAGGGCTTCAGGGTCAATCAGAACCTCTAAAACTTCCTCGCGGGTGCCTCGCATATCTGCGCTCAGGACAGACGGCACCGTCTCAATGGCGTCCCGAAGCAACAGGGTCGCGTCATACATTTGTCTCTCACTGGCACCTTCGGACAGCAGATTGATCTGCAGTAATGGAAAGTCGTCGACATTCAGTTCCTCGACGAGAGGCTCTTCTGCCGTTGTAGGTATTTCGGACTTTGCGCGATCAACAGCCTCTCTCGTATCAAGCAAGGCCACGTTCAAATCGACTTCAGGTTCAAACTCGACGCCCAGAGATACAAACCCCTCAGACGCTATCGCCGAGATCTCCTTGATGCCCTCGACCTTGCGCAATTCAACCTCTACAGGTTGTATCAGCAGCCGCTCACCATCCTCAGGAGATATCCCCTCGTGCGCGATACCAATCAGAAAGTAAGGCAACACGATGTAGGGATCGTTGGCGATAGGTAATGCTGCACGAGCCAGAAGTCCACATAGGACTACCATCGACATCATCATCAGAGTGGAACGTGAGCGGCTGATCGCCGCATCGATGAATCCCATCATCGATTTGGCGCCCCAGACTCTTCGGCCACGGCCACTCGGGCATCCACAATCTGGCCTTCGGCTACAAATTCATGACCAACCGTGATCAGCCGCGTGCGCTCGGGCAACCCTGTCACCCATGCCCCATCTGATGAATCTTCAAGGATCGCGACGCGATGGAACTCAACTCGATTTTCTCGGTCGATCGTCCTCAGGCCCAGTGCGCCAGCATCGTTGAGTGTAAACAGAGAGGGTGACACGCGATGAGCCTCGACGGTTTCCCCGGGCAGATCTACCACCGCCGTGAGCCCCGCTCGAATTTCATAGTCCCGATTCGGGATGGTTATTTCAGCCAGATAAGTGCGGGTAATGTCGTCGGATTGACTGCCAACGAAAGTGATCGTGCCCTCCAGATAATGACCCGTGCTCGTTCTGGCGCTGGCAGCCTCGCCCAAACGCAGCGCGCCGACATCCCGCTCGGAGACGGATACCTCAACCAGGATTGGGTCGAGATTAATTAATGTCGCACAAACATCTCCAACGCGAGCAAGGTCACCCACGACTAAAGGCTGGGTCTCAATCACCCCCGAAAACGGCGCCGTCACCCTTGTGCGACTCAGATCGAGCTCTCGCTGCAGCAAATTAGCCTTTGCGGACTCAAGTCGAGCGGCAGTTTGTGCCACCTGCGCTTCTGCAAGGAGGTTATCCCCCCGCAGCGCCAGCGCCCCGTCATGCTCAATTTCTGCCTGAGCCAAATTAGCCATAGCCTCCGTGACCAAGGCAGCTCTGTCGTCGATAGCGATCTCACAAAGCACTTGTCCTTGCGACACCCGCGCGCCCCTTTCTACCGGTCGCGACACCACGATACCCGAAATTTCAGTGCTGACACTTGCCGTCTGTTTACTGACCGTCTTACCTCGGAGCACGCGCCTCCTCGTTCTGGATTCGGAGCGTATTTCTTCGATTACGACGGAGGGCAAACGCGAATCTGACATGGAGGCCATCGCATCCAGTAAGTTCGGTACCGGGGTCCTTGACTCAGAGAACAGTCCCGAAGCGAGCCATAGCAGAACCAAGGCGGCGAAGATTGAAGCGATTTTCAGGTTATTTCTCATAGTCCTTGATCTTTTCGATGTCTAACCCATCAATTAACAAGCCATGGCGGCTCACTCCGTCTCGCCTAACATAACGACAGGAGTCAACCCGACATCGACTTACTCACTACTGGTTTTTAGGGCGCGATTCTACGCTTGGCGCGGCGCCATGATACCTCAGAGATAGGTATCAGTCCGGGGCGGGTTCATGATGTCTGACATCTTCGCCCCCTGAAAAGGATCATAAAAAAATCTCTTTGCGCCGCCGAGTGCCGTTACCATTGATGGGGAGTGCCAGACGCCAACGCCGACTCCGAGTAGACTAATCCTATGAGTGATAGCACACCAAACCGATCGACATTAGCACCTTCGCGCCCCAGAACAGTGGGCTACGAAAATGTCGACGATCAATACCTTGAGAAGCGCCAGCTCAAACAGGGGGCTGCAGGCTGGGTGTTATTGGCTGGACTCGGCGTTTCATATGTGATCTCAGGCGACTTTGCCGGCTGGAACTTCGGGCTCGCTCAAGGGGGATTTGGCGGCATGCTCATCGCCACCTTGCTGATCGCTTCCATGTACACCTGCATGGTATTTGGCCTGGCCGAACTCTCTGCCATGATCCCCACGGCTGGCGGTGGCTACGGTTTTGCGCGCCGCGCGATGGGGCCCGTAGGTGGATTTCTGACGGGCACCGCAATCCTGCTTGAATATGCTATCGCACCCGCAGCGATTGCGGTCTTCATCGGTGGTTATACGGGCGCGCTACTGGGTATTGACGGGCCACTGGTATACGCCGTTTTTTATGCAGTGTTTATCGGGATTCATCTGTGGGGCACTGGCGAGGCCCTGAAAATCATGTTGGCCATTACCGCAATTGCAATCATCGCGCTACTGCTGTTCGTGATCGGGATGCTGCCCTATTTTTCCTGGGAAAATCTCATGGATATCCCGGTCAATCGCGAGGCGGCAGGCGCTAGTGAATGGCTGCCGCACGGCTACTGGGGCATATGGGGGGCCATTCCCTTCGCCATATGGCTGTTCCTGGCAGTGGAGGGCGTACCCCTTGCCGCGGAAGAATCGAAGGATCCCGCCCGCGATATGCCCCGGGGCATCATCACAGCGATGTTGATCCTTCTGGTTTTAGGTGGGCTCGTACTATTCCTTGCGCCCGGCGGCTCGAGCGCCGCTTTTATGGCCGATCACGCCGCACCGCTAGTAGGAGCCCTGCAGTCGGTTCACGGGGAGCACTCAAACTTGGCAATGATCGTCAACGTAGTGGCTCTGGCGGGACTGATCGCCAGTTTCTTTTCGATTATTTTTGCTTATTCGCGTCAGGTCTTTGCTTTGTCGCGCGCAGGGTACTTACCGCGATGGCTCTCAGTGACCAGTCAACGTAAGGTGCCCGCAATGGCACTTGTGGTACCGGGTATTTTTGGTTTTGCGCTATCTCTGACCGGCGCCGGTGACCTGATGATTACTATGGCGGTATTTGGCGCCACGTTGTCCTACGCCCTAATGATGGCGGCACACATCCTGCTGCGACTACGAGAACCTGATCTAGAGCGCCCCTACCGCACCCCTGGCGGCGTGGTCACGACTGGCGCTGCATTCATCTTATCTCTGGTTGCCTTCACAAGCACTTTCGTTGTCAGCCGAGAGGCGGCACTGTGGTCCGCTGTATTTTACGGACTGCTGGTGGCCTACTTTGTGGTGTACAGCCGCCATCACCTTGTAGCACAAGCGCCAGAGGAAGAGTTTGAAGCCCTCGCGCGGGCTGAATCTGAACTTCGGTAATGGCGTTTTCTAACCACCGATAATCTGTAGCGGGAAGCTCGACATTGCAGGAACTCGCTATGACAGGTAACAATCCATGATGTTCGTGACCAATGCGCAGCGAGGATTCCCGTGCTAAACCCCCGGTTTATTCGCACTACCGAGGATGCAAAACGCATCGTCGAAGACCGCAATCTTACCCACGTCAAAATCGGTTTGTTTGATATCGATGGCATCATGCGCGGCAAATACCTGCGAAAAGAGAAGTTTTTTGCGGCGCTGGATAAAGGTCTGGCCTTCTGTGACGTCGTTCTTGGTTGGGATTCCAGCGATCAGCTATATGAAGGTGTGGGGGTCGAATATACCGGATGGCACACTGGCTATCCCGATGCACCCGTCAGAATTTTGCCCGAAAGCTGTCGGGAGATACCTTTTGAACCCGGTATGCTGCTGTTTCTGTGTGAATTTGATGGCGCCGCTGCCGCGCTCTGTCCGCGGAATTTGTTGAGTAGCACGCTGGAGCAGGCCACCGAGATGGGCTTTTCAGTGCGCGCGGCCTTTGAGTATGAGTTTTTTCTTTTTAACGAAACCCCCGATTCGGTGCGCGCCAAGCACTACCGCGATCTGCAACCTATCACCCCCGGCTTTTTCGGGTACTCGGTACTGCGCAACTCTGTGCACGCCGAGCTTTATCAAGAATTGCTTGATATAGGCGAGTCAATGGACTTTCCCATCGAGGGTCTGCACACGGAAACCGGTCCCGGGGTAATCGAGGCGGCGCTGGTGGTAGATACAGCAGCCAATGCCGCCGACAAGGCAGCCCTATTCAAAACCTTTACCAAAGTCTGGGCTCAGCGAAAGGACATGATGGCGACTTTTATGGCCAAGTGGTCAAACGACTACCCCGGTCAATCCGGCCACATGCACCTTTCGCTCCGCCACAGCGATGACGATACCTCCGCTTTTTATGACCCCGACAAGGCCCTGACCATGAGCGATACCCAGCGCTATTTTATGGGCGGGCAGCAGCGACTGATGCCCGAGTTTTTGGCCATGGTGGCATCTACGGTCAACGCCTATACCCGATTGGTGCCGGGGTTTTGGGCGCCCACCCATGCCACATGGGGCTGTGAGAATCGAACCACGGCCCTGCGTGTAATTCCGGGCAGTGATGCCTCGCAGCGGGTGGAATACCGGGTAGGGCCGGCCGACGCCAACCCCTATCTTGCGCTTACCGCCGCGCTGGCTTCGGGGCTTTACGGCATTGCCCATCGGATCGAGCCAGAACCGATGATAGAGGGTAATGCCTATGAGCAAAGACATGCCGAGCATCTGTCACTGCCCGAATCACTGTCAGAGGCTGCCGCACGATTCCGACAGTCCTCTGTGGCGAGAGAACTGTTTGGTTCTGCCTTTGTCGAGCACTTTGCCGCCAGTCGGGTGTGGGAAGCAGCGGAGAGTCGCAAGCACGTGAGCGACTGGGAGCTGGCCCGCTACTTCGAGATTATTTGACGTGCAGGATCGCTTTAAGCCAATACTCAACCGCCGCGCAGACCTAACGGGGGCGCACCATGGCAACTGAAATCACCGGGATTGCCGACTGGAATTACCCCACGGCAATCGCTGTGGGGGCGGGGCGCATTCGTGATCTGTCTGAGCGCTGTTTGGCGCTGGGTATTCGCGCCCCCCTACTGGTTACCGACCCCGGGCTCGCCTCCCTGCCGATGGTGGTAGAGATTCAGACCGCTTGCCTGGAAGCCGGATTGGCGGTGGCGTGTTTTTCAGACGTGCGCGGCAATCCCACCGGTGAAAATGTAGCGGCCGGCGTCGACTGCTTCCGTCGCGGCGGGCACGATGGTGTCATCGCCCTTGGAGGGGGGTCGGCGCTCGATGCCGGCAAGGCAATCGCCTTTCTATCGGGCCAGGACAGACCCCTGTGGGACTTCGACGACATCGGTGACAACTGGACCCGTGCAAAAGAAGTTGGCATTGCGCCGATCATCGCCGTCCCCACCACCGCGGGTACCGGTTCTGAGGTGGGCCGCGTTTCGGTAATTACCGACACCGCGGCTATGCGCAAGCGGCTCATTTTCCATCCGAAAATCCTGCCGTCACTGGTGATTCTGGACCCCGAATTAACGCTAAGTTTGCCCCCTCATCTCACGGCGGCAACCGGCATGGACGCCCTCTCACATAACCTGGAGGCCTATTGCTCGCCACGGTTTCACCCGATGGCCGATGGTATCGCGACAGAGGGTATTCGGCAGATAGAGCGATACTTAGCCCGCGCCGTGCATGATGGAAACGACCTCGAGGCGCGTACACATCTGCTGGTGGCCTCGACCATGGGCGCGACCGCGTTCCAAAAAGGACTGGGAGCGATGCATGCTCTGGCCCACCCTTTGGGCGCTCGCTATGACGCACATCACGGCCTACTCAATGCGATACTGATGCCGTATGTATTGCACGCCAACCGCTCAGCGCTTGATACTAAATTGCAGAGCTTGGCTCGCGCGCTCGATCTCGCCAATCCCGGCTTCGACAGCTTTCTCAAATGGGTGTTGGCGTTGCGAACAGAAATTGGCATTCCCCCGTGTCTGCGCGATATTGGAATCGATACCAGCGAAGCAGATTTCATTGGCGAGCGCGCCGCCGAGGATCCCCCCGCCGCTACCAATCCCATAAGCTTCACTGCGCTACAGTACAGCGCGTTGTTCCGGAACGCGGTCGATGGCGAATTTCATGACGTCACGTAAACTTCGAACATTGATAACTGAATGCATCGCGGATTCATACCATGGCAACCGTTCAAGCAGGCGCACCCTCCCCTAATTTCTTCCTAGACGGCAACTTCAGCCCCGTGGCCGAGGAGCGCGACGCC
>DFQW01000138.1:5162-7197 GCA_002377985.1 Halieaceae bacterium UBA3479 | reverse complement strand
CGAGGGTGGGTTTCCGACCTATGATTTTGGCCTGGACCCCACGGGCTATCTCATCAATGACCAGAATAACGAGAGTTTCACGCAAGAAATCCGCCTGTCAGGCGCTACAGACCGGATCAACTGGACATTGGGCGGGTTTTGGCAGGAATCTGAGGAGTTCTGGGACTTTTATACCTATGTCGATGGCTATCGTAACTCCCCCGCGTTTGAGGCTTGGAGCTACTACTACCCTGGTATCGCCCCGACCGACGTCTGGTGGAATTCCTATCAGGGCACAGATCGCACCGACAAAGCCATTTTTGGGGAGATGGATGTCGAGATCATTGAAGATCGGCTAACCCTATTGGTAGGCGGTCGATGGTATGACGTTGATCGGGAACTCAGCTATGCCGTTGAGCGACCGGACGGCCGGCTCAATCAGAGTCTTCCGGATCGAAAGGCCACCGACGATGGCTTCATTCCGAAGTACGGCCTAGAGCTTCAAATCACCGATGACATCATGATGTACGGCATTTACTCGGAAGGTTACCGGGTGGGTGGCACCAACCGCGGAAGAGGTCTCGATAAAGGCGGGCCAACGCTACCCGTCGTCTATGAATCAGACATGCTGGAAAACATGGAATTTGGCCTTAAAACCACGTTCGCCGACGGGCGCGTCGTCTTCAACGCGGTCTACTACGACATGCAGTGGAAAGACATGCAGTTGGAAGTTACAGACCCCAGTTTCAACCTAGGTATTCCGTTCCAGGTCGTTGTTGGCAACGTCGGTGACGGCACCGTGAAAGGCTTTGATATGGAGCTAAAAGCCCTGCTCAGCGACAACCTTGAGGTGGGATTCAATCTCACAGACATTCAGGACGCCTATGTAGAGGCTCCAGAATTCTACGACGAACCTCGTGCACCCGGCGGCCAGATTGCTTCCGGACTGGAACCGCGTTCCGAGCTACCTTTATTTGCTGACCAGAGTTACTCCATGTACCTCGAATACTCGGGCATTAACGTATTCGGTGGCACGGGTGCTTTCCGTCTACAACATAATCACGTGGGAACATCCTTGAACCAGCTGACCGACGGCGCATCTTCGGCAAGGCTGACTCAGGGAGACTATGATGTTACCGACGCTATCTTCACCTACGAGATGGACCAATGGCAGGCAAGACTCTTTATCAACAATCTGTCAGATGAGAGAGGGATCACCTATGAGGACTCTCAGGACTTCGATCAGGTATGGGGGCGCAATAGCTCCAACGTAATTCGACCCCGTAACTTTGGAATCTCGTTGCGGCGCTTCTGGTAAGCCACTTAACCAAAAAAACGGGCGCATAGCGCCCGTTTTTTATGCCCATCGCGCAGGCCAACACTCCAGGCCATGAATGGCATTGCGAATGTCCATCGTCAAATTAACCGCCGTGATGGTCTTGCCCTCGATTAAGTCAACGATCGAGATAGTCGATGGCGAAGAGCCGGCAGCGACAAGATGATCGTCAATAGCGCATAGCCCTCGCCCGAATCCCTGCCGCGCCACCCGGGAGTCATCCACTCCCTGATACTCCAGTTGGTCTTCGGGATAAGTTGGCACTGGTACCGCGACCGGTCGCGCTGATCTGGACACGTAACGAACAACATCCGCAGCGGTGTCGTTAAACAATACCCCGTCATTGTGCGGCATCGCATTGTGACACCCTCTGGGCAAGCTACAGATTTCACTGATCGACATATCACTGGAGAGGGCCAATAACGCGCGCGTGTTCAAGCCGCTGAAAGACACACCGTCCGAGTCCACCCTCACCATATTCAGGTGATAGGAATTGACAAAGGCCGGGCCCGAGCGATCCTGAGGATCAAAAGGCTGTCCCACCCATTCGGCACCGTTCTTTGAAATATAAAGACCCCAGACATAGCGACGCGCGTTGAGATCGAAGGCCAAAATTGAGTCAAAGCCTGTGGACGTCAAAAATAGCAGGTGGTCCCGGCGAGATATCTCGTGGCAATGCCGTAAATACTGGTTCCGGTACGACCCCACCAACTCGAAGTC
>DFQW01000138.1:0-4793 GCA_002377985.1 Halieaceae bacterium UBA3479 | reverse complement strand
ATATCTCCCGTATTCCAGTCTATTTTCTGTTCGACCTGACGGCTGCTGAAATCAATCAAATAAACCCCACCATGGCTCTGGCCTTTTTGCGAGCCGCGCACCACGGAGGTCGCCACCAGCTTGGGCAACGCAGTGGTCATAATGAGCCGATACTTGATGAAGGGAGCACGGGTGCCAATATTTCTGCAAGAGCATCAAGATGGCCGCCGTATCGCTTCCAGGTGGCAACGGATCCACGATAAATTGGTTGCCGCACCTGTTCGGAGCTGGCTGTCCTGACGGAGCGCTTATTCTCATGGAAGTTGATGCAGCTCTCCTCAAAGGGGAGACCGCAATAATCGAGAATTCTCCTGACCTGCGTTTCCAGGTCCTCGACTACCTCCTCGTACTGAACTCGCAAAACCGCACCGGGTAACGCAGCATCCCAATGCGCCATCATTTCGCAGTACTCGAGATAGAACTCACCGAGTTCAAACAGGTCGTAGGAGAACGTCTGGCCCTTTGCAAAATGCTGCTTAAAGCAACCAAAACAACTGTCCATAGGATGACGACGAGCGTCGATGATTTTGGCGTTCGGAAGAATGGCCTTGATAAACCCCACGTAGGCAAAATTATTGGGCATCTTGTCCGTGAAAAAAGGCGCATTCTGTCGATGTCGCCGGGTCTGGTCGATGTATTGCTGACCGAGCGCCCCCAGGGTACTTGGAGGAATATCGGACAGGCACTGGGGAAACACCTGACCGGAGCGAGGCTTGGTCAGACTTTGCGCAATAAGCGAAATGTCAGGGAGTTCGCTGGTGCCATCTACCTGAGAATGACTGGCCAGGATCTGCTCCAGTAATGTTGAACCCGAACGCGGCAGACCGACGATGAATATCGGGTCCGGAAGCGAGCACCCAGTATCGCGGGGCAAACCCTCGAAGAAATCAGCACTAAAGGCCTCCCGCATCCGCTGATGCGCGACCTCCGTTTGCACCGGGTCGTAGGCAATCGTATTGCGATGCAGTTTATTGGCGATTGCGTAATACTCAAAAGATTGATCGTAGGATTTTTGATCCTCAAACGCCTTACCCAGAGAAAAGGCAAAATGGACACGGCACTCCACGGGGAGCGACTCGTTAGCTAATCGCGTCTCCATTTCCGCAACTTCCGCCTCTGAAAACCGAAAGGTTTTGAGGTTAGCCAAACTGTAGTAGGTCTCGCCAAAATCAGGCCTCAACTCAATTGCACGGCGATAGGCCTCAATGCCGCCGTCCTGGTCTCCCACGGTCTTGAGCACATGCCCCAAACCGATGTGAGCGCCCGGTAGCTTTGGTTCCAGCGCCACCGCCTCGCGATAAGCGACTACGGCCTCCTCAGGGCGCGCTGCCATGGCCAGCGCCGCACCATGATAGTAGTGCGTCATGGCGTTCTCGCCATCTAGGGCCAGCGCTCGGGAGAGCACCTCGACCGCCTCTTCATACTGATGCAATTCTTTCAGCACGGTACTTAAATCATGCCAGGCCGCCATGTAACGCGGCGCCACCTGAATAATCTTCTCGAGAATCGGTCGGGCTTCCTCATAACAGTTGGCCATCATGGCGAGTCTGGCAAGCAGTAATGCCGCGTTAACATCGTTGGGATTCTCGCGCACCAGCTCTTTTGCGAGCACCTCCGACTCTCGAAACTTACCCTCTACAAATAATCGAGTTGCCTCATCGAGTTTTGCGGCGGATGGCGACAAAGCGGCGGCCTCTTTTCGAAGTCTGGCGGCTTCAGCACCTCTTCCAAGCTTCTGGTATGCAGCACTCAGCTTGCTCAACAAGCGCGCTGTAGGGGCTTTAAGAGACCTGGCCTTTTCGAGGTGTTCCGCTGCTTCCGCAGGTCTGTCTAGATTCAACAGCAGCGTACCGAAATCTTCTCGGGCGCTGGCGCTGCCCGGGGCTGAACGCACCGCTCGACCAAGGAGTTCAGCCGCCTCCTCCATTGCTCCCGCCCCGGCGAGGATAGATCCCAGCAAAGCAACAAAATTGATGTCCCCTGGGTCGCGTTGCAGAGCATCACGACACAGCAGCTCTGCGTCTTCCCGCTCCCCCCTCTGGAGACAGTTGATCGCTCGCTCGTATATCTTTCTGGGATTATCGTTAGTCATTAAGGTATCCCCATGCCCGGTCATATAGTTCACAACCGGATGCTCATTCAAAGTGTGCCAGATTTCATTGGCGACAACACGATTGCTCATTGCTATTGAGCAACCCGGATGCGACAGTTAAGTAAACCGCGCCACAGAGTGCCACTGCCACAGAGGCCCAGCCAATGAACGTCTCATCCGTCGACAACCCTTTTGATGAGCGCGGTCCGTTTCTGCTCAGCCTTTTTATGACACTGGTGGGCTACAGCGTATTGGTCGCTCTGCCCGCCATTAATGGTGCATGGGTTGATCAACTGGGCTTTAGCGAAATCGAGGTCAATCGTGTGGCGTCGGCTGATCTGTTAGGGCTTTTCATCGGCGCGGTATTGACCAGTGTCCTGATTCGATCCTGGAACCGGCAAACCCTCACCTATCTTGGCATTGCTCTGGCCATCATCGCTAATGGGCTATGCACCCAATACGTCGATTACGAGACGACCCTAATTTTGCGGTTAATCGCAGGGCTGGGCGCGGGTTTTTATACCGCCGTCGCAGTCGCCGGGCTGGGCGCGCATTCAAAGCCGCGCGAAGCGTTCAATTGGATGCTACTGGCATTCGCCGTATCGCAGTTTTTGGAACTGCAGTTAATTCCGCACCTGAGCATGAATGGCATCTATGTATTTTTCATTGGTACCTATGTCGTCACTTTGCCCTTTGTACGCCTGATCCCCACGGTGAACCCTCCCGCCGTCGCGGCCGAAGCCAAAGAAGTCACTGCCCGGCCCACACTGGTCGCCTGGATCGGGATTGGTGCCATCGTTATCGCGTACATCAATATTGGTGCCTACTGGTCAAACATCGAACTGTCGGCAGAGGCCGCTGGTCTCGATGGCGATTGGGCTGCACAGGTGATCGCATGGTGCGTGCTGCTGAGTTTTGTCGGCTGCTTTACCGCCATGTGGGTGCTTAACCGGTTTGACTACGACAGGCCACTCTTGTTTACCTTCGTGCTAATGGTCGTAGCCGTGGGCTTGCTGGCGGTCAAGGTTACCGCTGGTTTATTCGTCCTCAGCGTCGCTTTGTTCAATTTCCTGTGGATCTTTATCGACGTCTACCAAATGGGCGGGGTCTCGGTAGCCGATCGCTCGGGCAGCGCCGCCGCCTTTATACCCGGCGCTCAGGGGCTCGGTCAGACGATTGGCCCTTTTGCTGCATCGATCATGCTGGATTTAGGCTGGGGTTTTGACGGCATATTCATGCTGTGTGCGGCCGCCTCGGCAACAGCGTTATTGATCTACACCGTTATTTTTGTGAGATATCGCTATCAAACCAGATAAATCCACCGCGAGTGCGCGCAGTCGCGTCTTAAATCCTTCCCGCGCCAGCAAGGCCTATCTGTTTGCCGGTGCCGTGCTCTGTGGCATTGGCGGCTGCGATCCTCAGCAGTCTGCAAACCCGGTCGACAGCCCCACGCATCACGCGGGTAGCCTAGAGGTTCTTTGCGGAAAATTGATTGACGGTTTGTCCGACGACGTACTCCTCAACCAGAAAATCACGGTCACCCGAGGCTACATCACCGCCATAAATCCAGTGGATAAAAGCAGTGGGCAAAGCGTTGATGTCGATCTCTCTGGTTTCACTTGCCTGCCCGGGCTGATTAATACCCACGTGCACTTTGACGGCAATCCTGAGGACTCGGTGGATTACAGCGTGTATGCCCGGCGAACGCCGGACGAGAACTTGGCACTGATTCTGGATAACGCAAAGACGACGGTGCTGACGGGTTTTACAACCGTGCGTCATGTAGGCGCCTGGTTCCCCGACACCGTGAACCGCGCCCGAGCGTTGATTGAGGCAGGAAAAGCAATAGGGCCCCGAATTCAGACTGCAGGCCCCTACCTCACCATCCCCGGGGGTGGGGGTGACCTGACCTTCCCTGAAATTCCTCCAGAGCAAATCCCCGCAGAATCACAGCAAGGCATTGCTAGCTCGCCTCAAGAGTTCGCCGAACGGGCTGAAGCGGCATTCGCGGCTGGCGCAGATTTTCTGAAAGTGATCGCATCAGGAGCCGTATTTTCGGTCGGTACGCCACCGGGCGCGCCTGAAATGAGTCAGGCCGATATTGAGGCAGTCGTAGCCGTAGCCAAACAACACGGCAAGAAAGTAACCGCCCATGTGCATAGCGATCAGTCTGGCCGGGACGCCATCCTTGCGGGCGTCGATTCACTGGAGCATGCATCGCTGCTTGAGGACAGCACCATTACCCTCGCAGCGGAGAGGGGTGTCGCGTTTTCAATGGATGTCTATAACGGCACCTATACCGATACGATTGGGCGGGAACAAGGCTATCCGGAGGTGTTTCTGAAGCGAAATACCGACACCACGGAAGCTCAGCGTGTGGTCTTTGAGAAAGCCTACCGCGAAGGGGTCACGCTACTCTACGGCACCGACGCAGCGGTGTTGCCCCACGACATGGGTGGCTGGCAATTTGCCACCATGGTAGAGCACGGCATGACGCCAATGGATGCCATCCGCTCCGCCACATCGGTCGCCGCCGAACACATGGGACTCTCTCAGGATATTGGCGCCATCGTATCGGGCAGGACAGCCGACCTGATTGCGGTTCGAGGAGACCCGCTGACAGACCCGACCATACTGCGTCAGGTTGATGTGGTGATTCAGG
>DFQW01000123.1 GCA_002377985.1 Halieaceae bacterium UBA3479 | reverse complement strand
TGCGAGCCAGATAGCCAAGATTAAAGGATGTCGCGTGGTCGGCATCGCGGGTGGTCCCGAGAAATGCCGGTGGCTCACCGAAGTGGCAGGGCTAGACGCCGCTATCGACTACAAGCAGGGCAACCTGAATGAGCAGATCGCCGCAGCCTGCCCCGAAAAGTGGAACGTATTCTTCGATAATGTCGGTGGCGACACCCTCGAGGCGGCGCTCAATCACCTCAATATGCGCTCCCGGGTCGTGATGTGCGGCGGCATCGCCAACTACAACGCGACCACACCCCAGCCGGGCCCCACCAACATCATGAATCTGGTCATCATGCGCAGCCGCATGGAGGGCTTTATTGTGCTGGACTACCTGCCGCGTGCCGGCGAGGCGATCAAAGACCTGCTGGGTTGGATCGGCGAAGGCAAGCTAAAGTACCAGATCGACATGCAGGAAGGGTTTGAGAATATTCCCACCACTCTGCAGCGCCTGTTTACCGGCAAGAACCTCGGTAAGCAACTGCTCAAGGTGGCTGATCCGGCGTAAACGCGCTCATATATGGGCGCTCGACTGGCTGCGTTCGAATTCCCGCGAGCGCACCTGTCTTGCGTGGTTAAACCACTAAAATGCGCGGGCAAACGTCCGCGCCTTTTTGTAATTAACGACCTGTTAGATTTCACGACCCCGTAACGAGGCCCGATACATGATCGAATTCACCTTAAACGACCAGCCAGTGAGTGCGGATGTAGATCCCAATACTCCGCTCCTGTGGGTGGTCCGAGATCACTTTAAGCTCAAGGGTTCCAAATTCGGCTGCGGCGCGGGCTTGTGTGGTGCTTGCACCATGCATCTTGACGGTGCGGCGATTAAAACCTGTATTACGCCCGTCGCCTCCGTGGAGGGTAAGTCGGTGACAACGATCGAGGGGCTGGGTACCCCCGACAATCTCCATCCGCTGCAGGCGGCGTGGCATGAGCACGCGGTGCCCCAGTGTGGTTACTGCCAGTCGGGACAAATTATGGCGGCAGCGGCCTTGCTCGAGAGCAATCCCAATCCCAGCGGGGCAGATATTGACGCCGCCATGTCGGGCAACATTTGTCGCTGTGGTTGCTATCCGCGCATCAAGCGCGCGATCCAATCAGTGAGTGAGAGTGCATTGGCCTACGATGCCATGGCCACGGCGGGAGGTCAGGCATGAATACGGTTAATGTCTCGCGTCGTCGCTTCCTGCAGACCAGTGCGATCACTGGTGGTGGTCTGGTGGTCGGCTTTGCCATCACAGGTTGCTCTAGCACGCCGGCGCCGCTGCCAGTGGACGATGCCCAGGGGGCGTGGACGCCCAACGCCTTTTTGCAGGTCTTGCCCGATAACACGATTCGTTTTTATACCGCCCGCTCCGAGATGGGGCAGGGCGTGACCACCGGCCTTGCAACCTTGGTGGGTGAAGAACTCGACGTGAATCCCCTTGATATGGATATCAGGCTTGCCGGCGTTCACGAGGACTACGCGAACCCCGACTTCGGCATGCAGGGTACAGGGGGCAGTTCATCGATCCACGCGCACTACCTGCAGCTCCGTCAGGTGGGCGCCAATACCCGTGCGCTCATCCTCGAGGCCGCGGCGCAGGACCTCGGCGTTGCAAGCAGTGCGCTCGCAACTGATAACGGCTTTGTGATCCACGGCGCGTCGCGCTACCCCTATGCGCAATTTATTAATACGGCGCAGACGCTCAACATCGAGGCCGACGCGCCTTTAAAGCCCGCGGCAGAATTCCAATTCATCGGTAAGGAAACGCGGCGGGTTGATGCCATTGCCAAGTCAACCGGTACCGCCGAGTTCGGGCTGGATATTGATGTGCCCGGGATGCACTACGCTGTGGTGGTAAGACCTCCGGTAGTGCGCGCCAAGGCGCTGAGTGTCGATGCCAGCGCCGCCAAATTGATGCCCGGAGTCACCGATGTGCTTGAGGTGGGCAGTGGTGTGGCGGTAGTGGCCGAGAGTTTTTGGCAGGCCCAGCAGGCCGCGAAAAAAGTGGCGGTGGAGTGGCAGTCTGGTCCGCTTGATCGCGTCAGTACCGAGACACTGCGCGCGGATTATGCAAAGGCGCTCGATGCCGGTGACGGGGTCGAGGGCCCTAATGACGGCGACGTATCAACTGCCTTGAGCGGTGCAGCGACCCTGCATGAAGCAGAGTATTGGGCGCCGCTGTTGTCACACTCGCCCATGGAGCCGATGAACGCGGTGGTGCGCATCGATGGCGATAGCGCAGATGTGTGGACGGGCATTCAGTTCCCTTCTGCAGTGCCCGGGCTGGTGTCGCGCGTGGCAGATATCCCGGCCGAGAACGTGCGCTTTCATCAGTGCTACCTCGGGGGCGGTTTTGGTCGCCGCGGCACGCCAACCCACCTGGTAGAGGCAACCCAGATTGCGGTGGCAACCGGCAAGCCGATTCAGCTGGTGTGGACGCGGGAAGACGACATTCAGCAGGGGCCTTTCCGACCGGCCTCCCTGATGCGCATTAAGGCGGGAGTCGATGAGTCCGGCAACCTGATTGCCTGGGACGCTACGCGCGCCGGCGGCGATATCTCCCCCGATACCTTCCGCAGTTTGTTGCCCGCGCTGTATTCGTGGATGGGTGACAGCATGATCGAAGGGGTTGCCAACATCAGTGAGTGGTACTTCGAGAATTTTGCCGCCGACGAGTCCAGTACCGAGGGCTTGTTCGAAGATTACGATCACCCGAATACACGGGTAACGCACATGACGGTCGATCACGAATTGCCGCTGACGTTTTGGCGCTCCGTAGGGCATTCCTACACCGCGTTTGCCAAGGAGTCGATGATCGACGAGTTGGCGCACGCTGCTGGTCTTAACGAAATCGAATTCCGGTTACAAAACACGCGCAATAACCCGAGGCTCAACAACGTGATTCGCGTTGCCGGCGAACACATGGCCAATATGGATGTGCCGGCGGGGCATTACTTGGGGTTTGCGGCACATCATTCCTTCCGTACCGACGTCGCCGAGATCGCCGAGGTCTCGGTGGAGCGCGGCAAGATCCGCGTGCACAAGGTGACCTGCGTGCTTGACTGCGGTCAGGCGGTGAACCCCGATATCGTGCGTGCACAAATGGAAGGGGGCGTGGTTTACGGTCTGACCGCAGCACTGTATGGCGGACTGAACCTAGAGAATGGTGCGATCAAGGAGAGCAACTTCCACGATTATCCGATGCTGCGCATGGATGAATCGCCTGAAATCGAGGTGGTGATCATCGACAGTGGCACCAAGCCCACGGGCGTGGGCGAGCCCGGTTTGCCACCGATTGCGCCGGCGATCGCCAATGCAGTGTTCAAGGCGACGGGTCAGCGGTTACGCGACCTGCCGCTCAAGTTGGCGTAGGAGCGGGCAGGATCAGCGAGGGCTGCTCCCGCCAGTGCGCCAGAAGCTTTTCAAGGCTGCGCTTTTATCAAACCCCTTGGAACTTGCGAACGCGGAGCCTGACGTTCGCACCTCACAGCGCGGTGGCGAAACCGACGGCAAACGATACACTGCCTTGGGTGTAGTGATGGTGTGGCAGAGGTGTAACGATGGATGTGACGGATCGAGTGGTGTTGATTACCGGTGCGAGTTCGGGTGTGGGGGCTGCGCTGGCACAAAAACTGGGGGCGATGGGCGCCGCCGTGGTGGTGAACTACAGTCGTTCCGCTGAAGCCGCAACACAGGTGGTGGCGCAAGTCGAAGCGGCCGGGGGTCGGGCGGTTGCCATACAGGCCGATGTCTCGGAACAAGCGGATTGCGAACGCCTCGTGACCGCAACGGTGGCCGAGTATGGCCGCCTTGATGTGTTGGTCAACAACGCCGGGACCACCACCTTTGTGCCCCATGACCAGCTTGATGCCCTTAGTGAAGAGATCTGGCTGCGCACGCTGCGAGTCAATTTGATTGGTGCCTTCATGATGTCCCGTGAAGCGGCGCCTCACATCGAGGCGGCTGGAGGCGGTGAGATCATCATGACGTCGAGCATCGCCAGCATCACCGCCAACGGCAGTTCCATCGCCTACTGCGCCTCTAAAGCCGGCATGAACAGCCTGACCCGCACGCTGGCCAAGACGCTGGGCAAGAAGAAGATCCGCGTGAATGCGGTGCTGCCCGGCCTGATTGACGGCGACTGGGCCTTTAATACCTGGGGCGGTGGTGATGCCGAGCAGTATGAAGGCCTCAAGAAGATGTTCTCGGATCAGACGCCGCTCGGGCACGTGGTCACGCCTGAGGATGTCGCCGACACCATTTTGTCGTTGATCACGGGTTCTGATTATGTGACCGGGCAATTGGTCACCCTTGATTCCGGCTTCACTCTGTAAATTCATACCGGCCGAATCCGTCCTATAGACCTCTTCCAATCCGCTCCAAGGGCTTATGTGGCTTGGCGGATTGGGTATGTAAGTTGTCATGATCTGCACAACGTGATCGCAATGCTGCGAGTTAATATCTTGGACAACCAGTGCTGATGCCTAGCGCGTGGAGAGCAGTCTGGGAGACCCATGCACGCAGCGCGAGAACGGGTAGTAGGGTCGATCCTGATGCTCCTTACCCGCCACCTATTATTTTGAAGAGTTTAGGTATGGACGTGACAATGAAGTGGCAGAGATTTTTGCGGGTGCTGGGGCGGCTTTCACGGCCATTGGCAGCATTTGTATGGCTGCTCAGCCTGAGCGGATGGGCTACAGCGTCCGCGACCTACGTTGGCAGCGTCACCTACTCTATAAGCCCTCTGCAACCCGCGCCCAATTCGCCTTTTACCCTGACGGTCACTTTCCATGGTGCGGGTACTGGACAGCCCTGCGACATCAGCAATATTCAGGCCACCATTCAAGGCGTCACGATTAACGGCCGCCCCCAATCCGGCTATAC
>DFQW01000184.1 GCA_002377985.1 Halieaceae bacterium UBA3479 | reverse complement strand
ATGTGGCCCCCCGCCGAGTTCATTCGCGGCAAGCTGGGCGAACAACAGAGCCGGCACGATAAATACAGCAACACCGAATATGCCCTGGAACCCAACATCAAAAGCTCACCGGGGGGATTACGCGATTTACAGGTCATCGAATGGATCACCTTGCGATGCTTCCAGCAAAGTCTTGAGGGTGCGCAAGGCCCCGAATTCCTGAGTCAGGTTGAACTGGATCAGTTCAATCAGGGTAAAGAGTTTCTTAGCCGAGTGCGATTTGCGTTACACAGCATGACCGGCAGAGCCGAGGACCGGTTGTTGTTCGATCATCAGAAACAACTGGCGGCCATGTGGAACATGGTTGATGGAGACAAACTGGCAGTAGAGCAATTCATGCAGATCTACTACCGCTGGATGAAAACATTGAGCCAGCTAAACGAGCTTCTGATCGAGGTTTTTGAGCACCGACTCTCCGAGGTATCAAACCAGTTCGATTCGGATCTGCGTCTGATAGATGACAATTTTGAAGTCGCTGACGGGCGAATCCGCGCGCGGAACGAGGCGGTTTTCAGCAGTGACCCGAGCAATTTACTGCGCATTTTTGTGCTGATTGGCAACGATCCGTTGGTCGATCGGATAGAACCCAACACCCAACGCCTGATCCGCCGCGATGCCCATTTAATCGACGAGGCGTTTCGCGCCAGCGAGGTCAACCGCGATCTCTTCATGCAAATTCTGAGCGTGCCGCACAACATGACCAAACAGCTACGCAGAATGTCGCGGCATGGCGTCATGGGCCGCTACCTTCCTGCTTTTGGTGCAATCATAGGCCAGATGCAATTTGATCTGTTCCACGCCTACACCGTGGACGCCCACACCATGGAGGTTATCGCCAACACCCGCAGGTTCATGCGCGCCGACTATACCGACCGATTCCCGGTATCCACCCGAATCGCTCGTAGACTCAGGGATCCCCGACTCCTCTATATTGCGGCCCTATTCCATGATATTGGCAAAGGACGGGGTGGAGATCATTCGGAGCTGGGCGCGGTCGATGCCGAGACCTTTTGCCAGGAGCATAAATTGGCAGCGTCCGATACGGAACTGATTATCTGGCTAGTGAAAAATCATCTATTAATGAGCCATATTGCCCAGCGACGGGATATATCGGATCCCGAAGAGATCCAGCGATTCGCAGAAATTGTCGGCACGCAGGAGCGTCTCGATTATCTCTATACCCTGACTGTTGCCGACATTGCTGGCACCAACCCCGAACTATGGAATGCTTGGCGGTCATCGCTGATGCGCCAGCTCTATACCGAAACGCGTCGCGCCTTGAGCCGGGGGCTGCAGAACCCGATTGCTCGCGAGGAAGTGATCAGGGAGACCAAGCGTGCCGCGACGGAAGCGCTGGAATATCGCGGCTTTTTGGCAGAAGAATTAGCTGCGCTGTGGATATCAAGGGGTGACGACTACTTTGTCAGAGAGCGCGCAGAAGATATCGCCTGGCACACCGAGGCCATTGCGGATCACGATCTTGCAGACGGCGCCCTTGTTCTGGTGCGACAAGCCGGGGAATCACCGATCGGCAATGCCACACAGATCTTCGTGCACGCCCGAGACGAACCGAATACTTTCGCCAAGATTTGCGCTGCCCTCGATAGTCTCGACCTCAGCGTCCACGACGCCCGTATCTACAGCGACGACGACGGCAGCACACTCGATACCTTTTACGTGCTACATAGCGACGGCAGCTCGCTCGATCCGCACCCAGATACCTTTCGGGAGATTCGCCAAACAATCCAGCACAGCCTGCTGCAGGCTTCGGCCAAAACCGTGACCCGGCGCATGCCGAGAACCGTGCGGGCCTTCACCATTCCGACGCAAATTCATTTCTCCAAGGATGAGTTGAGCGGCCTCACTACGCTGGAAATCAGTACCGCCGATCGACCGGGCTTACTGGCGCGAATCGGTTCTGTCCTCTCTCGCCATGGCGTGACAGTACAAGGCGCCAAGATCCAGACCCTGGGTGAACGAGTCGAGGATATCTTTCTTCTTTCCGATGACGCCGGCCAATCACTACAAGATCAAGCACTCATTGCGCAACTCGAGCGCGAACTGATTGAAGAAATGCACTCGGGCCAGCATCGTGAACCCGTGGTGGAGATCGCAGTTTGAATATCGGGCTGGCTGCGTTGCAGCCCTACCCTTTTGAGCGGCTCAATACCTTGTTGCTGGGCGCGCCCCCTGACGATCTTCGGAGCATACCGCTGACAATCGGAGAGCCTCAGCATCCGCCGCCTGTCACTGCAACACAGCTGTTGTCGGAGCACAGCGCGCTCGTGGGCAAGTATCCCACGACCAACGGCAGCGCTACGTTACGCGGCGCGATCGCCCGCTGGCTGGAGCGGCGATTTGCATTGATGGCGGTGGATGCCGAGCGGCAAGTACTGCCGCTCAATGGCACACGTGAGGGGCTTTTCGCGCTGGCTCAGACGGTGGTCACCCACGGGAGAGCGGGCGCAGTGATCTCGCCAAATCCGTTTTATCAGATCTATGAAGGCGCAGCCTTACTGGCCGGATCGACCCCACATTTTGTTAATTGCGATCACCGCCACGGATTTACGCCAGATTTTTCAGAAGTCACAGAAGACCAATGGCGGGCGTGCCAGTTGCTATACATCTGCACGCCTGGCAACCCCGCGGGTGCAGTGCTATCCACGTCGCAGTTGCAACGGTTGATCACCCTTGCGCAGGAGCATGATTTTATAATCGCGAGCGACGAGTGCTATAGCGAGATCTATCCAAACGAAAGTGATCCTCCGCCCGGATTACTCGGTGCCGCCGCCGCGATGGGTGTCCAGGACTATCGCAATTGCCTCTGCTTCCACAGCCTCTCCAAACGATCAAGCCTGCCCGGGCTCCGCTCGGGATTTGTCGCGGGGGACAGTCGCTGGATAGAGCGGTTCCGTCGCTACCGGACCTACCATGGATGCGCGATGCCCCTGCATCATCAAGTCGCCAGTGAGTGGGCTTGGTCCGACGAAAGCCACGTTGTGGAAAATCGCGCCCGCTATCGAGACAAATTCAACGCAGTGCTACCCATCATCTCAGAGGTCATGACAACACCGGTGCCAGAAGCCGGCTTTTATCTTTGGCCCGAAACGCACATTGACGATGAACAGTTTGCCCGCGAGCTATGGCGCCGCACCGGTGTAAGCGTTTTACCCGGGCGTTACCTCGCGCGTGATACCCCACAGGGTAATCCGGGTGCCGGGCGCGTAAGAATTGCACTTGTTGCAGAGCGCGAGCTCTGCGTTGAGGCAATTGAACGGTTGGCGAACAGCTTGCGACAAGGCTGGTGAAGTGGAATCAAGCAACTTGAACAAGGCAGAGCGCATCGCATACATCGACGCGCGACTGCAAACACTCTATCCCGAGACACCGGTCCCCCTTGATCACCAGGATCCCTATACCTTGTTGATCGCCGTGCTACTGAGCGCGCAATGCACCGATGAGAGAGTGAACCAGGTGACCCCCGCGCTTTTCGCGCGCGCCGCGACACCCAAAGAGATGGTCGCGCTCTCTGTAGAGGACATTCGAAGCATCATACGACCCTGCGGATTGTCACCTCAAAAGTCCAAAGCCATCCATCGGCTAAGCGAGATTCTGCTGGAGGAACATGAAGGCGAGGTGCCCGCCGATATGACTGCGCTTGAGGCGCTACCGGGCGTCGGCCATAAAACAGCGAGCGTGGTGATGGCCCAGGCTTTTGGTCTGCCGACTTTCCCGGTAGACACGCACATCCATCGCCTCGCGCAACGTTGGGGGTTGACTCGCGGCCGCAGCGTTGTTGAAACCGAGAGAGACTTGAAGCGCGCCTTCGACAAAGCACGCTGGAACGCCCTCCATCTTCAGATCATTTTTTATGGTCGCGAGCACTGCACCGCCAGAGGGTGCGATGGGAGGGTGTGCGAGATCTGCAGAACGTGTTACCCGACGCGCAAACAACCAAAACGATGTCACAAGGC
>DFQW01000152.1 GCA_002377985.1 Halieaceae bacterium UBA3479 | reverse complement strand
GTCAAGGCCGATTGGCCGCACTAAGACACGCGTGGACGCACTGAAACTAATGAATGAATTGGCTCGTGGCAAGCGATGAAGAGCGGAGTTGCCTCTTATCCGTAGCGTCGATTGCCGTCAGTCAGTTTGTAGTGGCGTGGTTGCGCTGCCATCGCAGGTAATCGCTGGCCAGCGAGCGCCCGAAAACACGGTTTAGCCGACGGTAGATGGCTGTTGCCAGCCTTAAGTTCAGCGGACCTGCTACAACCTCCTTTGCGAAGGTTGGACGTGCTTTTATTCGATCGAAATAGCTTGCCAGCTTGGGGTGATCCTCGAGTGGATAGCCGGCAAGGTGCAGTCTATAGAGCGTGATGAACCAGCTGATATCGAGCAGGGTCAGGCGATCCCGGAGTAAAAAAGGGCGGCTTTGAAGCCGCTGGTCGAGCGTCTCCAATGCGCTGTTGAAGCGACCGATGAAGTTAAGATCGTCGTTTGCATTGCTAACTCGATTTTTTACATCAGGTGCCAGGTACGTAAAGGTAAGGGTTCTAAGGTCTTGATGAAGCTCATTCTCAAGGTCCATCAAATCCTGCATATCTTGACGTTCGGAGTCGGATGAAGGGAGGAACGATCGCCCCGGTTGAGCAAAGTGCAAATCAATGTACTGAATGATGTCGTTGCTTTCCGTATGGACTGCTCCGTCGTGGACGAGTACTGGCACCTCACCGCGCGGATTAATCCCGAGGTACCAATCGCTGCGCTGTTCGTCGCGCATCAGATTAATGGGGTGAGACTCAAAGCCTATTCCCAGCTCGTTGAACAGAATCCGGACTTTTTGTGAGCAGGACGACAGATCAAAATGAAACAGGTGGAGCCCCTGCCAATCGGTAACCTCCCGCGTGGTTACCAATGAATCGTCAAGTAGCATCGCGAATGGTGTTTATCTGCGTACCAAAGTCCTGCGTTCCATCTCGGCTACAGAGGCTGAGCGTTAGCTGGTCGCCGGGCTGCATATATCGCACGCCAGCCTGGCTCTTAATGAGCTTCTCTCGGCGCTTTTTGTCATTGGTGAAGTTCATAACGATGGCCAGTCCCACTTTTGGGCTGGCATTTAAGATAACGCCGCCAGGTGTTCCGGTTAGCAGCATGTCGCCTTTTTTGAGGTCGGTAAAACTTGCCAGTTCGGTGAGCGTCTCGTCCGGTTTAAAGATGAGTTGATCAGTGGTTGCGTCTTGCCGGATCTCGCCATTTAAGCTGAGGGAGAGTCTCAGATTGGATAAAAGCTCCAGCTCGTTTCCGTCCATGAGATAAAGGATAGGGCCGGTCGGGCAGAAGGTGCGATGTCCTTTGCCTTTGAACCACTGCAGCATGGGCGCGCCAAAACAGAGGTCGCGGGCAGACACGTCATTCGCCAACGTAAAACCGCCTACATAGTCCAGCAGATTGTCGTTGGTGACTTCGCTGTTGGCGGGCACATCGCGCTTCAATACCAAGGCCAGCTCCACCTCATAGTCTAGAAGCTGGCAGCCGGGTGGCCTGATGATATCGTCGTGAGGCCCGCAAATCGCTGACGGAGGCTTGCTAAAAATCAGATTTTGGCCTTTCCCGGTTTTAACACCGCCCTCGGCCTGATGAGAAGCGTAGTTCAGGCCCTGACAAAAGATTTGGATGTCTGCTGTAATCGGCGATAGCAGCTCTAATTCATCTAGCTGCAGGCTTTCATCGTCTCTGACCTCGAAATCCCCGGGTTGGGTGCTCCAACCATCCATCAACTCGCGATGCGATGCGTAGTTATGCGGCAGCACAGCAACTTGCTTGCCCTTAACAATGCCCCAGCGAATCTCTTGCTGGTCGGTCTTGAACCGGATGACGCAAATGCCCAATGCGTGTCACTCCCTAAGCGCTGGTGCGGGATCTCGCCTTCAGAATCCGCACCAAGTTTTTGATGACTTTAAAGTTCCAACGGGACACCAGAAATGCAGGTGTTGGTTCTGGGCCCCAGTAGTCCCGCATCTTCCCGATAGCGCAATCGCCAGCTTGGTGTTGATCATTGAGGAGATCCGTATCTGTCCAATGCTCATGAATGAGCCCAAAGGGACTTTTCCAGTAATCGAAGATCTGGCCTCCCAAAAGATGTCGACCGATACCCCAGACGTTTTTATATTTGCGTCGCTTCAGGTACTCGTGCCCGGCCATTAAGTCGTCCAGGTTGCCCACCTCAAAGGCAACATGCTGAACCCGTGTGCCTTCATCCAGTGCGAACTGAAATCCAATGACATGGTGATCAACATAGTCTTCTCCGCGATCGAGCCGGGAGAAGATCATTTGTGGTGGGCCTTCTGGTAAGACCACGGCGTCGGATTTTGTGAGGCCAAAGTGCTCGTGATACCAACTGTAAAGCAAGGGGGGATCGGCACTCTCCAGGACGAGGTGGCCGAGTCGGCGCACATGGGATGGCCCGTAGGAAACAGCGGGGAGCTCGCCCACACGCTCGCGCCGGCCGTCCATATTGAATGCGTGGGAAGGCGCGGCGTCCATCGCCGCCAGCGGTTGCCGACCGTGAACGATTTCAACGGTCATGCCCAGCGGGTCAGTCAGCCGGACGACCTGTCCTCCCGAAGTTTCATCCAGTGTCTCTACATCTGACACATAGGGCAGTGCGGCCAGTTTTCGGAGGTCTTCAAGGCTGTCGGCTTCGAACGCGATGGTGGTGACCGATCCACTGCCCTGCGACAGGATGTAGCAGGGCGCCTGTGCATCGGTGCCCCGTAAATAAGTGCGGTCTTTGGTGCGCTCAACGGTCTGCAGACCAAATTCCTTAAGAAATTTTTCGGCTTTAGCGCGGTCGGTGGCCTCCACTCTCACATAGGCCAGCTGCTTGGCGCGAATGATGGGCTCAGGCATCGCAGTGCTCCAGATGGACTTTGAATACTCTGGCGACCAAATTGGCTGATTTTTTGGAAGAGAGCCCCAGCAATCTCAGCAGGCCTTCACAGGTGCGTTGAATGGTGATGTCACTCATCTGTGGATCGACAATGGCGGCGGTTCGAATGAGGGATAAAATCTGGTTCACCAGCAATAGATTAATCTCGATGGTGAAGTGTCCCTGTTCAATACCCAGTTCAAGGTCTTGGCGAAGATATTTGACCGCGGCGGACTGCATCTCTGGCACAACAAAAAGGCTTTCCAGCAAAACACGCAGCCATTCCGGCTTTTGACGAGCGATCTGGAGGCACCGAGCCGTCGCCAATGTCACTCGGGTCGGGGCATGAATCAGTGCCTGGAGTTCCGCATCGATCCCACTGGTGATTTCAACCGCCAGTCCAATTGCTACATCGTGTAGTAGCGCGTCTTTGTCGTCGTAGTAGTTATAAAACGTGCCATTTGCAAGTTCGGCGTGGTTTGTGATGTCGGTGATTTTTGTGGCCGCATAGCCTTTGGAGGCGAAAACACTTATCGCACTATCGAGCAGCGCGCCTCGTGTCCGCTCTCGTTTCTTTTTGCCCGCGGTTTGCTCTCGAAACAGGTGATGTACGGATGAATTCATGTCGGTAGGCGCTGTGACTTTAAGAGCAACTTATCGAAAGATTTGACAACAGGCAAGAAAAATGAGGACTATCTCAAAAATGAGAGAAATTTCAATCTTTGTGTTTTTCGGAGTGGTAAATCAGTGACGTCAGAGCAAAGTACAGCAAGTGTTCTCATTGTCGGTGCAGGTCCTGTCGGAAAAATGGCGGCGCTATTGCTTGCTCACCACGGCATTAACTCGTGCCTAATCGACAGGCGAACGGAGCTGATGACAGCCCCCAAGGCACATGCCGTAAATGCCAGAACATTGGAGATATGCGAGAGCATCGGGATTAGCGCGGCGCGGCTGCGCGAATTGGGCGCCAGTCCCGAGGAAGCTGGCGAAGTACGATTTGTGGGCACTATGTCTGGCCCTGAATTTGGCTCATTGCCTTACGAGCGCCAGGACGACGCGGCGCTGGCGTTCACTCCATTTCCTCTCAGTAATGTAGCGCAGCCGGTTTTTGAGCAAGAGTTGCAGCGGCATGTAATGCAGAGTGCCCGCATCGAATTTTTGCAGGGTGTTGAGTGCATGGACTTGCGGGAGGAGGGAGAGCAGGTCGAGGCAGCACTCCGTGAGGTGGCGACCGCAGAGCAACGGCCCCGATCGTTTGACTATGTGATCGCAGCAGATGGCGCCAACTCAAAAATGAGGGACCTTCTGGGCATCGAAATGGATGGGCCCGATGCCTTGGCAAACTATCTGATGATTCATTTTCAAGCGGATCTGCGCGCTATCACAGAAGGTCAGCGCGGCCTGCTCTACTTCCTATTCCAACCCGGCGTCAGCGGCACACTCATTGCCTATGATCAGGCGAAAACCTGGGTACTGATGCAAGACTGGAACCCTGATCTCGAGAGTCGAGAGGACTACACGGAAGAAAAATGCCTCTCGCTCATTGAGGCGGCAGTCGGGCGGCCACTACCCGAGACAACGATAGAAAACATCAGTCCCTGGGTTATGACTGCACAGGTAGCTAAACAGTATCGCAAAGGCAGGGTGTTTCTCGCCGGGGACTCAGCCCATCGTATCCCGCCTGCCGGCGGTCTCGGTTTGAACTCGGGCATTGGCGATGTACAGAACCTCACCTGGAAAATGGCAGCGGTGCTGCAGGGTGCCGCCGGCGAGGCGCTGCTGGATACTTACGAGGTTGAGCGACAGCCCATCGCGCTGACAAACAACGAGCAGAGCATGACCAATGCGCTGAAGTTGTTTGATCTGCTTTTCTTAATTCATGGCATGGACCCGGAGAAGACGGCCGAAAGATATGCTGCTGTAGCGGCTAACCCTGAAGCGTTTCCCGAATTGGCTGATGCGGTCGCGGCCCAAAAGCCACACTTTGATAGCTTGGACCTGCAAATTGGCTATCGGTATAACAGCGAGGCAATCGTCGATCCCGCACCGATTCCTGAAGTCGGTGATATTTCCGATTATCAGCCTTCTTGGGATGCTGGTGCCCATTTCCCTCATCGGTGGGTGACACACAATGGCGAAACCCGCCCGCTGCAGTCGTTTATGTCGCCCAGTACTTTCACGCTGCTACGAGGCCCCGAGTCGGAATCGCTGCAGGGCCACGCAAAAGTCAATCAACTGACCTTCGGTGCCGACTTCAAAGACAGCGAAGACTGGGAAGTGTTGACTGGTCTGCCCCCGGGCGGAGCGATGCTGATAAGACCCGACGGTCACATTGCCGCGCGGTTTGATAGCGTCAACGAAGAATGTTTCATGTCAGCAGTCAGACAGATATTGGCAAGAGGTCATTGAAATGGATTTAGGGCTCGACGGAAAAAAAGCGATTGTCTGTGCATCTTCCCGAGGTTTGGGTAAAGCCTGTGCCATCTCACTCGCAAGAGAAGGTGTCGACGTGATCATTAACGGACTCACGGAGGAACGATTGGCTGGTGCGGAAGCGGAGATCACCGCTTTGGGCGCAGGCCGGGTTTCCGCGGTGTTGGCAGATATCAACACTGAATCTGGCCGGGCGGCGCTCATTGCCGCCTGTCCGGATGCCGACATATTGGTAAACAATAATGATGGTCCTCCGCCTGGTGCTTTTAGTAATTGGCAGCAGGCGGATTTTCAGGCTGCAATTGATGCCAACTTCATGGCCCCAGTCTTCATGATTCAAGGGTTGATTGAGGGCATGAAAGCGCGTGGCTTTGGCCGCATTGTCAATATCACCTCCGCCATGGTTAAAGCTCCCCGCGCGCCTATGGGGCTCTCGACCTCAGCGCGATCTGGTCTCACCGCCTTCTGTAAAGGCCTTTCAGTAGAGGTTGCACCTTTCAACGTGACGATTAACAACATGTTACCGGAGCGCTTCGACACTGACCGGCAAAAGTTCATGGTTGAGATGGTAGTGAAGTTCAAAGGCATTACACGGGAAGAGGCGATTGCCGAAATTCACGAATCCATTGCTGCCAAGCGTATGGGTCAGCCCCACGAATTTGGCGATGCCTGTGCTTTTCTTTGTAGCGCTCAGGCGGGATTTATTTCCGGACAGAACCTGCAGCTCGATGGTGGTTCCTACCCGGGGTTAATTTAGGAGTGAGCATGCTGAAAAGACTGGCCGCGGCACTTGTGGTTTTGGCGCTGATTTTCGTTGGCGCCAGTTATTACGTGTCGATGCCGGTGGTGGAGGGCACGCGGGGCGACAGTACATTTGTGATAGCGGATCCCGCAGAGGCACTCACTTTTGCGCGCACATCGGAGGGGCTCATTTTGGTAGCCACTCATCAGGGTGATGCGATTACGGGGACGAACCTGACGGCGCTCTATGGCGAGGCGGCGACAGCAGATCTTTCCACCTTTATTACGTCACAGGCCGAGGCATCAATCGCCGCCGTCCCGGGAACACAGGAGCGTTTTCCCCTCGATGAGCTGATCAACCCCATCGCATTCTCATACCCCAGCGTGGCCGCGGGCACCAATTTCCGAGAGCACGCGGATGAGGTCTACTCCGACGATCCACCATTTCTGTTTCCCAAGCTGACCCCGCCAGGTTTTTGGACTGACGCAGTGCCATTTGTGCCGCGCCTTGATTTTGAGGCCGAGGTCTGCGCCTTTCCGCTAACAGATATCCGAGCAGACGAACCGCTACCCACACTCGGCTGGGTGTTGTGTAACGATTTCACCGATCGACTGACGCTGATTAAAGAGATCGACCTCGGCGCGCCTTTGGGTCAGACGGGATTTGCCTCGGGGAAGGGCTGCGCTGGCTGTTTGCCCACCGGGTATGTGGTCGTGGTGCCGCAAAGCCCAGATTTTTATCGCGGGGTGTCGGTGTCACTGTATGTTAACGACCAGCTCCGGCAGCAGTTTGATCTGACCGAGATGATTCTCTCGATTGAGGAGATTGTTGCCAAAGCGCTTACTGACGCCGAGGTGCCTTATCAAAAGGGCACTGACACCGTGCCGCTGCTTCCCAGTAACGAGATTCGGCAGAACTCACTCATCCTTACGGGCACAGGAGCGGGCGTGCTGTTCAAGCCGCTCAATATCTGGGGCCAACACTTTTATTTACAACGGGGTGATGTGGTGCGAACGGAAGCCACCTACCTCGGCCATCTGGTCAACCGGATTGACTAAGGCGAACGGCGTGTTGTCTGCGGCCAGATGCGTGCATCTGGCAGTGTTTATTCCCCTTATCGCGATTACCTCTGGATGGGCACAGGCATCCGAAACGCCACCCAATATCGTCATTATCCTGGCCGACGATATGGGGTGGAACGATGTGGGCTATCACGGTAGCGAGATTCTCACACCCCATATCGATCAGCTTGCGGCCGAGGGGCTGGTGCTGGAGCGCTTTTATGCGCAAACCAGTTGCACTCCCACGCGAGCAGCCCTTTTAACGGGCAAGTCACCGCAGG
>DFQW01000103.1:2804-6251 GCA_002377985.1 Halieaceae bacterium UBA3479 | reverse complement strand
CCATCTGAGCCTCCCCACAGAACTTTTTTGTTTGGAAATAGATCATGTCAGTTAACCCGGTTGCCACGCGATGGGCCGATCTCGACAAGCGGCGTTTCTTCCCCAGAGAGTTGAGCTGGCTATCTTTTAACGCCCGTGTGCTTCAGGAAGCAGAGAATCCTGAGGTGCCGTTGATTGAGCGAGTCCGCTATCTGGGTATCTTTTCAAACAATCTCGATGAGTTCTTTCGCGTTCGCGTCGCAGAAGTTAGGCGGCTCATCAGTCTGTCTCAGGGGCCCGAGCGTCAGGCGGCCAAACACCTGTTGCAGTTGATTCAGCGCGAAGTGGTATCGCTCCAGCGCCGGTTCGATGCCATTTACGCCAGTTTGATCGGCGAGTTGCAGAAGCAGAAAATTTATTTGATTAACGAAAAGCAAATGGATGACGGGCAACTGACCTTTGTGCAGCAGTATTTCAAGGACACGGTGCTGCCAGAGCTCGAACCGATACTGCTGGACGAGGCACAGGCGATTCCCAATCTAACGGATGAATCGCTGTACCTCGCGGTGATGATCAAGGCGCGCACAGGGCAGCGGTTTGCCGTTCTTGAGGTGCCTTCCGGGCAGTTAGGTCGCTTCATTGAGATCCCAAGACAGAAAGGGCGACGACGGGGTACGGTTTACATCACGCTGGATAATGTGATTCGCGCCTGCCTACCGTTGGTTTTTCGTGGCGTATTCGGGCCAATCTCTGCGAGCGCCTATTGCTTTAAATTTTCCCGCGATGCGGAACTAGAACTTGACCCCTCTATCAACGAAAGCTTGATAGAGAAGATGGCATCTAGTCTCAAGCAGCGCCGACGTGCCGATGCGGTGCGCTTTGTTTATGACAAAACGATGCCCGAGGCCTTGCTAAATGCACTCAGAAAGAGCTTCGATTTTGGTCGCTACGACAGCATGATCCCGGGTGGGCGATATCACAATTCCAAGGACTTCCTCTCGTTCCCTAATCCGGGCGGAAAAAACCTCGAGTTCAAGCCGCATCCTCGCATCAATGTACCCGAGATAGATGATCCGGCGAGTATTTTCGACGTAATCCGAGAGCGCGATGTGCTGCTTTACTTTCCCTATCACCCTTTTGATTATCTCGTGGACGTGCTCAAAACTGCGGCTCTGGACCCTGACGTGGTCGCAATCAAAATCTGTCTTTACCGCACCGCGAAGAATTCCCGTATTGGTGAGGCGCTAATCAACGCGCTAAATAATGGCAAACGTGTGACCGCAGTGGTGGAGTTGGCTGCGCGGTTTGATGAGCAGGCAAATATTGAGATGGCGCATCGATTGACCGAGGCCGGGGTCGAGGTCATTTTTGGTATTCCAGGTCTCAAGGTGCATTGCAAGCTCTTTTCTATCGAGCGACGCGAAGCAGGGGAGATCCGGTACTACAGTCATATCGGCACGGGAAACTTCAACGAGAAGACCGCACGGCTTTATACGGATTTCTCTTTGTTGACCTCGGATCAGGTTGTCGGCAGAGACGTGGCGGCCGTATTTAACTTTTTAAAATTTAATTACCAGCTACCCAAGTACGAGACGTTGCTGGTATCACCCCATAGTTCGAGGCCGGGGTTGGTTGAGCGAATTGATCGGGAAATCAAAAACGCACGCCTCGGCTACCGGGCGATGATGACCCTCAAGTGCAACAATCTGGTAGATCGGCAATTGACGCTGAAACTGTATGAGGCGAGTCAGGCGGGGGTAAAGATTCGTCTGATCGTCCGCGGCATGTGTACTTTGTTGCCCGGCGTAAAAGGCGTCTCCGAGAATATCAAGGCCATCAGTATCATTGATCGTTACCTTGAGCACCCGCGCATCTATGTGTTTCACAATCGCGGAAAACCTGAGTATCTGCTGGGTTCGGCAGATCTAATGACGCGGAATATTGATTACCGGGTGGAGGTCCTGTGTCCGGTGAAGGACCAGGCAGTGCAGCAGCAGTTGCAAGATGTGCTGGACCAACAGTGGCAAGACAATGTCAAAGCACGAGTGCTCGATAGTCGGCAGAGTAATCAGTTGCCGCCCCGTGGGAGGTCGACGCCTGCGCTACAGGCGCAAGAGATGATTCACCGTTATTTTGCAACGGGTAAGAAGCCGAGAATGCCGCGATCGCTGATGCGCCAGGCGTCCAAGCGTCGCCGGACTCTGACGGTTAAGGCAAAATCGCCGACGAAAAAAGCCAAGGCGACAAGTCGTCAGGATTGAGGATCACCAGTTGTTGGGCCCGGGCGTCGGCCTTTACGTCTTGGGGGTCGATTTGTAGCAGCTTCAGATAGTAGGGTAGGAGCTTCGCTCTGACAGATAGCTGCCACCGCTGGTCTACCATGGCGTAGTCATGTGCTACCACCTCACGCTGCGCTGAGCTCAATCTGGGGTCCGGCGCAATAACAATATCGACCCAGGTATGCCATTCGAGATCTTCCCGCGCAGTGTGCTCGGATATGTTCATGATCTCGGGCTCGCCACGGAACCGACTCAAGACAAAATCTCGATAGGCCTGATTTTTTTCGCACCAGCCGCGCACGTGCCAGCGCTGACCGGTCCATACCAGCGTGTGCGGGACGATGATGCGACCCTCGCGATCGGGTGCGTTGAGTGAAACGTAATCAACTTCGATGCGACGTGATTCGCGCGCTGCGCTGATCAACGGGCGCAAGATTTCGGGGGGCACCTGTCGGCCGGGGGCCCGAAGCACCTCGGTAGCGGTGAGGGCATCTGGCAGTTGACCCAAAACCTGATGCATCTCGCTGGATCCAGCGACAATTTCCAAATACTCCTCGGCAGTGCCCCGGGAAACGACGGGAGAGAAAGTGTCGCTGGGCCGATAACCTTTTGCCGCGGTATCGTATTCGAGATTGCCCGGACCGATCGAACGCTTGTAGTTATTGATGTCTTTACTGGCCTGCTGCCGGCCAAGACCAAACACTTCCCGCAGATGTCGCGTGGTGAGACGTCCTTCCCACAGGGCAATGATTTCGATGAACCGATAGCGGAGTAGTTGCTCCCAGCGGGTATCGCTCAATTTAAGGCCTCCTTAGCAGGTTCAGAAGATGTCCATTATGGAGCAATCGGCCTCGCGTTAACGCCATGCGCATCGGTTTCATGGCGCGATATGGTCTTGTCGTATCAACCTCAGACCGCTGATTGCCAGCAACGAGCATGCGAGCACCATTAATGCCGGTTCGAGTAAGCGGCCGGCATAGAGCGCCCCGGCGATAGCGCCCACGAGAGAGGCCAGTAGGGCATGGGTAAACCCGTACACGGCTGAAGCCGCCCCTGCCTGACCGCGAAAAAGTGAAATGGCGCCCATTGAGGCGTTGGCAGACGTCAATCCAACGCCGAAGAAAAAGGTCGACGACAATAGCGCAAGGGTAGTTATCGCCGATTTTGCTTCGGGGGCCAGCAGTGCAAT
>DFQW01000103.1:0-2471 GCA_002377985.1 Halieaceae bacterium UBA3479 | reverse complement strand
GCCGTAGCGCATTACCAAGCTGGCATTCACCAGGCTGCCTGACATAAACCCAAACACTGTGAGCGCAAAGGCATACCCAAACAGTGATGTCGGCACGTCGAATACGTCGGGGAGAAAATAAGCCACCGTCGACAGGTAGCAAAAGAGTGCAGAGAACGAGAAAGAGCCAGCCATTTGATACCCGATGAAAGTCCGGGATGAAAGCATTGAGCGGAAAGCGCTGAAAACATGGGCGAAAGTCAGACGCTCCTCACGGGTGGGCGTCGCGGATTCGGGAAAGCGCATGAGCGCAAACAGAATAAGAAGAGCAAACAGCGCCAACGCGAAAAATACGGCGGGCCAGGGAGCAAAGCCGAGGATCATGACACCCACACTGGGGGCAACCATGGGTATCACCGCCATTGCCCCAGATAACACTGACATCACCTGAGAGGCGCGATTGCCTTCATAACGATCCCTGACAATGGCTCGCGCAATCACAGGGCCGCTGGCGGCGGCGATACCCTGTAAGGCCCGCGTCAGCCACATCAGTTCCATCTGCCGTACCAGCGCGCACAACACCGAGGTCACGAGAAACAGTAGTGTACCGACGCGCACGACGGGCAGCCGTCCGAATTGGTCGGACAGGGGGCCAAAGATAAGCTGGCCGATGGCGAGTCCGACCATAAATACGCTTAGCGTGAGTTGCCCCTCGGATTCTGTTGCGCCCAGATCAGCGACAATGGCGGGAATTGCAGGCAGGTAGAGGTCCGTGGCAATGGCGGCATAAGCTACCAGTCCTACGAGGGTAATAAAGGTGAAGACTTCTCCGGCTGTGTTCCGGGTTGTCAATTCAGGGTGTTTGCCTGCAGTTCCACCACCGGGCAGCTTTCAGGCACAAAAAACTGCCCATTCTCGGCGTCCATCACGTCAAGCCCTATGGCTTTGTTATTCGAGAACAGCGCCACCCGCATTACGTAAGTGGTGTGCTGGTTTTTCATCTCCATCAATTGAAAAAGCGCCACCTCAGTACCTTCGTCGTTGGCCGCGCGCGCCGCAATCTGCTCCATATAGGATTTAGCTTGATTGGCTTCCATCGGTGTTAGGGGCGTTGTCAGGATGGCATTGAGCATGGCGCTGACAGAGGCTCGATTGTCCTCTGCAAGCAGTGTAGCGTTGGCCATCGCATTAAGATCGGTCATAAGCCGTGTGTCCCCCAAAGTGCGGCCGGCCTCTACTGAGCCGATGCCAAATTTTACCATTTTTGTCACGCTGTGGGGTTTTCTAATTCTTCTATTTACATCAATCAGTTACCATTGCTACTTGCGGTTGTCTGGTCAGATTGGGGGTGCCCGTGGAGTCCGCTAACGCGACCTACTATCGGTTAATTAATGATGATGGTGCCTTGTTTTGGCTGTTGCAGGTTTTGGGCTGGATTGGCATCTCCCTGCTGACTTACCTCAGTCTCAGCGTTCCCTATGATCAGTATGAGTGGTCATATCTAGCTCACAATGTTTCCCAATCCGCGTTAGGTTTCTTACTGTCCATTCCGCTTCGCTATCTGTACCGCGCTGTCTGGCACTGGCAAATCTATGTCCGGCTGGCAGTGGTGTTGGGTGCAGCGGTTGCATTAGCACTGATTTGGTCAGCTTTGCGATTGATGCTGTTTATGGCTATGACCGGAGAGCGTGACGTCTGGTCTGATTTTGGCGGGTGGCTGTTTCCCTCTCTCTTCGTCTTCTTTACCTGGGCGGCGCTATATCACGGTATTAAGTACTACCAGTTTTTGCAGCGTGAGCACGAGATAGCGGTGCGGGCCGAGTCGGCCCAGAGACAGGAGGCGCTAAAGCGCATAAGAGCGGAGGCGGAGGCAAAAGAGGCGCAGATGCATTTACTGCGGTACCAGTTGAACCCGCACTTCCTCTTCAACACACTGAATTCGGTCAGCGCGCTGGTGACAACCGGGAGATCGGATGATGCTAATCGCATGTTGCTCAACTTATCCACATTCCTGCGATTCTCTTTGGAGCAGGAGCGGGTTTCGACGACGACACTTCGGGAAGAACTCGCCGCTCTGCAGTTGTATCTGGATATTGAAAAGGTCCGATTCTCGGATCGATTGGAGTTTGTCTTGAACATCGCACCTGATGCCTATGGTTGCGAGGTGCCGAGCCTGCTTTTGCAACCCCTGGTGGAGAATGCGATCAAATACGCCATCTCCAAGTCCGAATCCGGTGGCACTATTCAGGTCACGGCTCAGGTTGCAGAGGGCTCCCTCGACCTTACGGTGGAGGACAGCGGGGCAGATGCAGATATTGTCCGCGATAAAGGGGCTCCAGCAGGGGCCAAAACAGGTCTGGGCCTCGGCCTACAGAACATACATCAGCGCCTCGAAACCTTGTTTGGATCTCGCGCTTACTGCCGTCCGACGAGCTCAGTCTTGGGTGGCATGCGGGTGGAGATCAGCATCCCAACGGAACAAGCGGCATAAT
>DFQW01000133.1 GCA_002377985.1 Halieaceae bacterium UBA3479 | reverse complement strand
GTGACGGGTGAGTCGGCCCGGGAGCGACTGGATCAGCGCTGGCATGAGTTTGTGGAGCCCGGGATCGGGTGTCGCTGCGAGAATCATCAGCCCTGGGCTACCGTGGCGGAATCTTGCGAATTGGTATTGGCGCTACTGGCGGTGGGGCGCCGTCAGCAGGCGCTGGAGCTGTTCAACTGGTTAGTGCAGTGGCGCGATACGGACGGCGCCTGGTGGACGGGATACCAGTTTGAGGAGTCGGTGCTGTGGCCTTTGGAGAAGCCCACCTGGACTGCCGGGGCCGTATTGCTGGCTATCGACGCGCTCACCGGGCATACGCCCGCCAGTCAGTTATTTTTAGCGTCTGCGCTCGACGACCCGCAGTAGGTCACCCACAGGAGGTTTATCGGCGACCACTGTTACCGGAGGAATGCAGTCAGGTGCTAATTCAGCTGGCGATTCGCCTGAAGCCTCGCAGGCTGCCGGTGCCCTCAAGCGGCTCAAACAATCCCGATTGCTGGGCTAAACGCCAAATGGTGAAGGGCGCCTGACCGCCCTCCGCCGGATCCGGGAACACGTCGTGTATGGCCAGAATCCCGCCCGGTAGCACCCTGGGTGCCCAGGCGCGAAAGTCTGCCAGTGCCGCAGAGAGACTGTGACCGCCGTCGATAAACACCATGCCCAGCTGGCCAGACCATGAGCGGGCAAAGTGCGTACTCTGCGTGACCACGGGGATCACCTCATTTTCCAGACCGGCACGTCGAATATTGCGGCGGAACATCGACAGGGTATCGACGTTGCCGCCCTCATCGACCAGCGCGCTGTCATGATGGCTTTCCCCTGGCTGGTGCTCCTCTGAGCCGCGATGATGATCAACTGCAAAAACCACGCCCTGTTTTTCTTTTGCGGCTTGAGCCAGCCAGATCGTTGACCGGCCACAATAGCTGCCAATCTCCAGTAGCGGCCCCAGCGCCGCCGCGTCGAGCGCCCACGCATAGAGCTGGAGGCCCTCTTCGTCTGGCATGAATCCGGCTACATCAGTATCGGGTGGCAACGGCATGGTTAGGCGATCCCTCGATCAACAGGGACAGATGCTCGCTCGAGTTTGAACCGCGCTCGCGTCAAGGGACCGGGAGTTGACAGCCTCTCCGCGGTGCTGAGCCCTTGCATATCAGCGCGAACGTCCGTGATTGGAGCAGCCGCGGACCGTTGCGTACTTACTCGTTGCCCGACGCGGTTGCGGCTGGGGGAGCCAGCAAAAATCCTTCCAATGTGGCGATGTCCTCGGGAGAGAGCGTGCCCGCGACTTCTTTTAGGCGCAGTGAATTAATGACAAAGTCATAGCGGCTGTTGGCGTAATCGCGCTGAGCGGCAAACAGCTTGTTCTGCGCATTGAGCACGTCGACGATGTTTCGGGTGCCGACTTCGTATCCCGCCTGGGTGGCGTCGAGCGCACTTTGACTCGAAACAATAGATTGTTTGCGCGCCATGACCCGTGATACGTCAGACATGACTGTCATATGGAGCGATCGGGCCTGAGTCACGGTGTTGCGCGTAAGGTTAATCCGGGTTTCCCGCGCCGCATTAAATTGTTCGGCAGCGCGTCGCCGGTTTGCGCTGATGGCGCCGCCTGCTGACAGCGGCAGATCAAACCGAATCTGCCAGCTCTCATTGGTCTGTTCCGAATTGGGCGGGAAGATGAAATCGCTCTCCGTGTTCTGTCGGATGTCGCCGGTGGTCTCGCTGTCCTGATAACGGTAGCTGGCCGTCACGGTCGGTGCGTGCCCCATTCGTGAAGAGGTGGCGCTCTGTCTGGCAGCCTCCTCGGCAAATCGTGCTGCGGCGAGCCGGTAGTTGTTCGCCATCGCGAAATCAACCCACGCTGAGCGATCAGCTGGCTCGGGCGGTTTCGGATTAAACTCCTCGCCCAATACAAAGAGTGACCCGGGTGCTTGACCCGTCAATACCGACAGATTCTCCTTCGCAACGGCCACGTTGTTTTCATCGACGATGCGGGTCACTTGAGCCAAGTCGCGGGCTGCTTCTGCTTCGTAAACGTCGGTAATAGCGATCAGGCCGACTTCAAAGCGCTGCCGGGTCTGCTCGAGCTGGCGCTCAAAGGCGCGTTCCTGGGCCTGTGATGCCCTGAGATTGTCCTGGGCTCTCAGCACACCAAAATAGGCCTGTACTACCCGCACGATCAGATCCTGTTGCGCAGCAGAAAGAATGGCCTCAGCCTGTTGCGACGTTTCCTTGCCGGCTTTCCAGCCAAACCATGCGGATAAATCAAACAGCGTCTGCGATAGGGTCACGTCGTATCCGTCGGTTTCGGTCTCGGTGACCGTCGTCACATCAACCTGTTCGAACGATGGATTCGAGGGGTCTCCATTAAAGACCAAGTTGGGCCTGGTGGAGTCGGTTTCCGAGTCGGCAAAGGAATATCCCATTCTCGCCTGCGGGAGTAGAGGCGCCAGCGCCAACTTCTCCAATTCGATATCGGCCTTGTACTGCGCCACCTGAGCCTTGAGTTGCGCGTCATTCTCAAGTGCCAGCTCGTAGATATCTACCAGCGTCTCAGCCTGCGCGTGGCCGATCAATACGGCACATAATGCAGGGAAGAGCCAAGTCAGGGGAGCGCGAGGTCGCGAGCGGGTATCTTGCATGGCGCCATGATTCTCGGTCGAATGCGGGCCGCAAGTTTACCACTCTGACCAGCGTTTTGGCCGGGGAAAGTCCACAACTTTTTGCTTGTTCGCGCGGCGTTCAGCCCTTGCTACACTTTGGTCCATGGCCAATAACATCGAAAACAGTTGTGCACGGCGGCGGAGCCGAAGGGGATACCAGATAGATCTCTCTGATCTGCATGCCGAGTGTGAAGCGAACTATCATCGCTTGATGCGGCTCTTTCCCGAATATGAGCGCCAGAGCGAGTGTGTCTTTGCTGCTGGCGATGTCTCGGTCGCATTGGAGATTACTGCGCGAGACCGCTATACCACGGATATGCGGTTGCGATATCTGGGTACGACCCCGGGTGTGCCTAAGGCCAGTCACTTTGACCTGCGCCTGTATCACGACGCGCGGATGGCCGAGGTTGTTCACTGCAGCACGTCGCGGCGCTTTGAGGCGCGGTACCGGTATCCCAATCCCCTGATGCTGCAACGAGATGAGAAGTTTCAGCAAAATCGATTTGCGGCCGAGCTGTTGGAGTTTTGCCTGAACTTTGGCAGATCATTAAAAACGCTGAAGAGCGCTGACATTAACTGCCCATGACCGATCTCAGTGGCGAGGCCACCCTTAGCACGGAACCCGTTAGCCGTGTGATACAGCTGTCCGATACGCACCTGATGCGGGAACCGGGTGGAGTCCTTGTGGGTATTGATACGGACCGCTCGTTGGCTGCAGTTTGCCGGCTGATAGGCCAGCAGCCGGCGATTGATGCGCTGCTCCTCACGGGCGATCTGGCGGGAGATGAGTCCGAATCTGCCTATAGTCGCTTGCGCGATAGTTTGGCGGCACTGCAAGTTCCCAGCTTCTGGTTGCCCGGGAATCACGACGCACCCCAGCGGCAATACGCGGGTTTTGAGACGCACTTCAAGCGACATATCCGTTGTCCTCACTGGGATATATTGATGTTGAATACCCAGCGGCCAGGGGAGGTCGCCGGCTGCCTCGCTGATGCCGAGTTGGCGTTCCTAAAGGCGGCTGTAGACCACAGTCTCGTGAACCACAGGCCTGTGCTGGTGGCCACGCATCATCCTTTGGCCGGGGTGGGGTGCCAATGGCTCGATGAGCAGGTAGTGCGGAACGGCGCCGAGGCGCTCTCTATCCTGGAGCCGCTCGGAGCGCGCGCGGTCGTGATCTCTGGTCATGTACATCAGGAGTCCTCGCAGGTGCATAATGGCGTGCGCTGTTTTACGGTGCCCTCAACCTGCGTCCAATTTGCGCCGGGGTCACAGCAGTTCAAGGTCGACGATCAATCACCGGGCTGCCGTTTAATTGAATTGTATGAAGATGGTCACTTCGAGACCCGGATCCTGCGGGTTGACGATGAGTCTTTCCCGGCGGACCGTCTTTCCACGGGTTATGCTTAACCGACAAATAGGCCACTGACCCCGGATCTTCTCGGTAGCAAGGGAGCACGCCCTCCCGCAAACAGGTATGAAGTTTACTGAACTATGACGCAATACAACGCTGACGCTATAGAGGTCCTCACCGGTCTGGAACCGGTTCGGAAGCGACCGGGCATGTACACCGATACAACGCGCCCCAATCACCTTGCTCAGGAGGTGATCGATAACTCGGTAGATGAAGCGCTGGCCGGCCACTGCGGCCAGATTGACGTGATCCTGCATGGCGATGGTGCGCTGAGTGTGATTGATGATGGGCGCGGGATGCCAGTCGACCTACACAAAGAACAGAAGCTGCCGGGCGTGGAGGTGATTCTCTCCACACTTCATGCGGGGGGAAAGTTCTCGGATAAAAGCTATCAGTTTAGCGGTGGCCTGCATGGCGTGGGGGTTTCGGTTGTCAATGCGCTCTCGGAACGGCTCGATGTGACCATCCGCCGTGGCGGCGAAATCTACACCATGGCTTTTTCCGGCGGTGAGAAGCTGACCGATCTGGTGGTGACCGGCACCTGTGGACAACGCAATACGGGGACCGGTATTCGGTTTAAACCGGACCCCCGCTACTTTGACTCCGCTAACTTCTCGATTCCCAGATTAAGTCATGCCCTGCGCGCCAAAGCTGTGCTGTGCCCCGGATTGCGCGTCACGCTTACCGACGAAAAAAAGAAAGAAAAAACCGAGTGGTATTACGAAGACGGCATAGCCGACTATCTCGCCGATGCGACGATTGATTTTCCGGTGATTCCCGAAACTCCTTTCACCTCCCATTTTGAAAGCGATAACGCCGCTGTGGATTGGGCGATTCAGTGGTTACCTGAGGGTGGTGAGGTGGTCGCGGAGTCTTATGTCAATTTGATTCCCACGCCCCAGGGCGGCACCCACGTGAATGGTTTGCGATCGGGCCTGCTTGAGGCCATGCGCGAATTTTGCGAGTTACGTAATTTACTGCCCCGTGGCGTCAAATTAACCGCTGAGGACGTATGGGATCGCTGCTGTTATGTGCTGTCCTCAAAGCTTCAGGATCCGCAGTTCTCGGGTCAGACCAAAGAGCGGCTGTCTTCGAGGGAAGCGGCGGGCTTTGTTGCCGGTGTTACCAAGGACGCATTTGCATTGTGGCTGAATCAGCATACTTCTGACGCTGAGCGGTTAGCAGAAATCTGCATTGAGCGCGCCCAGAGCCGGCTACGATCGGCGAAAAAAGTGGTTCGGAAAAAGGTCTCCTCGGGACCCGCATTGCCGGGCAAGCTGGCAGATTGCACCTCCGAGGACCCCGGGCGCGGCGAATTATTTCTTGTGGAGGGAGATTCAGCCGGCGGTTCTGCCAAGCAGGCGCGAGACCGGGAATATCAGGCAATCCTGCCTCTGCGGGGCAAGATACTGAATACCTGGGAAGTTGACGCCAGCGAAATTCTCGCCTCGCAGGAGGTCAATAATATTTCCGTGGCACTGGGCATTGAGCCGGGCAGCGCTGATTTGAGTCAGCTTCGATATCACAAGGTATGCATCCTCGCCGACGCCGATTCTGACGGCCTGCATATTGCCACGCTGATTTGCGCGCTGTTCCTGAGGCATTTCCGTCCCTTGGTGCGGGCGGGCCACGTTTTTGTGGCCATGCCGCCGCTGTACCGCATCGATGTGGGCAAAGAAGTGTATTACGCACTGGATGAATCGGAGAAAAATGGCATCCTCGATCGTCTGGCCGCCGAGAACAAGCGCTCGAAGCCGTCGGTGCAACGGTTTAAGGGGCTCGGCGAGATGAATCCCCCCCAGTTAAGGGAAACAACGATGGATCCCGATACCCGTCGATTGGTGCAACTGGTGCTCGATGAGGGGGCAGATACCGACAGCATGTTTGACCTGTTGCTTGCCAAAAAGCGGGCCGGTGACCGCAAGCATTGGCTTGAGCGAAAAGGCGATCTCGCGGATATCGTGAGCTAGTCCATTAATAGCCTGAAGCCGTCCGTGTTAGGACATGCTCGGGCTGGAAGCGCGATTTTTGAGGTTGTCTCCCGCTCGACTGAGGCGGCAGCCAACCTTCGGAAAAAAGGAGAAGCATCATGATGAGTCGATTGGCGTGGCTGGGTGTCAGTGCCTTGATGGCAACAGCACCTGCCTGGGCGGAGTGGCAGATCGCTGAAGGTTCCCGCATTCAGTTTATATCGATCAAGCAGAATACGATGGGTGAGATCAATCACTTTGAGCAGATCAGCGGTTCGGTTTCCGCCGCGGGACAGGTTGATATTCGTATCTCACTCGACTCTGTCGAGACCATGATCGGTATTCGCAATCAGCGGATGAAAGATATGTTGTTCGAGGTCGGATCGTATCCAGAGGCGACGATCACAGCGCAACTGGGCAGCGAAGCCCTTGCGCTAGCCACTGCTGGATATGGTGGCGATATCATGACCGATATCAAAATCGATTTGCATGGCGCCGTGTCAACCAAGCCGGTGAAGCTGCGCGTGACGCCGTTGATTGACGGTTTGGGCATTTCGACAACGGAACCCATTCTGATTCAGGCGGCAGAGTTCGGGCTGGAGCCCGGCGTGGCGGCATTACAGGAGGTAGCCGGGTTGCTCGCGATCAGTCGGGTTGTGCCTGTTACCGTCAGTTTGCGGCTTGTTAAGGCAGATTCTGCACCGGTGAACTCTGAGGGATAAGCCTGAGGTTTACTGCCATCCAGCGGCGCGCAGCGTCGCATCGAGCTCGGCGCGATAGCGCGCTGAGGCATCTTTATCCCCTGCAAGCTGACTGTATTGCACCAAGGCCGCGAGCACGTTCGGCTGTCCCGGTGCCCGGCGCTGAATGTTGGCCAGGTTTTCGAGTGCTGCTTTGGGTTGCCCCTGATCGTTGAGCGCGACAGCAAGCACATACTGGTAGTAGCCCGGCGTCTCTTCCAGCGCAGCCGCTTTTCGCAAGGCGTCAAGCGCGGCATCGCCATTGCCCATGCGTACTTCCAGCAGACCGAGGCTGAACCACAAAGCGGCATCATTGGCGTT
>DFQW01000122.1:37935-45586 GCA_002377985.1 Halieaceae bacterium UBA3479 | reverse complement strand
AGAATCGGTAGAGGCCATGACCGGCCCGGGCGGTTTTGAGCGGGCGCAGGAGCTCACGGGATTGGACGCAGATTCGATTACGTCGCGGCAAGCCATTGGCGCGGTGCGCAGGGAGCAGTTCGCTGCCTTCATGAGCCCGGAGATGCTCGCGACAGTGACGGACGCCGAGACCATGGATTCTATTCTTTACCTCGTTTTCCCCAACTTTGCGCCATGGGGAGGTTTCCAGAGTCAAATCACCTATCGCTACCGTCCGGATGGGATGAATCCGGATGGTTGCATCATGGACATCTACTTGCTGGATGGCTTTGCGGCGGATCAACCGAGGCCAGCCGATGCAAAGACTATTCGGCTCGACTACGAGCAGAAGTACGCCGACGCCGACGGCCTGGGGTTGTTGGGCGCGCTGTTTGATCAGGATGCCGGTAACTTGCCTGAGGTCCAGCGGGGGCTGATGGCGTCAAAAAGTCGAAAGGCGATTACGGCCAGCTACCAGGAGCTCCGGATCAGGCACTTTCACCAGACGCTGGCGCGTTATCTGGCTGGCGACGCTTAAGGCGCCGCAATCTGCAGTAACCGTAGTCTGCGGTAAAAAGGGGCGGGCAAGCTTCGCCTATCGTCTATTATTAGTAGCTGAATCCCATGCTGGGTCTGCCGTCTTTTTCGGTTGCCGTGGCAAAGCTCGGCAACGCTTTCATTCGCTCGATCCACGCCATGCAGTGCGGATGATGGGCTGAATCGATCATGCCGCGCTCTGCGCCAACAATCAGGTTGTAGGCAATCAGAAAATCAGCTGCCGAGAGTTTTTGGCCCCCAAACCAGGGGGCTGTAGAAAGATCAGCTTCGGCTTTGTCGAGTAATCGAGTGAGGCGCGGTTGGATGAAAAGCGAGTTGAGGCCCTCCACATAAAGCTTCACAAATGGCCTCATAAAGAAGGGCAACTGCTTTTGTGACAATGTGAGTACCACATTCATCAACTGCAACGGCATCAGGGACCCCTGCGTGGCATGCCACCAGAACAGGTAGCGCGCCCGGTCGGGCGATGTAGGCTCCGGCCGCAGCGTCTGATTCGGCGTGTTGTCGAGAATGTGGTCCATGATGGCGCTACTTTCTGCCAGCGCCACGTCACCTTGCGTCACAACTGGCGCGGTACCCAAGGGCGAGATTGCCTTGTACTCGTCGGGTGCCGCTCTCGTTTTGGCATCTCGGTTGTAGACGATTAGCTCGTAGGGCGTACCCAGCTCTTCTAGCATCCAGAGAACGCGAAAGGATTGAGAATACTCAAGGTGATGCAAAGTCAATGTTTGAGACATAGGCGTGGCGCTGCGAGGGACGAAGTGTCAAGAGACGGTTAAGCGTGTATACAGCGTCACCGACAATTTGGATTGCATTGCCACGCTTTGCAGGTGCAGCTAGTGAGCGAGGTTAGCGGCGCCAGATAACGTGGTCTCCCCGCCAGGACTCGAACCTGGAATCACCGCTTAGGAGGCGGTAGTTATATCCTGTTTAACTACGGGGAGAGGTGCGGGAGTGTACCGCAAACTGTTATCGGATTTTATGGGTGCGATGGGGCATCGACGGCTGCTGAGTCAGGCTCAATAAAAATTCGGTGACCTCTCGCTGCGTACCCCGGAATATGGGTGCCAGCGCGCGTTGCTTCATTTGATGCTCGTACATCGGGTCGTAATAGTCCGTGAGCAGTGCCTCAATCCAAAGTTTGTGTTGTTCCGGGTCTCCCCGACGATGGTTGATGAGCGCGTCCAGCATAATTTGATGTAACTCATGGTAGCGCTTGCCGCCCAGTCGTTTGCGGATCTTCTCCAGCGCGGCAACAAGATCGTCAGAGAAGACGTCGAAAGCCCTTGGCTCACCGATGTTTATGTATTCCTGCAAATTGCCCAGGATGTAATTGTCGTAGGAGTGATCTACCCGCTCCGCGAGGGAAGCTTCGACACGAATCCAGTCCGCCTGAGCTCGCGATGCATGAATCGGTTGCGGGAGCGCGCACCGACCAATCAGCCGGCCCTCGTCCTCAAGTATTAAAAAGCGGTGGTTACCGGATTGTTGCTGCACCAGCGCAACGCCCAAGGCCAGCTCAAAAGCGATTTGGGTGGGTTGGGCTGTAATGCGTCGGCCAAAGGCGGAGCCTCGATGATTTGCCAGTCCCTCCAGATCAACGCTGCCGGGAATCGGCCGCCCGGCGTTGCCCTCGTTTAGTAATCGCGTTTTGGCGACACCTGTCTGGCCTCCCACTAACAGTAGCGATGAGGAGGCGATGATTGTGTCTGTTTTTTGGATGAGCCACTGACGTATAGACTTATACCCGCCCTTTATCCTCGGGTAACTGATACCTGCTTCGGCAAGCCACTGCTGTGTAATCTCCGATCGTAGCCCACCCCTGAAGCAAAATAGCGCGCCATGGGGGTTGGTTTCAGCAAATTCCTTCCATCGTGCCACGCGCGCCTCTTTTATTGCGCCCGTGACCAACTCATGACCGAGCTGGACCGCGGCCGCTTGCCCTGATTGTTGATAACAAATGCCGACTGCTTCGCGCTCGGCATCTTCCATCAGCGGCAGATTAACCGCCCTTGGCAAGCTGCCCTTGGCAAACTCAATTGGAGCGCGGACGTCGAGCAGAGGCGTGTCTCCGGTAAAAAGCGCCTGAAAATTATCGAGCTCTGGCATCATGTCTAGGACAACAAAATGCGGGGTGTTTGTGTGTTCGGTGCCTTGAGTTCGCCTATCACCGCGCTCGCTAAGGCGTGTTCAACCAGCAAGCGCTTAACCTCCGGTAGGGCGTCCTCGGTCGTCGCAATCAGGAGTCCGCCGCTTGTCTGTGGGTCACAAAGGATGGATTGCTCTCGTTGCGATAGTTGGGGAAGTCGGTCGCGGCTGGCGGTAAAGTTGCGTGCGGTGCCTCCCGGCACGCATCCTTGCGCGATATAGTGGTCAAGCCCCGGTAATTCGGGAATCGACGACGTGTCGATGATCGCGTCGAGATGTGCGCCGTCACACATTTCCAGTAGATGCCCGGCGAGACCGAATCCGGTGACATCGGTCAACCCATTTACGCCTTCGACCTGTGCCAGCAATGCCCCGACCCGATTGGAATGACACATTACCGCCGTCGCCTGCCCTACATGTTCCGGTTGGAGCTTGCCGTGCTTTTCTGCGGTGGCGTAAATGCCGATGCCCAGTGGTTTGGTCAAAATGAGGCGGTCTCCGACTTTCCCTCCGTCATTGCGCTTAATGTTCCGGCGCAATGCAGTTCCGCTGACCGCTAGGCCAAAAATAGGCTCGGTACAATCAATGCTGTGCCCACCGGCGAGCGGGAAGCCCAGGTTTTGACAGACGTCTCGACCCCCTTGGACCACCCGATTGGCGATCTCCGCGTTTAATTGGGATACCGGCCATCCCAGAATAGCCACTGCCAGTATGGGCGTGCCGCCCATCGCGTAGATATCCGAAATAGCGTTGGTTGCGGCGATGCGACCAAAATCATAGGGATCGTCCACGATAGGCATGAAAAAATCGGTGGTAGAGAGTAGCGCATAGTCTTCGTTTAATATGACTGCAGCTGCGTCATCTCTCGTCTGATGACCCACCAGCAATGAGGGGAACTGGGAGAGCGTGTCCTGCTCCCCGGCGCTGGCGAGGATGCGTGACAGGATATCAGGTGCGATTTTGCAGCCACAGCCAGCGCCGTGGCTGAATTGGGTTAATCGGACAATGTCGTTACTCATGTGGGCTGAAACCTCTGCGCATGAAAGAATGCTAACCCTTTAAGATTGAAAAGCGGAGCATTCGGGCCCATTCTTCGTTAAGTGGTAGCGGTGAACAAATTGAACTGGTCAGCATTTTCTGTGTCTCCTTCGAAGGCCATTGGCGCATTGCTAATGTTTGTCGCTGCCGCGGTGCAGGCATCAGTGCCCTCGGCACTGCCATCTGCGGAAATGTGGGCGACAGAGAGAGCGCTTTACCTGAAAGCCAAGGGAGAGCTGGCAACAGGCGCCGGATCCCGCTACGCAGACATACGCGCACAGCTGGAAGAATATCCGCTCCGGATTGACCTTGATTTTGCAGTAAAGCTCGGCCAGCTGCACCACATGAAAGCCAGCGAAGCGAAGGCGTTTCTCGCCCGCGCGCAGGGTACCCCACTGGCGAGTCGGTTCTTGGTGGCTTACCTGAGGCACAAGGCACAGGACGGCCACTGGAAACCGTTTTTGGCTGTGATAGACGTGCCACCCGAAATGCCTGAGTTGCAGTGCTATTACTACCGAGCGCTATTGGCGACTGGCCACGGCGAGAGAGCGTTTGAGGGCGCGTCTACGCTATGGGACGTGGGATATTCTCAAGACGATGCCTGTGACCCGCTATTCACTGCCTGGATCGCAGCAGGGGGCCCCGGTGATGACCTGATTTGGTCCCGTGCCCTAAAGGCCTTTGCTGCAAAAAATGGCCATCTAATTCGTTACATCAAGCGTTTTGCCAGTGACGACCTGAAGCGCGATCTGGACGAATTGGCCGCCATCTACAAGCGCCCCTCCCGGGTGGAAGGCGATCACCATAAAAGCCGTCCGAGGCATACCGATATTCTGATGGCCGGCGTGGCTCGCTTGGCGCAGTTGAACCCAAAGCGGGCCCATGAGGCTTTCCTCTCGCTCGGTCAAGATCATGCGATTTTGCCCGCGCAGGCAAAAGGTATCGCCTCGGATATTGCGCGACACAGTCTGTTTGCGGAGCGCTCCCCCGCGCCACAAGCGTGGGTCACGGAGCAGGTAGCGCAGCTGAGGCACGACGAGCTAACCGTCATCTGGTTGCGCAACGCCATAGCCGAAGGTCAGTGGCAAGCCGTGCAGGAGGGTTTGCAATGGCTATCTGCCGATATGCGATCGGAGGATCGCTGGATGTATTGGGACGCAAAAAGCCGCGAGGCACTGTCGTTTGAGGGGAGTCAGGCACTTTTCGGCGTGCTGGCCAGTCATCGCAGCTTCCATGGCTTTTTGGCGGCAGAACAATTGGGCCAGCCCTATCAGCTACGAGAGGCGGCGGCGTCAGCTGGAGATATGAGTCTGACGGAGGCGGTCTGGCTCGGCGCCGCCCGCGCCCAGGAGCTGCTGGCTCTAGGGCTTCGTGAGGAAGCTAAAGAGCAGTGGCAACATACCCTCAATCAAGCAACTTCCTCTGAGCAAATGTCGCTGGGATTGACTGCGCTGCTGCGGGATTGGCCGGATTTCGCGGTTGATGCAGCAATTGCCGCCGGAAATTGGGATCGGCTGGATCTGCGCTTTCCCTACGCCTTCTGGGAGGAATTTCAAAAAGCGGCAATCGAGAAGTCGCAAGACCCCTTTGCTCTTATTGCGCTAGCTCGCAGGGAGAGCGGTCTGAACCCCTTGGCGCGCTCGAAAGTGGGCGCGCGAGGTCTGATGCAAGTCATGCCCTCTACAGCGCGCAACGTGGCCAAGCAACAAGGGGTGGTCTATCGAGGCACTCAGGCGCTCTACGACCCGCAGGTGAACATCGCGTTGGCGACGGAGTATTATTCCGGCCTATTAAAGCGCTATGACGGTAATCGGGTGAAAGCGCTGGCCGCTTATAACGCCGGGCCGAGCCGGGTGTCGCGATGGCTGGGCGAAGAGCAAGCAATCGATCAGTGGGTTGATTCGCTGCCGTTCTCCGAGACCAGGGAGTACGTGCAGGCAGTGCTGACTTACCATGTGATCTATCGCCTCAGGGCGGGAAAGTCGGCGGCGTTACTCACAGCTGCTGAGCGGGCTGAAATGTATTGATGGGTACCTGCTAAGCCGATCTGTTTGGCGTAGCCCATACCCGATATCGACGGAGAGCTTATGAAAACGCTTCAGATGCAATCTTGTGTGCACGAGGACGCGACCATTGAGTGCGCGCTGGTAGAGACGAACATCAAGGAGCCCGGGCCTGATGAGGTGCTGGTAGCAATAGAGGCCTCTCCCATTAACCCATCAGATCTCGGATTGATGTTTGGTGCTGCAGACCTTGCCTCCGCGCGGCAGACCGAGCGGAACGGCCAGCCCGCTATTGTGCTCGATGTGCCGCCTGCAGCCATGCGAGCCATGGCGCCGAGAGTGGGGCACTGGATGCCCGTCGGTAACGAGGCCAGCGGTCGCGTGGTTGCAGCCGGGCAGGGTGACGCGGCGCAGGCACTGCTGGGCAAAAGAGTCGGGATGTTTGGCGGTGAGATGTACGCCACCTACCGATGCGTGCCCGCAACTCAATGCCTCGCATTTCCCGAGTCTATCTCCGCGGCGCAGGCCGCCTCCTGTTTTGTCAATCCTATGACAGCACTCGGCTTCATGGAGACACGGGATATGGAAGGACAAAAAGCCATGGTGCATACCGCTGCGGCATCCAACTTGGGGCAGATGCTGATCAGATTGTGTCAGGCGGATGGCATACCCCTTGTCAACATTGTTCGCTCGGACGAGCACGTGGCGTTACTCAGGGCGATGGGCGCGGAGTGGGTGCTGAACAGTCAATCTGACGCGTTCATGAACGACCTGATCGACGCGCTAGTGGCGACGGGAGCCACTCTGGCCTTTGATGCCATCGGCGGTGGGCGTCTGGTTAATCGTATTCTCACTGCAATGGAGCTGGCGGCCGCCAAATCGGGGCCCTGGTCGCGCTATGGATCTGAGGTGCCCAAGCAAGCCTACATCTATGGTCAGCTAGATTTGGGAGCCACGGAGCTTACCCGGGGTTACGGCTGGGTGTGGTCTGTGAGTGGATGGCTGCTCACTCCGTTTATGAACCGCGCTGGCACCGACAGAGTGGCGCGCATGCGAAAGCGTGTGGTCAACGAGATCGATACCACGTTTGCCAGTCACTATTCGTCGCATACCCCTCTGGCGCAAGCACTGACCGTGGCCGCGGCTCAGGAGTATGGCGCGCGAAGAACAGGGCAAAAGACGCTGCTGGTAATGGCTGACTCAGCCGCCTGAGAGCTTGACGCGGTAACCCATCGTTGTCAGCGTTTGTTGGCACGTCACGCGTTGATCCCCCTGAATCTCAACAGTGCCATCCTTGACTGAGCCCCCTACGCCACAGCGTTGTTTCAGCTGCTTACAAATGGCTTTGAGGCGGTCTGGATGTTCTGGAATGCCTTCGATTACGGTGACCGCTTTTCCGCCCCGGCCTTTGGTTTCACGACGAATTCTGACGATGCCATCACCCGTTGCGGCGGGTTTTGCCGTCCCGCATACACACGTCGCCACAACTCTCTGGCACTGGGGGCACAGACGTCCACCGTCCGTACTGTATACTGCTCGAGAAGCGGCTGCCTTTGCCATGTGAGTGTCCTGATCATGCGCTTCGCGCCTATACTACAGCTCAAAGGCACGTTACGGGCTCATAAAACCCATGTCACAAATAGCAGAGCTTGAGGCGCAGGTGGCGTTTTTGGAGGACACCGTGCAGTCGCTTGACCGCGCGCTTGCGCTTCAGCAGCAGCAACTGCTCAGGCTCCAGGAGCAGGTGGCCACACTTAGCCACCAGCTTCGTGAGCAGGGTAACCGATTGGACGCCTTTGGTGCTGACGCGCCAGAGCCACCGCCACCACATTACTAAAATCATGCCGCGAAACTACTGATAACTTAATGTTAAATATTCGTATAAC
>DFQW01000122.1:8130-37578 GCA_002377985.1 Halieaceae bacterium UBA3479 | reverse complement strand
CCGCCGGCGGCGCCCCAACAGGCAATTTATGTCAACGGCGTCGTCATCACGATGGACGCCGTAAATACGGTCGCTGAAGCGGTTTTGGTACGAGAGGGACAAATCGAAGCCGTGGGTACTTCGGACGCATTATTGGCTCGAATCGATGACGAGGCCGTAGTCGTGGATCTTCGAGGCAGGACCTTGATTCCCGGTTTTGTCGACGCGCACGGGCATTTTCCCGGCTCGGGCCAGACGGTCTTTTCGGTTGATTTGAACAGCCCACCTATTGGTAGCGTTACCGACATCGGCGAATTAATCGAGGAACTGATTAACTTTGCCGGGCAGCGGTCTGACGGTTGGGTGGTAGGTCATGGTTATGATGACACGTTGCTTGCCGAAAAACGGCACCCCACGCGAGATGATCTCGATCGGGTTTCGATGGATCGCCCTGTAGCGATTGTGCACGTTTCGGGCCATCTCGCGGTCGTTAATACCGTTGCCCTCGGCATTTTGGGTATCGATGAGTCCACCCCGGATCCGTCGGGGGGCGTTATTGTCAGAGATCCTCAATCGGCCGATGGCCGTCGTCCCAACGGGGTACTCGAGGAAACGGCAGCGAGGTCGGTTTGGCAATATACCCTCGACCTCGGCGTGATGGATGGCGTGCGCATGACAACACAAGCGGCGGCCGAATATCTGTCAGTCGGTGTCACCACAGCATCGGCGGGTGGGATGCCTATTACTGTCGCGAAGCTTCTGGGTGTGCTCAGTCGGCTCAATCAGTTTCCGCAGCGAGTGGCGCTTTTCCCTCTGTTTGAGGAGGTGGGAGAAGACCTGTTATCGGGAGAAATCGTATTGGATGACTTTGCCGATGCGAGGGTCAGTGCGCCGAGAGTGAAAATCATCGCCGATGGCAGTATCCAGGGTTATACCGGGTATTTGAGCGAGCCCTATTATGTGCCCTTCAAGGGAGACGCGTCGTACCGAGGTTACCCTTCAGTACAGCGAGATGAGCTGTTTAGACAAGTTGCAGGCCTCTTCGCCAACCGCATTCAAGTCGCCATACACTGTAACGGCGATGCATCGATAGACGACGGCCTTGATGCGATTGAAGCAGCGATGAATCTGCACCCTTGGGCTGAGGCACGTCCCCTCATTATTCATGCCCAAATGACGCGTTTGGATCAAATAGAGAGGATGGCAGCGCTGGGTGTTACACCCAGTTTCTTCTCGGCCCATACCTATTATTGGGGTGACCGCCATGCAGCGATTTTTATGGGGCCGGAGCGCGCGGCTAATATGAGTCCTGCGCGTTGGGCGCTGGAAGCGGGGGTTCGTTTCAGCTCGCATCTCGATACACCGGTAACACCTATGCTGCCGCTGCAGGCCGTCTGGAGCCAGGTCAACCGCGAGAGTACTGCGGGGGTGGTTATTGGCCCGAATCAGCGAATTGATAGGCTGTCGGCGTTGCGTGCGGTAACAATTGACGCTGCGTGGCAGGTCTTTATGGATGACGAGATCGGTTCGATAGAGCCCGGTAAGCGCGCTGATTTGGTTGTCCTGTCCGACAACCCCCTGTCAGCGGAGAATATCCGTTCGATTAAGGTGGATCGAACGATTATCGACGGTGCAACGGTCTACATCCGTCCCTGACTGTTAAATCGAGATTAGCTCGGGTCAAAGCCAAAGCGGGCGCTGTCCACACGAATAAATATTGCCTCGGCGGTAGCGGTCGTGATCTCACCATGACGCATTTCCGCGGTGACTTCAGTGCGGCGCTCATCCAGCGCTGTCGCGGTTGCGCTGACATGAATAAGGGTATTCAGCGGGGTCGGCTTCCGATACCGCACCGATAGCCCCCCGGTCATGCCGGGATAGCCGGTCCGTACGTGTGTCATTCCCATTATGTGGTCCAGAATGCCGGCTACCCAGCCTCCATGCACATGGCCCGGTGGACCCTCGAAGGCCTGAGAGAAAAAAACGGTACCCGTGATGCCGCCTGCCCGTTCTTGCCACGAAAGCTCGGGTGCGCAGGGATGGCTCCTGCCCGCCATCGCGACCAACTCACCCATCACGTTATCAAAGCTGCCGCGGCTTTCACGCCGGCCCATTTCGACCAGACCCGAAACTTGGGGCATTTCAGCCAGCCTGTCGGTGATTTTTTTCACCTCCGTCGCGATTTGATGCGCAACGTCTTCACTAATATCCGAGCTGACCAACTTTTCGTTGAGCTGCCGAGCCGCAGCGGCCAATGTATTCCGACCTTGCCAGTACCGGGCCTCTGCCGAGTCAGCTGCATAGGCAGCAGGTGTTGTCATTGATCGGCCCCCATCTCGTCGAGCCCTGCGCGCCACTCGCGGAGGTCCTGCACAAAAGCCTCAGGCTGCTCCAGCGCCGCAAAATGACCACCTTGTTCGTGCGTGTTATTGAAATACATCAATTGCCGATAACGCGTTTGCGCGAGGCGCTCGGTGCAGAGAAATAGCTCTTTGGGAAATAACGAAATACCTATCGGCCGGTCTATGGGGGTGTAGTCCGGGTGGTTAAAGCTCTCCCAATAAATACGCGCGCTACTGCCTGCCGTATTGGTCATCCAGTAATGGGTGACAATGTCTAGCAAGACGTCGCGAGATAGCACATTCTCCGGATGCCGAACGCCATTACGCTCACAATCGGTCCACTGCGCGTATTTCTCGATAATCCAGGCCATTTGGCCCGACGGTGAATCGGCAAGACTGTACGCCAGCGTTTGTGGGCGGGTGCTTTGCTGTCGCGAATATCCCGATTCGTGCTCTTGGTAATGCATGGCCGCGGCAAGCGTTGCCTGCTCGCCCGGCTCGCTGGATTCCAGGGTCAGTGCATCCGGCATGACGATGGGCAGATTGACATGGCCGGCCTTGCAATGGGTCTCGCCAAGGAGGAGGGATTGGGTCACCAATGAGCCCCAGTCGCCGCCCTGAGCCAAGTACTGTTGGTATCCCATCCGCAGCATCAATTCATCCCACATCGTGGCGATTTTTTCTACACCAAACCCGGTGGTGGTGGGTGCTCCGGAGAAGCCAAAGCCCGGCAGGCTGGGAATAATCAAATGAAAAGCATCGCCGGCTTTACCCGCTGTCTGGGTTGGATTGGTGAGCGGCTCAATAACATCTAGAAACTCAAGTACTGATCCGGGCCACCCGTGGGTCATCAGCAGGGGTGTGGCGGTGCTGTGAGCGCTCCGAATATGCAAAAAATGAATGCTGATGCCGTCGATTTGTGTCGTGAAATTATCGTATCGGTTTAGCCTTGTGGGCACCCGCTGCCAGTCATAATCGTGTCGCCAATAGCGGATCAATTCTTGCTGGTAGCTCAAGGGCACCCCTTGCTGCCAGTCTTCTACGGTTTCGGCGTCCGGGTAGCGCGTCAGTTCCAGCCGCCGCAGCACGTCGTCCACCATCGTGTCTGAAAAGTGTGGTTCAAAATGTTCTATCAAATTGCTCACGAATATCTACTCACGTGTCGGGCTTGTCAGTCTTAGACGTTACTCTCACGCAGTGTAAGGCTCAAGGCAGATGATCAAGCGCCAAAGCCTCATAGGTACTCTCAAGCCAGTACCGCAACTGCGCGCGCTCCTCAGAAGATTCTCGAGTGGCTTTGCGTAAGTGCGTGGTTCGCGGTTCCCGGTCGAGAAAGAACTTTCCCGAAATCAAGCCCGCCTCGCGCGCGCGCGCGAGCCAGACGATGGTATCTGCCCCTTCTTCAGCGCTTCGCAGGATCCGCTGGGTCAGGCGCCGGAATCCGGGTAAAGCCGACTGCACGCCCGGCGTATCTGCCCAGCCTGGGTGCATACTATTCACAACAATGTTGTCCTGTGCCCAGTCCTCGGCCCACAGCTCGGTCAGCACCGTGAGCGCTCGCTTGGCACGCGCATAGGCAACAGAGCCGTTGTAGTCATCGGCCCCCATTATCAGTCGGTTCAGCTTGAGCTTCTGCGTATACATGCCCCCGGATACGACATTAATCACGCGGGTCGTTTCGGTGCGTCCCGCCATAAGCGGATGCAACAGTTCTGTCAGCTTCCATGGCGAAAGCAGCAGCAACGCCACGCTGCGCTCAAGGCCTTCGTCTGTTTTTGCGTACTCGTTGAAGAGCGCGCCTGCATTGTTGATCAAAACATCGATAGGCCGTGCTTTGGCCTGTAGTTTTTTGCATAACGTTTGCACCTCAGCGAGCAAGCTCAGATCGGCGATCTCGACCGCTCTCGCGCGGCGGCCTGTTGCCCGTTCGAGTGAATCTTGCATCCACGCTACTTTGGCTTCGTCCCGAATAACCAGCGTGAGATCTGCCCCGGCCTCGAGCAGAGACATCGCGGTGGCAAAGCCTAGCCCCGAGCTAGCGCCTGTGATGACGACATGTTTATCCGTCATGTCGGAGCTCAAGGGATGCCAGCGCTTCTGGCCTCTCAGATACCCGTGCCGAGTGAAACAACGGAGAGCCGAGATCAACCGTGCGTCTTTTCTCTCTGTGTCGGGCAGGCTGACGGGTAACGGATTGTCATCGGCGAGCGCCTTGGCGAGGCCCCGGAGGCTGGCCTTGCCCATCTTTATTAACCCACGCTCATTGCGCCTCGCGAGTGATTCCATACCGTAGTGGTATGTAAAGTGAGCGGTGTATTCAATTCGGGTAGTGCCGTTGCCGACAGGTTCGAAGGTAATCACATCCTTGACGGTAAACCATCTACTTTTTCCAACAAGAACGAGGCATTGCCATGGGGTGAATTCCTCAAGGGTGTAGGATAACGAGATTTTTGCAGGGCCGGCTTTGCACAGGAGCGAAAATTGGCTCCCTTCGCCAATGGCTCCTTCGGTAACTTTTCGGGCTTCGATAACGGTCGCATCCCATTCGGCGGTGGTGCGAAAATCCGCCACGTAGCGAAAGCAGGCCTCCACAGAGCGGGGCACCTCGATAGTTTCGTTCAGCGTTATCATGATTACACCGGCAGGCCTGAGCTACACTTTACGAATCGGACTCTGGGTTAGTTCAGTTTCTGTCCATTTGGCGGATGCCCCATCTGCGGTCGGGTGGGTGGCCTATTCTTCTATCCACACGACTCGCAGCGGTTCTCCGAAATCGTCATACACGACTTGCCGTCGCCGTTTCGGCGCTCGCTGCCGAACGATTTTTTTGCGGCTGCGTTTCTCGGCGCGCCGCGCATCAAGGGCGGCGATCACATCATTGAGTGGCGTGCGGCTCGTTTTTCGCGCCTCGAACACAGGAGGGGTGGTTGGCGGGATGCTGCTCCGGTCGTAGGCGCTCTCACCGTTTTTCAGCTCTTTCACTGTACCGCCTTCGGACAAAAACGCCGCCACCTCTCTCTCAAGATGTTCCCGCATATCTTGTTTGGTGGGCGGTTTTTTCACGCAATGTCCTCCGCGGTGAGTATAAACCTACGGGGCCATGGCAGAAAGCAACGGGCTGACCGACGAGGACGCTTTCTGGTTTAATGCGCGCTCGTTTCAAAAACTCTGGTGGCGGGAGAGGCATTGAATTCTCTATTCCCAGATCACTCCATTGATCGCGGATACGACAAATGGGTGCGCTGAGATCTTTGCTGGTCTTTCTGTGGATGGCCGTGACGGTCATCCCGGCGGCTTCTTTAATTATTGTCCTGACGCCTTTCTCAGGCCCGGATTTTCGTTGGTGGCGCATCGCCAGACCCTGGCTTCGCGGCGCGATAGAAGCGGCCAGACGCATTGGCGGAATTCAATACGTTGTCAAAGGCGAAGAGCACCTGCCTCGCGCGGGCGACAGTCAACGCATCATTCTGTGTCCTAAGCACCAATCGACCTGGGAAACCTTCTTCTTCGCAAGCCGAATGCCCCAGCCTCTGGCCTATGTGTTCAAGAGAGAGCTGCTCTTTATTCCATTCTTTGGCTGGGCGATGGCATGCCTGAACATGATTCATATTGATCGCGCAGCCCGCGGGGATGCCTGGAGCAAGGTGGCATTACTGGGAGAAGAACTCATGGATGCGGGCAAGTGGGTGATTATGTTTCCCGAGGGAACGCGATCAAAAAGAGGAGAGCAGGGGGTATACAAAACCGGCGCCGCCCGACTCGCTGTTGCCACCGGGGCGAGTATCATTCCCATCGCTGTTGCGTCCTCGCGGTGTTGGCCCAGGAAAAGCTTTACCTTTATCCCGGGTACAGTGGCCGTATCCATTGGGCAACCCATTATTGCGGGTGTTGGCGAGAGTCCGGGGGAGCTCATGCAGCGGGTAGAACAGTGGATCGAAGCCGAGATGAGACGTATTGACCCTCAGGCATACCCCGACGCCGATCGCCGACTCACGCCGGAGGAGCATGACGCGAAACTACAGCAGGTGTTGGAGGCTCAGGCTGATGCCGCTCGCGCAGCGCAGGGCGACGTGCCCGAAGACGTAAGCTGACTGTAGTTGCGGCCGACGCGATTCATTGCCGGATGCATGCATTTGCGGCACTGTCGGCACCGGAATTGACTGGGAGTGTATGAGATGGGGTTTTACAGTGATGTTGTGGTTCCACGACTTGTTACCTGTGCTTGCGGCACCAAGCCGATTCTCAAGCAAAGGCAAAAGGTAGTACCCCTCGCGCGGGGCGCGGTGTTGGAAATCGGAATGGGCGCTGGCCATAATCTGCCGTACTACGATACTGACAGCGTCTCTTCGCTGGTGGGGATAGATCCCTGTCGCACCAGTTGGCGGCTCGCGCAGCCACGCGCTGCGGCGTTGGGTGTGCCTCTGGAGTTCGTAGAGGGCTCCGCCGAGAGCATCCCGTTGGCAGATGCGCGTTTTGATACCGTGCTCATGACATACAGTCTTTGCACGATTCCTGATGCAGAGGCAGCGCTGGAGGAAATCCGCCGCGTGCTCAAGCCCGGAGGACAGCTTGTCTTTTGCGAGCACGGTGAGGCGCCCGACGCATCGGTCGCAAGGTGGCAGAAGCGGATCAATCCAACCTGGCGGCGCTTACTGGGTGGTTGCAATCTCAATCGACCCATAGTGGATCTGATTCGCAATGCGCGGTTCGAGGTGGGCCAATTTGATCAGATGTACTTGCCGGGGACGCCCCGCATTGCCGGTTACAACGTTTGGGGTACTGCCCAGCGTTGAAGAGGAGCTTCCCTGCTGACACCCGTGTCGGCGAGCATTGTGGTCTTGAAAAGGCGGCAGTTCCCCACGGCTCCGCGCTTACGGCGCTGGTTTTGTTCGCCATTTTGCATGGGTGTGGTGGCAACGACCTACAACCCGAAATGTCAGCTGTCCCAGCGCCAGACTTCTCGGGCCATTGGGAAGTCGACTACGCTCGAAGCGACAGCGTCCAGAATCAGCTAAACAGCACTTTTAGGGAGGTGCAGCGGGAAATTCGTCGTCGCAATGATGCCGCGGAGAAAGGTGCCTCCTATCATGGCCCTGCGTTGGGAAACGTCGATACCCTGTTTGCTCTGGCAAAAATGGCTGAGCTGGTAGTGGAGCCGGCGTTGCTCCATATTGATCAAGATGCGCGGTGGATCAGAATCGAGAGAGAGAATAGTTTTGCGCTCGTGTGCTCGCTGGAGGCGGCTCAGAATGAGGCCAATCGTTTAGGAAGAGAGATTTGCTGGTGGGATGGTCAGCAGTGGAACTTTATAATCCAGCTGCCAGATGGATTAAACGTGGCGCACCGTTTTACGCGGTCAGGTGATGGTAATTCGGTGGCGCAGCGCACCCGATTGAGCGATCCAGGGACAGGACACGATTTTGTGGTGACGCGGATCTTTGGCCGCTATGACCCGGCGCAGCGGGGCTACAGCTGCACCGAAACGCTGTCTCGTGGGCGCGTCTGCACAACCGAAAATATTGAGACAGAATGAGCATGGTTCCCGTGCTACGCACGCTGATTTTAAAGTTTTGCTTATCGCTATGCTGGATCTGTTTGTCAGCTTGCGCGGCGGCACCGACACCTTCTGTAGAGGGCGAGGGTGGCGATGAGACGGCAGTGACACCGTCAGCGCCACTGGCCGCGCTGGAGCCCTTGCAGCGTGCTGAAGGGCCCCTGTGGCCAGCACTCGATATTAACGTGGCGGTCTTTGAGGTCGGTTCAGAGGCCGCAGAAACGGCGGCATACATGGCCGTTAGGACATTGGAGTCACGGCTGCTGCCCGGTTTGCTTCGCGAAGTTTTGGTCCGCAGCGATCAGTGGGGCGTGGTGCGTGTCGTACCCACTGCGTCGGCTCTGGCGCCCGTTAATATTGAAAGCATGATAGTGGTCTCTGACGGCAGAGACCTGATTATCGACGTCCGGGTCTCGGACGTAACGGGAGAGGAATGGTTTCGGCTACGATTGGCCTACCGACAAGATGAGCCGCTGGATGACCTCTCTGCGCTAAGCCAGATTTTTAACGTGGTGAGTAATCGCATGGGTGAATTCTGGTTGGAGCGGACAGCGACGGAGCGGTCTCGCTTGATATCGACGGCCGGGATGGTCTACGCGCGAGAATTAGCGCCCGACGTGTTTACGGATTATCTCGACGAGGCATCACCGGTGCTGACATTAAAACGAGTTCCGGCGAGTGATGACCCCATGTTGGCCAGGGTGCAGAGAATCAAAAATCAGGAGTATTTATTTTGCGACGCTATGGATGAACAGTTGGGGCTTTTGCTGGAGAGGGCCGGACCAACCTATGACCTATGGCGTGAAGCGGCGATTACCCAGGCGAACTGGCTCGATCAGTATGAATTGATGGCGGCGTCAAGGTCGTCGGGTCCAGAGGACGGGGAGTTTTCTCGCATGCAGGCAGAGTATTCGGCCTATCGTTCATACCGCATTCAGGAGCAGGCGCTGCTTGAGTTGGCCGAGGCGCTGGAGTCCGAGAGTCAGCCGGTTGTGCTGACGATGGAAGATGCCGTTATCACGCTGGAGGGTACTCTCGAAGCGCAGTATGCGACTTGGCGTGAGCTGCTTAGAGAGATCTTCTTGCTGGAGCAGGGCGCGCTATTGTGACCGTGCATCACTATCTTGCAACGTGCCCGGCCGGCGTTGGGGTAATGCTGGCGCAGGAGCTGAGAGCGTTGGGCGCTGAGGAGCCGGTTGAGCGGCCGGTTGGTGTGTCATTTAGCGGAGATCTTGCCCTCGCGTATCGCGTCTGTCTGTGGAGTCGGTTGGCCAATCGTGTGATTTTGTTATTGAGTCGCGCTGAGGTGGATGGGGCCGACGGCCTGTATCAAATTGTAAGTGACATTAATTGGCGAATTCATCTAACTGAAAAATCAACATTTATGGTGGATTTTTCGGGTCGTGCGAGTTGGATGCGCAATGCCCAGTTCGGTGCTCAAAAAATCAAGGACGCTGTTGTCGATCAATTTCGTGCAGCGGGTTTGGGCAGGCCCTCGGTCGATCTCAAGCTACCCGATGTTCGCATCACGGCGCGCCTTGCAAAAGGGCAGGTCACCCTCGGCATTGATTTGTCGGGCGATAGCCTGCATCGGCGAGGCTACCGATTGGAGGGTGGGCTCGCTCCGCTCAAAGAGAATGTTGCGGCGGCTGCATTGTGGGCGGCGGATTGGCCCTCGCGCGCTCGGGCGGGAGAGGTTTTGATTGATCCAATGTGTGGTTCCGGCACGTTGCTGCTAGAGGGGGCGCTGATGGCGCTGGATCGAGCCCCCGGGCTCTCGCGCGAAAAGTTTGGATTTAGCCATTGGCTGGGGCATGACGCGTTGCAGTGGGCTGCCATTAGGAGCGAGGCTGAGGCACGCGCCCAATCTAGGAGCGAAACCCTCGAGATTCGCGGTTACGACGGGGATATACAGGCAGTGCGGCGCGCTCAGGAAAACATCGCGCGGCTTGGCTTGGAGGGTGTCGTCAGAATAAGTTGCAAGAGTCTTGCCGAGGTGAAGCGGCCGACGCATCGGGCGATGCCCGCGGGTCTGCTCGCTATGAACCCCCCATGGGGAGAGAGAATGGGTGAGCGGAACGCCTTGGTGCACTTGTATTCGGCTATCGGTGACCTGATGAGCCGCGAATTTGTCGGCTGGGAAGGCCTTGTGCTGACGTCGGATTTGTCTCTGGGTAAAGCGGTAGGATTGCGCGCCCGCAAGCGGCGCCGCATGCAAAACGGTCGCCTTGAGCTTCATTGTTTGCATTTCACTCTTAGCGGAGACAACCACTTCAGGGCGATAGATCAAACTGTTCCACCCGGAGACAAAAACCCCGCAAAAGTGGACGGTGCTGAGAGGCCAATAACCCTCTCCGACGGCGCCAAGAGCCTGGTAAATCGAATCGAAAAAAATCTGAGGCGTCTGAAGCCGTGGATCAAGCGCGATAATGTCGACTGCTATCGATTGTACGATAGAGATATACCGGAATATTCAGTGGCAATAGACTGGTATGAGGGCCACTTGCACATTGCAGAGTATCAGGCGCCAAAGGCCATTCCTGAAGACAAAGCGGCAGCGCACCTGCGCGAGGTGCTCGACGCGGTTCAGGTGGTTTTCGGCATAGCAGATCGCTCCAGCATCGCGCTCAAGACCAGAAGTCGACAGCGAGGCCGGGGGCAATATCAGCGACTTGGTTCAGACGAGAACCGGATTATCGTTCGGGAAGGCGCCGCCAAGGTACTGATCAATCTTCGAGATTATCTGGACACCGGGTTGTTCCTGGACCATCGGCCGCTCCGCTCTTGGCTCGGTGAGCAGAGCAAGGGTAAGCATTTTCTGAATCTTTTCAGTTACACCGGCGTTGCAACGCTGCACGCAGCTTTGGGAGGTGCCACTACGAGCACCAGTGTCGACACGTCTACTACCTATCTGGAATGGTTCCGGGCCAATCTCGCATTGAATGGTCTGTCAGAGCGACAGCATCGCGGCGTCAGAGCCGATGTCCGGGCCTGGTTGCAGGAGGATGAGCGGGTCTACGACCTGATCATGCTTGATCCGCCGTCGTTCTCAAATTCGAAGGGGCAAGCGGACTTTGATATTCAGGCTGACCACGGCGGCTTGATTGCCCTGGCCATGGCAAGACTCAATCCGCAGGGCGGTGTGCTGTATTTTTCGACTAACCGGCGCAAGTTTGAATTGGATCCCGAGGTACGAGCTACTTGGGTGGTGGAGGACATGACAGCGGCTTCAATTCCGCCGGATTTTTCGCGCTCAGCGCGCATCCACTATTGCTGGCGAATCGCGCATCCGTCGGCCTGAATCTGAGAAGAGCATCTCCCGCCATTGTTGTGTCGGCAGGGTTGTCTTCCGGCCCGACTGGACCGAGATTTGGGCGGCATCGGTGCTATACTCCGCGCCTTTTTAAAAGCTGGTGCGCCGCCAAGCGGGGGCGGCGGCAGGAATCGGAAAGGACCCATGGCGCAAACCTTGTATGACAAACTGTGGAATGCTCACCTCGTAGAGCAGCGTGATGATGGCACGTCGTTGATCTATATAGATCGGCATCTGATTCATGAAGTGACCTCTGCTCAGGCTTTCGAGGGCCTGTCCCTGGCGGGTCGAGCTCCGTGGCGACGTAGCGCTAACCTCGCGGTGCCGGATCACAACGTGTCGACCTTGCGAACCGAACGTATCGCCGGCCTCGCTGCGTTGCCGGATCCGGTGTCACGTATTCAGCTACAAACCCTGGACGATAACTGCAAAGCTTTTGACATTGCCAAGATTCCTCTTAACGACCTGCGTCAAGGTATTGTCCATGTGATGGGGCCCGAACAGGGCGCAGTGCTACCCGGTATGACCGTGGTTTGCGGCGACTCCCATACGTCAACGCACGGGGCACTCGGCGCTCTGGCGCATGGCATTGGAACATCAGAAGTAGAGCATGTCCTCGCTACCCAGTGCCTGATCCAGAAAAAAATGAAGAACTTCAAGGTTGAGGTCAGCGGTCGACTTCAGGCAGGTGTTTCGGCAAAGGATCTCGCGCTGGCAATTATTGCGCACATTGGTACCTCAGGTGGCACCGGTTATGCGCTGGAGTTCGCGGGAGAAGCTGTTGAGGCATTGACGATGGAAGGGCGGATGACCCTATGTAACATGGCTATTGAGGCGGGTGCACGCTGCGGTTTGGTTGCGGTTGACGATGTCACGCTGGCGTACGTGCGCGGCAAGCCCCTCGCGCCAAAAGAGGCGCACTGGGCAGCGGCTGAGTCATGGTGGAAGACCCTGCACAGCGATGCGGGTGCCCACTTTGATCGGACTGTCGAGATAGCGGGTAGCTCGGTAAGGCCGCAGGTCACTTGGGGGACTTCGCCTGAGATGGTGACATCGATAGACGGGCGCGTGCCGCGCCTCACTGACATGCCTGACGAGACTGCCCGACAAGGATTGAAGAGGGCTCTGGAATACATGGGCCTGGAGGAGGGGATGGCGATTACGGATATCCAGCCCGACGCGGTTTTTATCGGATCCTGCACCAATTCACGTATTGAAGATCTCCGGGCAGCGGCGGCAGTGCTCAAGGGACGCCGCATTTCATCTGGTATCAAAAAAGCCCTTGTGGTTGCTGGATCCGGTCTCGTTAAAGCGCAGGCCGAAGCGGAGGGCTTGGATCAGATTTTTCTGGAGGCGGGTATGGAGTGGCGCGAACCGGGATGCTCGATGTGCCTTGCCATGAATGCTGACCGCCTGGAACCGGGGGAACGTTGCGCCAGCACTTCTAACCGAAATTTTGAAGGCCGGCAGGGCAGCGGCGGCAGAACCCATCTTGTCAGCCCCGCGATGGCGGCCGCTGCCGCAGTGATGGGGCGCTTTGTTCCCGTCGAAGCCTTGGAGACCCTCTCACCAAGTTCTGGTGGAGGTGCGTGATGCGGGCGTTTACACAGCACGATGGCTTGGTTGCACCGATGGATCGCGCCAACGTCGACACCGATTTGATGGTACCCAAGCAATTTTTGAAGTCGATCAAGCGCTCCGGTTTTGGCCCTAATCTCTTTGACGAGCTGCGTTACCTGGATGAAGGCATTCCCGATGCGGATAGCAGTTCGCGACCGCTCAATCCCGATTTTCCACTCAACTTTCCCCGTTATCAAAATGCGTCCATTTTGCTGGCCAGAGAGAATTTTGGCTGCGGCTCGAGTCGGGAGCACGCCGCCTGGGCGCTCGCCGATGATGGTTTCTGCTGTGTGATTGCGCCGAGCTTTGCCGATATTTTTCGTTCCAATGCTTTCAAGAACGGCATCTTGCCCATCGAGTTCTCCTCGGAGCAGGTGGATATGCTGTTCGGCATGATGTACGAGACGGAAGGATTTCGACTGGTGGTTGACCTTGTTGCTAATACGGTGACGTTGCCTGACGGGGATGTTTGGTCCTTTGAGGTCGACACCTTTCGCAGAGACTGTCTGTTGAAAGGGCTCGACGACGTGGGCATCACCCTGCAGAGCACTGATGCCATAAGCGCATTTGAGGCGGAGCATGCGCAGCGGTTCCCCTGGTTGTTTGAGGACGTTGTGTTGTGACCCGTCAGATTCTCTTGCTCCCGGGCGACGGTATTGGACCAGAGGTTGTGGTGCAGGCGCGTCGCGTTCTAGAAAAAGTGGATGCGCAGCACAAGCTCGGTTTTATTTTTAGCGAGGCACTCATCGGTGGTGCAGCAATCAAGGAGGATGGCGCTGCGTACCCGGCTGGTACCCAAAGCCGTGCCCGAGAGGCCGACGCGATCTTGCTCGGAGCCGTAGGAGGCCCCCAGTGGGATGGTTTGCCCGCTGCAGAGCGCCCTGAGCGGGGTCTGCTGGCGATTAGATCCGACCTGGATCTCTTTTGTAACTTGCGACCCGCAATACTGTTCCCAGAGCTCGCGCAAGCGTCGAGCCTGCGTCCCGAGTTGGTCGCCGGCCTCGATATTCTGATTGTTCGCGAGCTAACGGGAGGTATTTATTTCGGTGAACCCAGAGGCATCAACACGCGTCAGGATGGTGTGCGTGAAGGCGTTAATACGGACCGTTACGACGAGAATGAAATACGGCGTATCGGTCGCCTGGCGTTCGAGGCGGCAATGAAGCGTAATGGGCGACTTTGTTCTGTCGATAAGGCCAACGTGCTTGAGGTGACGATGCTGTGGCGTGAGGTTCTGGAGAGTTTGCGGCCTGAATTTCCTGCGGTGGAGCTCAGTCACCTGTATGTTGATAACGCAGCGATGCAGCTGGTGCGAGCGCCGAAACAGTTCGATGTGATGGTAACGGGAAATCTTTTTGGTGATATTTTGTCCGATATCGCCGCCATGCTCACGGGCTCTATTGGCATGCTGCCTTCGGCATCGCTGAATGCCGAATCACGCGGGCTTTATGAGCCCGTACATGGGTCGGCGCCTGATATTGCGGGGAAAAATGTGGCGAACCCATTGGCGACAATATTGTCAGCAGCAATGATGTGTCGTTACTCACTAGGGTTGAGTCCGGTTGCCGATCGCATTGAACGGGCGGTTGCCTCAGTGATCGCACAGGGGTGGAGGACGCCTGATATTGCGGCCGACGGCGTTGCGGCAGATGGGGTAAAGATTGTGGGGACCCTTGAGATGGGTGATGCGGTGGTCGCGGCATTGGACAGCGAGTAATGAGTAGGAAAATATGAAAATGGTGAACGTCGCGGTGGTAGGCGCCACGGGCGCGGTTGGAGAGGCGATGATAGAAATTCTCGAATCACGAGAATTTCCGGTGGACCAGCTATTCCCATTGGCATCGAGCCGCTCTGCGGGGAAATCTGTGCAATTCAGGGGCAAGCGACATACGGTTCAAGATCTCAGCCAGTTCGATTTTTCCCAGACCCCGATTGCCTTGTTCTCCGCGGGGGGCGACGTCAGTGCAGAGTACGCCCCCATCGCGGCCGAGCAAGGTTGTATTGTCATCGACAACACCTCACATTTTCGGCGTGATCCGGATATTCCGTTGGTCATACCGGAGGTGAATCCCGAGGCGATTGCTCAATTTCGTCAGCGCAATATTATCGCCAACCCGAATTGCTCCACCATCGGTATGCTGATGGCTTTAAAGCCTATTTATGATGCTGTGGGTATCGAACGTATTAATGTCGCGACCTACCAAGCGGTCAGCGGGACGGGCAAGGAGGCAATCGAGGAGCTTGCCGGGCAGACCGCTAGGCTGCTCAACGGAAAGGGCGCCCAGCCCGAGGTCTACCCACGCCAGATTGCTTTCAACGTGATTCCGCACATCGATAGCTTTCAGGACAATGGCTACACGCGAGAAGAAATGAAGATGGTGTGGGAGACCCAAAAAATTCTTTCGGATGAATCCATTCGGGTTAACCCTACCTGCGTCCGAGTGCCTGTGTTTTATGGGCACGCAGAAGCCGTCCACATTGAGACCAGGGAGCCTATTTCGGCCGCCGAGGCGCGCGCGCTTCTCGATGCGGCGGAAGGCGTTGTAGTGGTCGACTCTCCCGAGCCGGGAGGATATCCCACCCCGGTCAGTGAGGCTGCGGGGGCCGATCCTGTGTTCGTTGGCCGGATTCGTGCGGACATTTCACACCCAAGAGGGTTGAATCTCTGGGTTGTTGCAGACAACGTGCGTAAAGGAGCGGCACTCAATAGCGTGCAGATTGCCGAGGTGCTACTGTCTGCTTATCTTTAACACTATGTGCGGCGTATATCCCCCTAGTATTGGTGCCAGGGAACAGGTGGAAGGGGGTGCGTTAAAGCCAGACCAAAGGAAGGGCAAGGCGACTTCATGAGCAGAGTCACATTCTGGAAAACGACCACCGCGTTTGCGGCATCCTTCACCGCGGCCAGTTGGGGCCTCGGTTTGGGTGATGTGTCAGTACAATCCTATCTTAACGAGCCCCTTAGGGCTGAATTGACGCTGTTGGAGGCGACGGACCTCGATCCTGCCGATATCCGCATAGGTCTTGCGTCCGCACGAGAGTTTGAGCGACTGGGTATCGCCAGATCGCAATTTTTGAACAAGGTCAGCTTCGAGGTACAGGCTTCGGACACCGCAAGGTTGGCGGTAATAACTACGGAGCAGCCCCTGCGCGAACCGTATCTTAATTTTGTTGTAGAGGCGCGATGGCCGGAAGGGCGCTTGCTGCGGGAATATACCTTGCTGATTGATCTGCCCCCGACGGAAGCATATCCCGTTTCAGAGTCAGCGCTCGAGCCGTCGCCCCGTGAGGCTGATGCGTTTGAAAAGGAGTTTCTTGACCTAAAGAGTGGCAGTACAGCGGGGATTCGGCCCGGCGGCACCTATCTGGTCAGGAATTCGGATACCCTGTGGCGCATTGCCTCGAGCGCGAAGCCTGACGGGATCACGATAGAGCAGGCGATGTTGAGCATTGTTGACGCAAATCCCGAGGCATTTGATGCGGGTAACGTTAACGGGCTGAAGTCCGGTTACTTACTCTCTCTGCCGAACGCCGAAGAGATTTCCATAACCTCTGACGAGGCGCGAGTTGAAGTGTTACGTCAGAATGCCGCTTGGTCCGGCGCGGTGCCGACCGAGACGCCGGGCTTGAAGCTTATCGCGGATCCTCCCCCCGAGGCAGAGCGTGCGATACCCAATGAAATTCCGGAGGCTGTGGTTACCTTGCCTTTGCAGGATGAGGAGGTAGCGGGGTTAGGGATGTCAGACGGTAGCAGCGCGCCAACCACTGTAGAGCCGGTACCGGTTTCTCCGGATTTTGACGCCCTGTTGAGCAAGGTTGAAGCGTTGGAGCGCAATCTTGAGCGGATGGAGCGCCAGCTCAATGAGCGGGATGTGGAATTGGAGCGGTTGCAGACCCAATTGTTGGCCGCGACTCGGCGCGCTGAGGCGGCTGATTCCAATAGGCGGATGTCGGCTGCCGGGGGGGATGCCACAACCCTGCCTGATTGGATTTGGCTAGGCGCCATTGGTGTGCTCATATCAGGTGGACTGGGCGTTTGGTGGGGCCAGCGGCGTCGAGCTCCAGCTCGCTCAGGGGGTACGCACACTGAGGATTCAGGCGCTTCCTCAGTATTACCCGGCGCCGAGACGCGCAGCGCAATGTCCAACAGTAGTGCGACAGAGTCGGCGGATGAGTCCGCTGCTCCAGACCCTGCGCCGATGGGCGGGTCAGGTCATAACCTCCAAGGCGGTTATCTCGCGGGCGTGGATCCAGAGCCGCCCGCTAGCCGGTCGCGGGCAGAGGACGAGCAAGCAGATGCTGGTCTTGCACTGGTGCCCGTCATGGATCCCGCAAAAGAAGGGGCAACCTCCGCTGCAGCACAAGCCGCGCCCCCGGGGTCTTCCGTGAGCGAGGAATCGATTTACGGCCTTGAGACCGATCCGATTGACAGTAAGCTGGATTTGGCCAGAGCTTATCTTGATATGGGTGATGAGGCGGGAGCGCGACCTGTGCTGTCTGAGGTGATCAAAGAGGGCAACCTGTCGCAACAGGCCGAGGCGAGGGAGCTGTTGCTTCGCCTTGAGATATCGTGATCTGGTGAGGCTCTCGGATCAGGCGCTATCCCGTGGTCAGCGGCTCGCAGCCAGAATTGAGTATCACGGCGGCCACTATCACGGATGGCAAGCCCAACCCCATCTGGTGGTTGCAACGGTGCAGGAGGAGGTCGAGCTAGCTCTCAGCAAGGTGGCGGGAGAAGCTGTGCGCACTATTTGTGCGGGCAGGACAGATACCGGGGTCCACGGATTTGGGCAAATCATTCACTTCGACGCGCCGGTAGCGCGGAGCGTTAAAGCGTGGTCGATGGGCGCCAACCGGTACCTGCCACCGGACATTAGATTGCACTGGGTTACTCCGGTGAGTACCGATTTCCACGCGCGATTCAGTGCGCTATCGCGGCGCTATCGCTACGTGGTGTTGACCGCGTCGATCCGATCGGCTCTTCTCGTGGATTTTGTATGTTGGCATCGACAGACATTGGATCTCGATTCGATGAATGTCGCCGCGAATATGCTCCTTGGCGAGCAGGATTTCAGTGTTTTTCGGGCGGCGGGCTGTCAGGCAAAAACCCCTGTCCGTGAGGTATTTAATTGCGTCGTAGAAAAGATAGGTGATTTCGTTGTTATAGATATTACTGCGAATGCCTTTTTACATCATATGGTGCGAAACATTGCAGGATCTCTGCTTGCGGTAGGCGCGGGTAAGCAGACAACAGAGTGGTTCTCGGAGATATTGCGTGGTCGTGATCGTACTGTGGCAGCCGAAACGGCGCCCGCTGCTGGATTGTACCTGGTGGCGGTGAACTATCCGGAAATTTTTAGTTTGCCGGTGAGTCCCGAGGGTCCCACGCTGCTGTCGGGGCTCCTTTAGCTGCAGATGCGATCTGCTAGACTGATGCTTTAATGATGGGTTGTGTCGGATGCGCATAAAAATATGTGGCATCACGCGTCGCGAAGACGCGGAGCAGGCTTTGTTGCTGGGTGCAGACGCAGTAGGCTGCGTTTTTTTTTCCGGGAGCCCGCGCTCCGTATCACTCAGCGAAGCCCGTAATATCTGCAGCAGTGTGAGCGGGTTTGGGATGTTTGTAGGTTTGTTTGTGAATCCCACGAAGGTTCAGGTCGAGGAGGCGCTGGCGGCGGTTCCTATCCACTGTTTGCAGTTTCACGGGAGTGAAACCCCAGAGTTTTGTGCGCAGTTTAACCGGCCCTACATCAAAGCAGTGCCCATGACAAAAGACACTGATCTGACAGCAGTTGATGCACGGTACCGAGATGCGACAGCGTTGTTGCTGGACAGTGTCCACAACGGACAGTTTGGCGGTTCCGGTGAAGCGTTCGACTGGGCAGCCGTCGATCCCACCTTACGACACCGGGTAGTGTTGGCGGGGGGCCTTACTCCTGCTAACGTCGCGCACGCCGTCAGGCAGGTTAGACCCATTGCTATTGATGTGAGCAGTGGCGTGGAAAGTCGGAAAGGCATCAAAGACAGCGAAAAGATGCGGGCTTTTATTCTGAACGCCCGGCAAGCTGCAGAGGAACCAGAGTCATGACAGTTGAGGTAACCCCCGAACTTTTTGAGTCCGTGCCCGATGCGCATGGAAGATTTGGTCAGTTCGGTGGCAAATTTGTTGCCGAAACATTGATGTCGGCGCTGGCCGACCTCGAGGCACTCTACGGGTCTCTAAAATCTGACCCGGCATTTCTAAGTGAATTTGACCGCGATCTTGCTTATTACGTGGGGCGTCCCTCGCCGCTTTATGAAGCCGCTCGCTTATCCGATGAGATCGGAGGCGCGAGAATATTTCTCAAGCGAGAGGATCTGAATCATACCGGGGCCCACAAGGTGAACAACACCATTGGTCAGGCTTTGCTCGCCAAGTACATGGGTAAGCAACGGGTGATAGCGGAGACGGGCGCTGGGCAGCATGGTGTTGCAAGTGCAACCGTGGCGGCACGACTTGGCCTTCAATGCCATGTTTTTATGGGCGAGGAAGATATTCGCCGGCAATCCCTCAATGTTTACCGAATGAAGCTGTTGGGGGCCGAGGTGGTGCCCGTCACTTCTGGCTCGCGGACCTTAAAGGATGCCATGAACGAGGCGATGCGGGATTGGGTGACCAACGTAGATAATACGTTTTATATCATCGGTACGGTTGCGGGGCCCCACCCGTATCCGATGTTGGTCCGTGATTTTCAAAGCGTGATTGGCAGAGAGGCACGTGCTCAGTCCCTCTCCCAAGCCGGGAAACTACCCGATGCATTGGTGGCCTGCGTTGGCGGTGGCTCTAATGCTATTGGCTTGTTCCATCCGTTTCTCCAGGATCTCGGTGTCGAGATGTTCGGAGTTGAAGCGGGTGGCAAGGGCCTTGGCACTGGGCAACATGCTGCGCCTTTGTCCGCAGGTAGCCCAGGCGTTCTCCATGGCAACCGCACTTACTTAATGCAGGACGATGACGGTCAGATTCTTGAGACACACTCGGTGTCTGCGGGGCTCGATTACCCGGGAGTTGGCCCCGAGCACGCGTGGCTTAAGGATATCGGGCGGGTGAAATATGTGTCAGCGGACGACGAGGAAGCGTTGGCTGCGTTTCACCGACTTACACGTATCGAAGGTATTATGCCGGCTCTCGAAACTGCGCACGCGCTTGCCTATGCAGAAAAGCTGGCCGCGGAGATGAGTCCTGAGCAGCACATCATTGTAAATCTCTCGGGCCGCGGCGATAAGGACATACTTACGGTTGCTGCGCTCGAGGGAATAGAGGTTTAACTGCACCATGAGCCGGCTGGCCGGATTGTTCTCCAAGCTAAAAGAGCAGCGGCGTAGGGCGCTGATATCCTACGTAGTTGCGGGCGACCCAAGCCCGTCGGGCACTGTCGACCTGCTCCATCGTCTGGTCGCTGCGGGAGCAGATGTTCTCGAGGTTGGCGTGCCGTTCTCGGATCCCATGGCGGAGGGATTGGTTATCCAGTTGGGTCACGAGAGAGCGCTGGCAAACGGCATGACGCTGCGCGGCGTGCTCGACATCGTTACCGAATTTCGCCGTGATGATACCGAAACGCCGATCGTTATGATGGGTTACGCCAACCCCATCGAGCGCTTCGGTTATGAGGCATTTGCAGAGGCCGGTGCCCTAGCGGGAGTGGACGGGTTGATTACGGTTGATCTGCCGCCCGAGGAAGTAGACCGTCTTGATGAGGCGCTGTTGCAAGTGGCCATTGATAACATCTTTCTGATTTCGCCGACCACGCCAGAACAAAGAATTAAAAGCATCGTTTCGCGCGCGAGAGGTTTCATTTACTGCGTCGCGGTTAAGGGCGTAACTGGTTCGGGACAGCTGGATGTTGCAGAGGTGGCGGAGCGCATCGGGGTGATCCGCAGTATGACTGAGCTGCCCATTGCCGTGGGCTTTGGTATTAAGGATGCCGAGAGCGCAAAACGCGTGGCAGACGTTGCCGACGCAGTTGTTGTGGGGAGCGCGTTGATCGATGAGATGGTGCGCAAGTCTGAGGCGCAGGTCGACGCGGAAGAAATCCAGATTCATGGCGCTGCGGTACAACTATTGGAGCGCATTCGCGCCGGTGTGGACTCTTCACATTTCTAGTGGCCATGCTGGCTCGTATACTCACACGTGAATTCAGTGGGGATTTCCATGAGTTGGATTGACAAGATTCTGCCGTCGGGCGTGACCAAGGACGATAGTGCAAATCGCACTAGCGTGCCTGAGGGCCTCTGGAAGAAGTGCATCAAGTGCGAGGCGATACTCTACAAGCCCGATCTTGAACGCAATGCCGAGGTGTGTCCGAAGTGCGACCACCACATGAGAATAGGTGCCAGGCGCCGACTCGAACTGTGTCTCGACCAGGGTGCGGAGGAACTGTTTGCCGATATTGAACCCGTGGATCACCTCAAGTTTAAGGATAAAAGAAAGTACCGAGACCGTTTGACTGCTGCCCAGAGGAGTACCGGGGAGAAGGATGCGCTGATAGCGATGCGAGGAGAGATTTTGGGTGTTGCAGTGATCGCGCTGGCCTTCGAGTTTGATTTTCATGGTGGATCGATGGGTTATGCCGTAGGAGAAAAATTCACCCGAGCCGCTACTGTTGCTTTGGAGACGCGGACTCCGTTGGTATGTTTTTCCGCCTCCGGTGGTGCTCGTATGCAGGAGGCTTTGATTTCGCTCATGCAAATGGCAAAGACTTCGGCGGTCATAGAGCGGCTGAAAGGACAAGGCATTCCTTACATTTCGGTGCTGACCGATCCCATCTATGGCGGCGTGTCGGCGTCGCTTGCCTTGCTGGGCGACATTAATGTCGCGGAGCCTGAGGCGCGAGCGGGGTTTGCCGGCCCCAATATTATTGAGCAGACCATTCGCCAGAAGTTGCCCAAGGGATTCCAGCGCAGTGAATTTTTATTGGAGCACGGTGCGATAGACATGATCGTGCACCGGAATGACATGCGCGAGACCTTGGCTCGAGTGTTGGCTAAATTCATGGGGAATGCAGCGCCAACTCAGGTTTCGAGTCCTCTGGAGGGCGAGGTGATTACGGCGGATGGTCGCGGTGCTTCACCGCAGCATGCCTGACAAACCCCTCAAAGATTGGTTAGATCGCCTGGAGTCCAGGCATCCCGTCGAGATCGAACTTGGACTCGAGCGCGCTGCAGCAGTCGCGGACGAGCTGGGTGTGCTGGTCCCGCATATTCATACTTTCGCGATTGCCGGAACCAATGGTAAGGGCTCGGTTGCGGCCGTTTTAACGGCAGCGCTGGTGGCAGCAGGTTACCGGGTCGGGACTTACACATCTCCCCACCTGTTGCGGTTCAACGAGCGTATTCAGGTAGACGGTGAAATGGTGGACGACGGATTTATCGTCGCTGCTTTTGAGGCTGTGGAAAAAGCCCGTAAGGATATTTCTCTCACCTACTTTGAGACAGCCACCCTCGCGGCACTGTGGATATTTCACCAAAAAGGTGTGACGCAACAAGTGCTTGAGGTGGGGCTTGGCGGCAGGCTTGATGCGGTAAATATCGTAGACGCCGACATCAGCATCATCACAAGCATCGGCCTCGATCATACTGATTGGTTGGGTGATAGCCGGGAGCTGATTGCTGTCGAAAAGGCGGGGATCGCAAGACGAGGGCGTCCTTGCATCGTGGCCGACGCGGATCCGCCGAAGACCCTCTTCACCGCGCTGTCGTCACTGGGGTCAAGGGCGCAGTTTTTTGAGCGAGACTGGCAGATTCGGGGTGGACGCCTGACAACTGTCGAGGGTCTGACGTTGGCTCTCCCGGAGCCGTCCGGGTTGCTCCCGGCTAACGTCGGCGCTGCCTTACAGGCCATTGAGTCGAGTGGTTTGACCGGGTTGACTGATGCACTACTCACTGCCGTTAGCGCGGTGACGCTAACGGGTCGGCTAACAACCTTTGAGATTAACGAAGTCAGCGTGATTCTGGACGTCGCGCACAACACGGAATCGGTAGCCCGGTTGGTCGAATTTTTGGGTCAGAAGTCCAATGCGCGCTCAACCCGCGCAATTTTCGGTGTAATGGGGGATAAGCCGGTCCGTGATATGATCTCCGCATGCGGTGACATCTTCGATGATTGGAGCGCAGTGGATCTTTGCCACATTCCCAGGGCGATGTCGGTTGATCATCTTGTTAGCGAAATCGGAGCTGCGCGGGTGACTGCAATGGGCCCATTTAGTCAGGTTTGGACAGCTGTCTTGCAGCGCTGTCGGCCGGGTGACCGGGTCGTGATCTTTGGCTCATTCCACACTGTCGCTGAGGCTCTCGGTTTGTTAACTCAGCACAGGGACATTTGAGGAAGCACCTACTTGGAATCGATGCTCAAACAACGTCTGGTGGGTACGATGGTGCTGGTGGCCTTGGGCATTGTCTTCTGGCCACTGATATTCACCCAGCCTGAGAGCAGAGATTCCCTGGTTCTGGGGCCGATGCCAGCGCAGCCCGATGTCGATCGGACTCCTATTGCGCCGCCGGAAAGCTTTCGCGAGTCGGTAGAGTCTCGCCTGCCAGCGGTCGCGCCCTTAAGCGCTGAAGAGCAAGGATCTGCCGATGACAAAACATTGCTCGACGATGCGGCAGCGGAGACCGGGGCGGAGCAACTTTCCCTGCTGAATCAGCCGGTCACAGAGCCGATCCGCGATACACCACCCTCATTTGATCCCTTGACTGATGCGGGCGGTTTGCCTGTATTTTGGGTGCTGCAGGTGGCGACCGTGAGCAGTCAGGCCAGAGCCGACGCGCTGGTTGAGACATTGCGCGCGCGCGAATACAAGGCCTTTTCAACGCAGTTTCAGAAGGGGGGTCAGGCCCTTCATCGTGTTCAAATCGGACCTAACCTCGATCGTCAGCGTTTGGAAAAAATCAAACCCGATATTGATCAGGCACTCGCTGTGGATGCTCAAATTCTGAGGTACACCCAATAACATGGGCGATTACCTCGAAGCCGCACTCGCCGGCGTGACGCGTTTCAACGTTTGGGATTGGTTCGTTCTCGGGGTGTGGATTATTTCATCGGGTTATGGCGTTGTCCGGGGTTTCGCCCGGGAAGTGCTGTCGGTCATCGGTTGGGTGGCCGCTTTTTTTTGTGCCAACCTTCTGGCGATATCGGTTGCCGAGGTCATGAAGGGGGCGATTGACGAACCCACAACGCGCTACTTGATTGCCTGGATGCTGACATTCATAGCGGTGCTTTTGGTGTTCGGTTTGATTGCTGCTTTTCTGTCCAAGCAGATGCGGCAGCCCGGGTTCAACCTCGGTAACCGACTGTTGGGCGCTTTGTTTGGGCTAGCAAGAGGGTTATTAATCGTCGCGCTTATGAGCGTTGTGCTTCGTTCTATCGTGCCGCGGGGCGAACAAGGGCTCATTGACCAGGCGGTACTGATGGAGCCGGTTGATTTGGTCGCCGAGTGGGTTGGGGCTAATTTTGAACGCGTCTTGGAGGCAGAGCCTGCTGAAGCGGTTAAGGAAAGCCTTGATTCCACAGAAATGCTTTAGGTCCGGGGTAACAGTATGTGTGGATTAGTTGGAATGGTCGCCGGGAGAAATGTCGCCGCAGACATTTATGACGCGCTGACAATGCTCCAGCACCGGGGTCAGGATGCCGCGGGCATTATGACTTGCGCCGATGGTAAGTTGATGCAACGAAAGGGCGAAGGCTTGGTTCGGGATGTCTTCAGGGCCAGTCATATGGAGCAGCTGCAGGGACGTTTTGGTATAGGCCACGTGCGTTATCCGACCCAAGGCAGTTCGGGCACCGCGCTCGCCCAGCCATTTTATGTTAACTCACCCTACGGCATCGCCCTCGCACACAATGGTAACCTGACCAACTCGGCTTTTCTGTCCGATGAATTGTTTAAATCTGATTTGCGGCACCTGAATACCGATTCTGATTCTGAGGTACTCCTCAACGTTTTTGCACACGAGCTGGCTCGGTTGGGGAAGCTTGCGCCGACACCTGAGGATATTTTTGTGGCAGTGTCGACCCTCCATAAGCGATGTGAAGGGGGCTACGCGGCAGTATCGCTGATTGCCGGTTTTGGCTTGGTGGCATTCCGAGACCCCTTCGGCATTAGGCCGCTGGTGGTGGGTCAGCGTCATGGCAGTAACGGGCGTCCGGAATATATGGTTGCTTCAGAAAGCGTGGCGCTGGACGTGGCCGGCTACGAATTGTTGGGGGATGTTCAGCCTGGCGAGGCCATCTGTGTAACGCAGAATGGAGAGTTGCACAGAAAACAGTGCGCGATTGAGCCGAAACTCATGCCTTGCATATTCGAGCACGTGTATTTTGCCCGACCCGACTCGTTGATGGACAGCATTTCGATATACAAGACCCGCATGCGCCAGGGCGCAGCGTTAGCGAAGAAGATTTTGCGGGACAGGCCTGATCACGATATAGACGTTGTCATCCCCATTCCGGATACGAGCCGCGTAGCGGGTCAGTCGCTTGCATACGAGCTCGGTGTGAAGTTTCGAGAGGGTTTTATGAAGAATCGCTATATCGGGCGAACCTTCATTATGCCGGGCCAGCGCGAGCGCAAGAAATCAGTTCGCCAGAAGCTTAACCCTGTGCCGCTGGAATTTCAGGATAAGACAGTTCTGTTGGTCGATGACTCGATTGTACGTGGCACTACCTGTGGACAGATTATTCAAATGGCGCGAGATGCGGGTGCAAGTCGGGTCTATTTCGCCTCCGCGGCGCCCCCGGTTCGATATCCCAACGTTTATGGCATCGACATGCCCGCAGCGACCGAGCTGATTGCTCACGGGCGATCGGTTGAGGAGGTCAGAGAAGAGATTGGTGCTGACTGGCTCGTCTATCAGGATTTAGCCGATTTGATTGAATGTTCCCGAGAGGGAAATCCGGATGTCGATGGCTTTGAGTCCTCGGTATTTGATGGAAAATACCTGGCCGGTAATATCGACGAAAACTATCTTCGAGCGGTTGAGGCGGCGCGAGCCGATGGTGCGAAGGGTAGAGCCAGTGGTCTAGGTATCAGCGATGGGGCAGTTGTTGGGTTGCATAATGATGGGTGAGCACGTTGTCGTGGGCCTGAACGTGAGGGCAGTATGACGCATGATGGTGGAGATTGGCTGGAGGCAGCCGGCCAACGTACCCGCGCAATCAGGGCGGGCATCAGGCGTTCTCCAGAGGGAGAGCATGCCGAACCCATATTCACTTCCTCAAGCTTTATTTTTGATTCCGCTGAGGATGCTGCCGCCAAGTTTTCGGGTGACGCTGCGGGTAATGTTTATTCTCGCTACACCAATCCGACAGTGCGCAGTTTTGAAGAGCGTCTGTCATCTCTGGAGCGCGGGGAGAGCGCCGTTGCGACAGCCTCGGGGATGTCGGCTATTTTGGCCCTATGCATGGCGCATCTGAGGGCAGGAGATCATGTTTTGTGTTCCCGCGACGTGTTCGGCGCAACCGTGGGCTTATTTGAAAACACGCTAAAAAAATTCGGTGTAGAGACTACCTTTGTCCCCCTGACCGATGTTGATTCATGGCGCGCGGCTGCCACGAGAGCAACGCGGCTATTGTTCATGGAAACGCCTTCTAATCCCCTGAATGCGATTGCTGATATAGCGGCAATGGCAGCTTTGAGCCGCGAGCTGGGGGCAATGCTTGCAGTAGATAACTGTTTTTGCACGCCAGTCTTGCAGACCCCGCTGTCACTGGGCGCGGATTTGGTAACCCATTCGGCAACGAAATATCTCGATGGGCAGGGGCGGGTGCTGGGAGGCGCCGTTGTCGGCAGTAAGTCGCTGATAGAGCCCATCATTGCATTTAATCGGTCCTGCGGCCCCACGATGAGCGCTTTTAACGCGTGGGTGATGTTAAAAGGTCTGGAGACGCTCGATATTCGGATGCGTGCCCACTGTGCTAACGCTCAGGCCCTCGCCGAATGGCTGGAGAGCCAGCCAGAGGTGAAATGCGTGCATTACTGCGGTTTACCCGGACATCCTGGCCATAGCTTGGCAAGTCGCCAGCAAAGCGGATATGGGGGCGTACTCGCCTTTGAGATAGCGGGGGGCAAGGAAGCCGCTTTTCGTTTTATCAATCACACCGAGATGATGTCATTGACCGCAAATCTGGGTGACGTGAAATCGACCATCGTGCATCCAGCCTCGACCACTCACGGTAGGCTATCTCAGGCGCAGAGGACGTCGGCTGGCATCGGTGACGGTTTGATCCGCATCGCTGTAGGGCTGGAAGATTTGGAAGATCTGCAGGCGGATTGTAATCGAGGCTTTCGGGCGCTGGCTTCGGTATAGCGCCCGTCAGTATTCGAGGCCGGTGACCAGTTACGCAACCTGATCGATGATAGTGGCGGCAATTCTCGCCCCGTCTTTCGCCAGCTCCTGAAACGAAAGCACCTGATCAAAGTTCATATAGCGATAGATCTCATCGGCCATCGAGTCGATTTTTTGCGCATACTCGAGATACTCCTCTGGCGTGGGGAGTTTGCCCAGCAGTGCGCCCACGGCAGCCAGCTCGGCCGATGTCAGGTAAACATTAGCGCCTTCTCCCAGTCGATTGGGAAAGTTCCGCGTAGAGGTCGAGAGCACGGTTGACCGAGGCGCTACGCGCGCCTGATTGCCCATACAGAGTGAGCAGCCCGGCATCTCGGTTCTCGCTCCCGCCTTGCCGAAAATAGCGTAGTAGCCTTCTTCCATTAACTGGTGTTCATCCATGCGTGTGGGCGGACAGATCCACATGCGCGTCGAAACCGGAGCCCCGTGGGCTTCCAGGAGTTGTCCCGCAGCCCTAAAGTGCCCGATGTTGGTCATGCAGCTGCCAATAAATACCTCGTCGACCTTATCACCTTGAACCTCTGAAAGCAGGCGGGCGTCATCGGGGTCATTGGGCGCGCACACGATGGGCTGATTGATCTCATTTAGATTGATTTCAATAACGGCGGCATATTCGGCGTCGTCGTCCGCCTGCATCAATTCGGGCTGCGCCAGCCACGCTTCCATATTGCGAGCCCGGCGCTCAAGTGTCCGTGGGTCGCCGTAGCCCTCGGCGATCATTGATCGCAGCAACACAATATTCGAGCGTAGATAGTCCGCTATGGTTTCCTCCCCCAACTTGATGGTGCAACCCGCCGCGGAGCGTTCGGCCGAGGCATCGGAGAGCTCAAATGCCTGCTCGACAGTCAGTGATTCAAGACCTTCTATCTCAAGAATCTTTCCTGAGAATATGTTTTTCTTGCCTTTTTTCTCGACGGTGAGGAGTCCCTGCTGAATGGCGTAGTAGGGAATTGCGTGAACCAGATCCCTCAAAGTTACGCCGGGTTGCATGTCTCCTGTAAAGCGCACCAGCACCGATTCGGGCATATCGAGCGGCATGACGCCCGTGGCCGCGGCAAAAGCAACGAGACCTGATCCCGCCGGAAAGGAGATGCCGATTGGGAATCGGGTGTGCGAGTCACCCCCGGTACCCACTGTATCAGGGAGCAGCATTCGATTGAGCCAGCTATGAATAATGCCATCGCCCGGGCGCAGGGAGACGCCGCCTCGGGTCATTATAAAATCAGGCAGCGTGTGCTGCGTTTCAATATCCACCGGCTTGGGGTACGCGGCGGTGTGGCAAAACGATTGCATGGTCAAATCTGCCGAGAATCCGAGACATGCAAGATCCTGGAGCTCATCTCGCGTCATGGGTCCTGTCGTATCCTGAGACCCGACGGTGGTCATGCGCGGTTCGCAATAGGTGCCGGGGCGAATACCTTCTACGCCACACGCACGCCCTACCATTTTTTGTGCGAGGGTAAATCCTTTGTTCGAGGCCTCGGGCTGGTCTGGTTTGCGGAATAGGGTGCTTTCTTCCAGTCCCATTGCCTCACGTGCTTTTGCGGTCAGCCCGCGGCCGATGATCAAATTGATGCGCCCACCGGCGCGGACTTCGTCCAGCAGAACTTCAGAGCGGAGCTCGAATTCTGAGAGAACCTCACCCGATTCTGACAAAATCAGGCCGTCGTAGGGTTTTATCTCAATGACATCACCCATTTTTAGTTGGTCCACTGGCGCTTCAAATACCAGCGCGCCAGCGTCTTCCATGGTGTTATAAAAAATCGGGGCGACTTTGCCGCCAATACAGACCCCGCCGGCACGTTTGTTGGGTATTCCCGGCGTATCTTCGCCGAAATACCACAGCACCGAGTTGGTGGCTGATTTACGCGAGGATCCTGTCCCTACAACGTCGCCTACAAAGGCCACCGGCAGACCGCTTGCCTTAATGGACTCTATCTGACGCAGCGGGCCGGTTACGCCGGGTTTGTCGGGTTCAATACCCTCTCTGGACATCTTGAACATAGCCAGCGCATGCAAAGGAATATCCGGGCGCGACCAGGCGTCGGGCGCAGGAGAGAGATCATCGGTATTAGTCTCTCCCGTCACTTTGAATACCACCATTTTGATTGATTCGGGCACTGTCTCTCTTGCAGTGAACCACTCACCATCTGCCCAGCTTTGCAATACAGCCTGAGCGTTTGCTGACCCTTTTCCTGCCAATTCAACCACGTCGTGAAAGGCGTCGAAAACGAGGAGCGTTTTTTTAAGCTGCGTGGCGGCGTGCT
>DFQW01000122.1:4790-7828 GCA_002377985.1 Halieaceae bacterium UBA3479 | reverse complement strand
CCCAGTAATTCGATCGCATGGACCCGATCAATCAGTGGGCAGTGACTTTCGCCCGTGGCGATTGCTGATAAAAATCCGGCTTTGACGTAGGCCGCTTCGTCAACCCCCGGGGGCACTCGCTCGGTAATTAGGTTAAGCAGAAACTCCGCCTCTCCCTCGGGTGGTGAGTTAAGAAGCTCGATCAGATCGGCTACCTGTGCCGGTGACAGGGGGGCGGGTGGAATGCCCAGCGCCGCGCGTTCAGCGACGTGTTGTCGATAGGCATCAAGCATGAGGTGTTCCTTCTAAGATAAGAGAGTGTCCAGAGGCGGAAAAAAGTCGCGCCAGATTATACCTCGGCATTCGAGTTCAGGGTTACTGCGCCGTCAAATAACGCCTATTCATTACGCCCATGGCCCCCGGCCGAGGGCCCGAAAATCACCGTGATATCGCACACAAACTGCTAAACTGAGGGATTGGAGGTGCTGTGTCTCACTTAGTCCCAATAAGAACACCTTGCATCGGAGTCTGTTCAACCGGTGTGGGTGACGTTGTCTGTCGCGGCTGTAAACGTTTCGCCCATGAGGTCATTGATTGGAATGGATACTCGCAGGAGCAAAAGCGGGCTATTGACCGGCGACTGGATATATTCTTGGCTCAATGCGTGGCAAATAAGTTTCGCATCGTCGATTTGCCGCTTCTGAATTGGCAGTTAGGCGTTCAACAAATCCGTATCCAAGCGCATCACGACCCCCACAGCCATATTTTTGCCCTGCTCAAAGCCGGAGCAAAACAAATAGCTTCGCCGGAGCTCTACGGATTCGAGATTCTTCCTCCGCATCGCGATAAATCACTCGTCGTCTTGCGAGAAGAGGTGGACGAGGAGTTCTGGGTTTTATCTGCGGCGCATTACGATCGCTATATCGCTACGGGCGATCTGTTCGCAACCGGTCCCGCCTAGGAAGTGGCGCGATGACTTTGCAGGCCGATTTGCTCCGTGTTCAGGCGTTTTTACCCTGCCCGACGCCGGATCTGTGGGTCGAGGCCGCGATGAGCCCTGAGCACGAGGTGCTATTGCTCACCGATCATGCGAATTGTGAGAAAAAGGCAGCATCGACAGCGCTTGGTTTGATGCATCGCTACCCGCACCATCTTCCCTTATTGAATAAAATGTCGCGGCTGGCGCGAGAGGAGTTGCGTCATTTCGAGCAGGTTCTTGAGATGCTGGGAAAGCGAGGGTTCGAGTATCAGACGCTGAGCGCCTCTCGCTACGCTCAAGGATTACATGCCGGGATCAGAAAGAGTGAGCCGGGGCGGTTAGTAGACGTGTTGATTATTGGTGCTCTGATTGAAGCGAGGTCGTGTGAGCGCTTTGCCAGGTTGGCACCCGAACTAAACCCGTTGCTGGGGGGGTTCTACCGTAAGTTGCTGCAGAGTGAGGCAAGACACTTTATGGATTACTTGCAGTTAGCGGAGCGCTATTGCGACGCAGGGGAACTGTCTCGGCGGTTGGATCACTTTAAAGAGCTGGAGGCATCCCTGATCGAGCGCGTCGATGAGGAGTTTCGCTTTCACAGTGGTCCCCTGAGGAAAATCCACTAATGGATGATGAATCGCTCCAGCGTTAGCGTTTCACCCCGTTCTCTAAGCAGCCAGCCGCTCGTATCATTCCAATCGCCCAGCACAATGCGCTCCCCCGCGGGCAGCACATGCCTGTCTGGTCGATGCGTATGTCCATGAATCATCAGCGTTGCGCCTGACTCCGTCATCAGGGCGCTGACCGCCTCGCCATTGACGTCCATAATATCTTCGGGCTTGTTGCTGGCCGCATCGATGCTCAGAGCACGCAACTGTTGGGCAAGCTCCCGGCGCTCTGCCAGTCCCCTCGCCATCATTTCTGCCTGCCAACCAGTGTCGTGAACCATGGCCCTGAACTGTTGATAATCTCTGTCGTCAGTGCAAAGCGTATCGCCATGCAGCACAATCGTGGGCTTTCCGGAAATAGTCATCAACGTCTCGTCTTCGAGCAGTGACGCGCCCACGTCTGTGGCAAAGCGCTGCCCCAGCATGAAATCACGATTACCTCTCGCGATTGCTATCTCACAACCGCGTTGCGACGTTCTGTAGAGTAGCTCCCGCAGGCGATTTGCGAGCGGGGCGTCATCGTCATCTCCCACCCATGCCTCAAAAAGGTCTCCCAGAATCACGAGCGAGTCGGGCTGTTCCTCCGCCAGCAAATGCGTCAGTGCGGCCTCAATTTTTGGCGTTTCTTCACTCAGGTGAAGGTCACTGATAAAGAGCCTGTGCACCTCAGCAGTTACCTATTGATCGATGAGCGTGACGCTTTCTATGATGATGGGCTCGACCGGGACGTCTTGATGACCCGCCTGACCGTTTGTTTGAACGCAACGAATCTTGTCGAGGACGTCCTCGCCATCGGTCACCTTGCCAAAAACCGCATAACCCCACCCCTGAATGTTCTCGCCCGTGTGGTTGAGAAAATCATTATCTTGCACGTTGATAAAAAACTGGGCCGTGGCGGAGTGTGGGTCCTGAGTTCTCGCCATAGCGATCGTGCCGCGATCGTTTCTCAGCCCGTTATTGGCCTCGTTTTCCACCGGCGCTTTGGTGTCTTTCTGTTCCATGTCTGCAGTGAAGCCACCACCCTGAATCATGAAGTTGTCGATGACACGATGAAATATGGTCCCGTCGTAAAAACCATCTGCCACATAAGAAAGAAAGTTATCCACGGTCTTGGGTGCATTATCGGTATCAAGCTCGAGCGTAATGGGCCCGACGGTGGTCGTCATCAGTACTTGTGCAGTTGGCATTGGAACCTCAGGTCACTATTGGGAAAGCGCGCATCCTACTAGAGTCGGTGGCCTCTGACGATCCCGAATTTTTTTAGTGTTACTAAACACGACGACCTGCCACGCAACACGTCCAGTTGGTATAGTACGGCGCTCTCCGATTGCGATTCAGGGTTCAGGGTTCAGCATGTCCGCGGAACTGCGCAGTAATTTTTTACGCACACAAATTGAAAAGGACTTGGCTGAAGG
>DFQW01000122.1:0-4398 GCA_002377985.1 Halieaceae bacterium UBA3479 | reverse complement strand
CAGTTTGGTGGTCGTTGCAACCTTCGGTTTGACGACACCAATCCCGAGAGAGAGAGTCAGGAGTTTATAGACTCAATTCAGGAGGACGTACGCTGGCTCGGTTTCGAGTGGTCGGGGGAGGTGCGTTATGCCTCCGACTATTTTGATCAACTATACGAGTGGGCGCTTTACCTGATTGACGAAGGCCTGGCCTACGTATGCGACCTATCTCCGGCAGAGGCGCGAGAATACCGCGGGACCCTGACGGCACCCGGTAAAAACAGCCCCTATCGTGATCGCACTCCGCAGGAGAGCCGTTCTCTTTTTCTTCGTATGCGCGCCGGCGAGTTTGCAGACGGTGAGCGGGTATTGCGGGCGAAAATCGATATGGCGTCACCGAATATGAATCTTCGCGATCCGATTTTGTACCGAATCCGCCACGCCACGCATCATCAGACCGGCGACCAGTGGCCGATTTATCCCACCTATGATTATGCTCACGGGCAGGAAGACGCGATTGAAGGTATTACGCACTCTATTTGCACGCTGGAGTTTGAGGATCATCGCCCGCTCTATGATTGGTTTATCAATCATTTACCCGTTCCCCATGCGCCGCGACAGATTGAGTTTGCCCGCTTGAATACCAGTTACACCATCACCAGCAAGCGCAAGTTAAAGCAGCTTGTTGATGAAGGCATTGTCGCTGGATGGGATGATCCCCGCATGCCTACCATCGCGGGGCTAAGGCGCCGCGGCTATCCCGCACCGGCCATCCGCCATTTTTGCGAAGAGGTTGGTACCTCGCGTTCTGATAGCGTTGTTGATGTGGCTATGCTGGAAAGCGCAGTGAGAGACCACCTTAATAAAAGCGCGCCGCGCGCAATGTGCGTTATGTCGCCGGTTAAGTTGTTGCTAACTAATCTTCCCAGCCCGCTTGAGCTGTCTTTGTCGAATCATCCCTCCGACGAAAGTTTCGGTCAGCGTGCTCTCTCTATGGGTTCAGCGCTTTTTATCGATCGTGATGATTTCCGTGAAGAAGCCAATAAACATTACAAGCGTTTGGTGTTGGGCAAACGCGTGCGATTGCGCGGGTCAGTGGTGATAGAGGCAGAGTCTTGCGATAAAGACGAAGAGGGCAATATTACAACGATCTACGCGCGGTGCGTGACGCTGGAAGCAGGGGTAGACCCGGAAGACGGAATTAAACCTAAAGGGGTGATTCACTGGGTGTGTGCGTCCCAGGCGATTCCTGCAGTGGTGCGACGATATGACCGGTTGTTTCGTGTCCCGGAACCGGGGCGGTCCGAGAGCCTTCTCGATGAGATCAATCCCCATAGCCTCAGCATTATCGAGGGGGCAATGATTGAGGCTACTCTCGCGGACGCTAATCCGGAGGACGTATTTCAATTTGAACGTGAGGGGTATTTTGTTGCAGACCGGATCGAACACGGCGTTGATCATCCCGTGTTTAATTTAGTGATAGGTCTCCGTGACTCATGGTCCGATACGCATGTATGAGTTGAAGCTCTACAACACGCTCACTCGGACCAAAGAATCTTTTGTTCCCAACGACCCCGAGCGGATTACGATGTATGTGTGCGGCCCTACCGTCTACAACTATGCTCATATAGGCAATGCCAGGCCCGTTGTTGTTTTCGACTGTCTGTATCGGCTCTTGACCGCGCTTTACCCCAATGTTGTTTACGCACGCAATATCACCGACATCGATGACAAGATTATTCAAGCTGCTGCCGACCGCGGATGCTCGATAGAGGTGATTAGCGAGGAATATGCGCAAAAATATCGAGAGGATATGGGGTCGATTAATGCGCTCGCTCCCACCCTTGAGCCACTGGCAACAGAGCACCTCGCAGAGATGATTACGCTGACGGAACGCCTGCTAGCCAACCAGAGTGCGTACGAATCCGAAGGTCACGTTTTATTTTCTGTAGAGTCGATGGAAGGTTACGGCGCGCTGAGTGGGCGTAAGTTGGAAGATATGTTGGCGGGAGCGAGAGTGGAGGTGGCCGATTACAAGCGGCATCCCGGCGATTTTGTATTGTGGAAGCCGTCAACTGATGCGGAGCCTGGCTGGGACAGCCCATGGGGGAGAGGCAGGCCTGGTTGGCACCTTGAATGCTCTGCCATGATCCATGCTCATTTAGGTGAGTCCATCGATATTCACGGTGGCGGGCGAGATCTTATCTTTCCGCATCACGAAAACGAGCGCGCCCAAAGTTGCTGTGGTTACGGCGGGGACTTTGTTAAGTACTGGCTACACAACGCCTATGTGGACATGGAAGGAGAAAAAATGTCCAAGTCACTGGGCAATGTTCGAACGGTGCGAGAGCTTCTGGCGAGCTATCCGGGTGAGGTGCTGCGTTTTTCTCTGTTGTCGGCGCACTATCGCTCGCCGCTTGATTTTTCGAGTGCCGGGCTCGTGGCGGCGAGAGCACAGCTCGATACTTTTTATGCCGCGCTACGCAAGCACCAGAAATGTGAGCCGGACCGGGTTCCTGTTGAAGAGACAGGGGTTTTTGACGCCTTGCTGGATGACATGAATACCCCTGAGGCCATTGCACAGTTGCACATTGCAGCCGGCAGGCTCAACAAGGCTGAGGGTGCGGAAGAGGCGGCAGCGGCCAAAGGAGCATTATTAGCAGGCGGCCGGCTGCTGGGAATACTCGAATCTGAGCCCGAAGCCTGGTTCACCAATGCTGTGGTTTCGGGCGGCTCGGCGCCGAGCGCGGAGGCAATACAAGACCTTATTCAGGAGCGGCTCATGGCGCGAGAGCAACGCAATTTTGCCCGCGCTGATGAGATTCGGGCGCTTCTCGACGCACAGGGAGTGCTGTTGGAGGACGGACCAGAGGGCACTGTCTGGCGTCGTCGTCACTAGGCGGATGCGAACACCCGTTGTCACCTAACCCAGCGCTTTTTCTCCGGATTCCACCGTCTGCTGTATCAGCGTATTAATGGTCATGGGACCGACGCCCCCCGGCACAGGTGTTAGTGCACTCGCGCGCTCACTCAGCGCGGAGAGTTCGATATCACCCACGCCCCCGGGGTGGTAGCCCGCATCGACGACAATGGCTCCCTCCTTGATCCAGTCAGCGCGTATAAACTCAGGCCTGCCTACTGCGCCCACGATCAGGTCAGCTTGGCGCACTAGCTGGTCCAGTTGCTTGGTTCGGGAGTGGCAAATGGTGACTGTGGCGTTGGCCTCAAGCAGCATCATCGCCATGGGTTTGCCCAAAATAGGGCTTCGACCCACGACCACTGCGTGAAGGCCCTCCAGCTGCAGCTCATAGTGCTTGAGCAACCGCATAATGCCCTGCGGCGTGGCGCATCCATACGCGGGTTCACCCATTGCCATGCGGCCAAACCCTAGGCAGGTGACACCATCAACATCTTTTTCCAGCGCGATCATGTCAAAGCAGGCGCGCTCATCGATGTGCGAAGGCACCGGATGTTGTAGCAGTATGCCGTGGACATCGGGGTTTTGATTCAGCTGCTCGATCTCCCGCAGCAGGTCATTGGTGCGCGTCGATGCGGGAAGCTCGATCGCGAGCGATTCCATACCCACCCTGCGGCACGCGTTGCCTTTCATTTTCACGTAGGTGGCAGAGGCGGGGTCATCCCCTACAAGAATGGTAGCGAGCACGGGTGTTCTGCCGTCCGACTTGGCTTTCAGGGCGGCGACGCGATCTGACAGTTCTGATTCTGATCTTTGAGCCACTTGTTTTCCGTCAAGAATAAGCGCCGGCATGTCCGTTTTCCCCCGTAAAAGGCCGGGGATTCTTACAGAGTCTGTCTGACAGAGGAAGTGTTTTCTGCGACATTGCCCAATATTGGCAATGTGGGTACACTGCGCGCCGCGCGAGGGTGAACCCCCGCGTCATCGGGGTGTAGCGCAGTCTGGTAGCGCGCCTGCTTTGGGAGCAGGATGTCGGGGGTTCGAATCCCTCCACCCCGACCATATCTCCTCACCGAAGCCACAGAGGAGGTAGGAGAAACCTTCGGGTTTGCCTCTGGGCGGTTGCCAGAGCCTGATCTGATGGTGGCTGTAGCTCACCAGGTAGAGCACCGGATTGTGGCTCCGGAGGTAGCGGGTTCGAGACCCGTCAGCCACCCCACTTCTTTTAGCAAACACATGGCCGCTTTGCTTGCGCGAGGCCGGTCTAAGACCCAGTTTTGCGCCGCGCTCTGACATCGGAGGCTGGTTTGGGGTCGACGATACGGTGGCGTCACCACTTTTTGATTTTGCAAGCCCCCAAAAAATAAGGGGGCGATCCATGCCCCCAATGTGGCGTATCAGGCCTCAGTTGTCTGGCCATCCTTGGCCGCCATCGACGCCTTCGTCCTCCTGACTGGCGCCCATTATTTCGCAATATGCAAAATATGTCAACTGCCCGCTCG
>DFQW01000050.1 GCA_002377985.1 Halieaceae bacterium UBA3479 | reverse complement strand
GTTTTCCAAGAGCACCACGTCGCCGGGTAAGGGCGCAACGTGGCGCCACTCCTTTGCCAACAACACATCCCGCCCGATTAACTCCGATAAGCGCGCAGCAATAGGCGCCAGTGAGGCCTCGGCACTCCACTGGCCCTCCGTCGGTCGCCCGAGGTGGGACATCACCATGACGGCAGCGCCTTGCGCCAGCGCCTGCCTGATGGAAGGCACTGCGGCCCGTAGCCGCGCATCATTGGTGATGGCGCCCTCGCGAAGGGGTACGTTGAGGTCTTCTCGAATCAGGACCCGGCGACCCTTGAGGTCCAGATCGGTCATTAGTTTCACGGCATATTTTCCTTTACTGCACACCCTCACTCGCTGGATGTGCTGATTCAGCAATGCGTTGTTGCCACGCTAATGCAACGTCAATCATGCGACTTGCGTAGGCCCACTCGTTATCAAACCAGATCAGTATCTTGGCCAAACGACCGGCGGCAACCTGGGTCTGTTTTGCATCGACAATGGCGGAAGCCGCCTCGCCCGCGAAATCGCAGGAGGCCAATGGCTCCAGAGAATAATCCAGAATTCCCAAAAGCGGGCCTTGCGAGGCCGCCAACAAAGCGGCGTTAACCTGCTCCCGATCGCAGCGACGCTCGGTGGCCACCGTCAACTCAATCGCCGATACCTTGGTGGTGGGAACGCGCAACGCATGAGCCGAGATCTTGCCGGCAAGGTGCGGCAAGATGCGCTCGATACCCACCGCAAGGCCCGTATCGACAGGGATGATGGACTGCGATGCTGCGCGGGTTTTGCGCAAATCCGTGTGGTGATAGGCGTCGAGCACCGGCTGGTCATTCATCAACGAATGGATCGTGGTAATGGTCGCGGCTTCAATACCGAACCCGCGGGAGAGCGTATCGAGGACCGGCACAACCGCATTGGTCGTGCAGGACGCGGCTGATACCACGCGCATGTCGGGCGCCAACGCATCATTGTTAACGCCGTAGACAATAGTGGCATCCACGTCAGACTCGGCCGGCTGCGAGAACAATACTCTGTTGGCGCCGGCATCAAGATGGCGTTCGGCGGTTATTCGGTCGGTAAAAGCACCGGTGCACTCAAAAACGAGGTCGATCTCTAGTGCGCGCCAGGGCAGCTGCGCAACGTCACGCAGATGACTCAAGGGGACCAGCGTTTGATCGATTGCCAACAAATCCCCGGAACGGGCGATGCGACCGGGGTAACGACCGTAGTTAGAATCGTAGCGGGCAAGATGCACCACCGTATCTGCGTCTGCAATCTCGTTAATCGCTGCCAGTTGCAGGACAGACCGCGCGTCCTCGCGGGCGCGGTAGACCCGAAGCAAGGTACGACCTACCCGCCCAAAGCCATTAATCGCAAAGCGCATGGTCAATCGAGAATGACATCCTCAACCGCGGCGACCACGTTATCCGTGGTAATGCCAAAGTGTCGGAAGAGGGCGCCAGCCGGTGCGGACTCGCCAAAAGACGACATGCCTACCACGCGGCCGTCCAGCCCGACGTACTTGTACCAAAAGTCGGTATGCGCCGCTTCGACCGCCACCCTCGCCAACACATCGCTCGGCAGCACCATCTCTCGATAGCCCGCTTCCTGCGTCTCAAACACTTCGGCGCAGGGCATGGACACGACGCGCACACCTTTTCCAGCCGCGGTGAGTCGCTCTGCCGCTTCTACTGCCAGCGCCACCTCGGACCCGGTAGCGATAATGATCGCATCCAGCGCGCCCTGCTCGGGCACCAGCACATAACCACCGCGATGCGCCAACAGCGCCTGATCTGCGTGGGTTATTTGAGCGGGCAAGGTTTGGCGGGAGAAAATCATGGCCGTTGGGCCTGCCTCACGAAGCAACGCCTGCTTCCACGCAATGGCTGACTCCACCGCGTCACAGGGTCGCCAGGTGTGTAGATTCGGCGTGGCACGAAGGGCCGTGAGTTGTTCCACCGGTTGATGCGTGGGGCCGTCTTCTCCGAGGCCTATCGAATCATGGGTGAAGACATACAGCACGCGCTGTCGCATCAGCGCAGACATACGCACGGCATTGCGCGCATACTCCATAAATATCAGGAACGTCGCACCGTAGGGGATAAACCCACCATGCAGCGCAATGCCATTCATAATGGCCGCCATGGCAAACTCGCGCACCCCGTAAAACAAGTAATTGCCCGCCGCAGATTCCGCCGAAATACCCTGCGCGCCCTGCCACAGTGTCAGGTTGGAGCCCGCGAGATCGGCAGAGCCGCCCAATAGCTCGGGGAGGAGGGGCCCAAAGGCGTTCAACGCTTGCTGGGACGCTTTGCGAGAGGCCACATCGGCGCCCGCTTGAATACACTCTTCTATGTATTTGTCTGCATTTTCGCCGAAATTATGCGGAATTTCGCCGCGTACTCGGCGAAGATACTCATCGGCGAGGTCCGGGTAGTCGGCGCGGTAGGCATCAAAATCGGCCTGCCAGCGCGCCTCAAGCTCGGCGCCCCGAGACCGCCCGTCCCAGGCCGCGCGAATGTCCTCGGGAATTTCAAAGGGCCCGTGGGCCCACCCCAACGCCTCGCGCGTCAGGGCAATCTCTTCAGCGCCAAGGGGGGCGCCATGACAGCTCTCGGTGCCCGCTTTGTTAGGGCTACCCTTGCCAATGACGGTCTTGCAGCAAATGAGGGTCGGCCGCGCGGTCTCCGCCTGTGCGGCAACACAGGCCGCCTCAATCGCTTCGGGATCGTGACCATCGACCGCGGGTATCACCTGCCAACCATAGGCCTCGAACCGCTTTGGCGTGTCGTCGGTAAACCAGCCCTCCACCTCGCCGTCAATAGAAATGCCATTGTCATCGTAAACCGCGATGAGCTTGCCTAACCCCAGTGTGCCCGCAAGAGAACAGGCTTCGTGGGAAACACCTTCCATAAGGCAACCATC
>DFQW01000158.1:13857-14040 GCA_002377985.1 Halieaceae bacterium UBA3479 | reverse complement strand
ACCGGGATAAACAACCGCGTTTTCAGCGAGATATCACCCAACCCGGGTGAGACGGACATAGCGCGATCCGTTGCTGCCTATCGATCTGGCGGGCATGACGCGGTCATTGCCATCGGTGGCGGTAGCGGCATGGACGCGGGCAAGGCAACGGCGCTGATGGCGCATCATGACCTCGACCTGTGG
>DFQW01000158.1:0-13531 GCA_002377985.1 Halieaceae bacterium UBA3479 | reverse complement strand
ATTTGATTTTGAGCGCGAGATTCCGACGTTACCCGCCGGGCACGTGTTTCCAAAGCTAATCTGCATTCCGACCACCGCAGGAACCGGTGCTGAGACAGAGAGCACCGCGATGGTCACGCATGCAGAGCGGGGGATGAAGCTCTGCGTATGGCACCCAGATTTAAAGCCATCGCTTGCGTTGCTGGACCCCCAAATCACACTGGCCTTGCCCTCGTCGTTGACCGCCTGGACCGGCATCGACGCGCTGGTGCACGCGCTGGAGGCTTACTGCGTGCCGAGTTTTCACCCGATGTGTGATGGCGCCGCGCTACAAGCGCTGCAGTTAATCGGTCAGTGGTTGCCGGTAGTGTGCGCTGACCCGGGTGATGTGCGGGCGCGCGGTGGCATGCAGGTAGGCGCCTGTCTTGCTGGGGTCGCCTTCCTCAAGGGGCTGGGGCTGGTGCACGCGATGAGTCATGCTGTGGGGGCTGAATATGATACGCACCACGGGTTAACCAATGCCGTGGTGTTGCCCGCTGTGTTGCGATTTAACGCATCCGCCATTGCGCACAAGATACCGGCGATGGCGAGTGCTTTGGCAATTCAGGCAACTGATTTCGACTCTTTTTATTACTGGGTTTGTGAATTGCTGGATAAGCTGGACATACCAGCCCGCTTGTCTGATCTCGGTGTGCCAGATTACGCCGTGGCGGGGCTCGCCGCTAAAGCCTTATCGGATACGGCGGCGAGCACCAATCCAAGGGTCGTCGAACTGGCTGCGGTGGAAGCGGTGTTATTGGATGCGATGACGGTGGGAAGGTAGGGGCGCTCGTCTATTGGGGGTGGGCAGGTGATGCCGATGGCGCTACAGTGACAAACAGACGGTAAAAACGGCGAGGAAGTTGCAATGGACCCAGTTCAGTCATTCGAGGACGAAGCTCAGGCCTATGCCGAAATTGAGGCTCTGGGCTATCACGCCATGGCATTCGACTTTCCCGCCGAGGAGAACGATTTTCATTGGCATGATTTTGATTCGGTGGTGTACGTGACAGCCGGTGAGATCACGTTTTCAAGGGAAGATGGTGAATCGATCACCTGTAAGCGCGGCGCCAAGATTGTAGCGGCTGCTGGTTTGGTGCATCGAGAAAAGTCGTCCGGATACAGCGCCATTATCGGTTTTTCTGTTGCGCCAGAATTGTTAACGCAGCCCATCAACAAGCCTTTGCCTGTCACTGCCTGAATTCCGGCGCCATTACTCCATCCGCCGCGGCGATATGTGAAAGGGCCGACGCCTCGCTCTGCCTGACGATCAGAACTTCTCGGCGGCCCAGCGGATCGCGTTTTCGAGCAATTGTCGGTAATGTTCCGAAGCGTAGGTGTCTGGCCCATCGCCGGGCTGGAGATAACAGATTCGGCTGGCGCCGGCGGTTTTAGTCCACCCGATGAGTGAAGAGCCGGCTGGGTGCGGCCAATCGTCGTTGCAGAACATTTTTCCCGTGACCGCATGATACGCCGAATAAAAATGATTATTCGTGAAGGAGTAATCGCTGCTTAATAGCGGGGTGATGCTCTGGTCGAAAACCTCATAGAGATAGAGTTCATCCTTGAGTGGGAAGGCCAAGGGCAACCCGGCAGCGACGGGATGATCCTCCGCCAGTACCGCCACCGAATGCGCCACGTCATGTCGATATCCTGAATCCAGTACTGCTTGGCCGCGACATTCTGCAGGACGATAGAAAAAGCGCCCGCCGATCACTTCGCCGTACTCCGGCCACAATGGCCACCCCGCAATGGCGTGGTGCAGGAAAACCATTCCCTTTCCGCTTTCCAGCAGCGCCTCAAAGCCGGCTTTTAACGCTTCAGAGGGCGGTATCAGTGTCGGCGGTTGAGTACTGAAGTCGATGCCGGGCATGTCGTAAAAAACCAGCACGTCCCACGGCGCCGCGCCCGCAGGGTTCATAAAAGCCTGCGATGCGGGTTGTTCGACAAAGGTGTGGCGGATGCCCTGAAAGCTCTCGAATACGCTGGCGAACGCGTCGCGTTCGAACGGATGTCCTTTGGTGGACACCAAAACGTTGAGCGGACTGTGGTAGTCAATGATCCCCAAGCTGTTGATCTCCTAGTAGGCAGGTGTAACGCCTTTCTATCAGTGAGCGGCAGCGATAGCGAGCGGTTAAAGCGCGCTTTGGGATGGTCCCAGTTTCAGGGCGTGCGTGCTTAACCGCAAATCTGCTCGATCATCCGATGGTAGTGCTGCACAGCGGGCTCATTGCGTCCGATCAGGAAGCTGTCATTGGCGCCGGACGAGAGCGCTTGCTGCACGGTTGCTACCAACGCGTAATCTTCGTCTCTAACGGCCTGCAGGGTCATTTGGCTGAAGGTCTCAACCGCGTCACGGTCTTGTTCGCTTTCGGGCGGCGCGGCGCTCAAGATGAGCTGTCGAGTCAGCGTCTCTCTGCTCGTTTCCCCGGGATAGATAAAGCCCACCAGACAGTGGCCGCCCAGGATTGCCGAAATTGAGAGGTTGGGGAATACCGAGTGAATGACGCGGATATATTGTTCAGGCTGAGCTTCTGGACTGTCTCCCAAGCCATTAAATTCATTTATATTTTTTCTGGCAAAAGCCATGCGCTGATGGGCGCCCCAGGTATCGTGAACTAACAGGTTGCCGACGGTATGGGGCCCGACTGTTTTACCGTGGACGCTGTCATGATGATACACCTCCAGGTAGCCGTCCATGGTGGCTTTCCAGCCAGCGCCCGGTAAATAGCGCGTTTCATACAAATGCCAGTTCAACAGGTCCTGATCGCCGAGCTTACTCGCAAACGGGCCCAGCCAGGCGTCAATGTCGAAGGATTTTGCAGGGGTCAGACAGGCGAATATGACGCCCGCCCGCTCCTCACACCACAGTTGCGTCAGCCCCATGGTATCGCGGTCCACCTCGCCAAAGGTTTCTTCACCATAAACGCCGACAAGCGCGCCGCGGTTACTGTAGGTCCAGGCGTGGTACGGGCAAGTAAAGCGGGACTGATGTCCCTTTTCGGCGGTACAGACCTTGGCGCCTCGGTGTCGGCAGACGTTTATGAAGCAGTGCGCCTTGCCGTCCGTGTCGCGGGTGATCAGTAGCGGCACATTCATCACCGTCTGGGTTTGAAAGTCGCCGGGCTCCGATATTTCCAAAGACAAGGCAATGGCGATGGGCGACTCGAAAAACACGGCCTGGCGCTCTTTTTGAAAGCGCACCTCATCGGTGTAGGCCGTGAGCGGAATGCGCATTTGTGAGGGGGCCTGGTCTGTCGTGCCCCCATTGAAGTGCTTCAGTGCGCGTGTGGCGAGTTCCAGCGCGTCAGACATGGCTTACCTTCTTCTGCAGAGGGCCGGAACGCCACTGTATCAGAATCGGTATGTTGCACTTGCGGTAAACAGCCTCGGGTGGCCATGCGTGCCGATAATGATTTCCGCAGGTTCAGTGCCGATCAACCCCCCAAAACCAAAATTGGGGAAGGGCTCGAGATCCGTGTAATAGCGCTCGTCAAAGGCATTATCTAGATTGAGCATTAGCTCCCAATTCTCTGACGCGACACCGACCTGAATATCCATGACTGTAAATTCAGGGTTTAGTGCCGTGCCGCCTGAGGGTTTACCCCCTTCCATGGTGCCGTTGTGGCTGAGCTGCAGGTTGGCGATAAAATCAAAATTGCCAAATGCGGGCATTTGGAAATTAGCCGTTACTGTCGTGCTGTCCTCAATCACTTGAGGTGGGGTTTGGCCGCCAATGTTGGCGCTTCCATCCGGAAGAACAGTGCCGCTGTCCCACTCTGCATCGATGTAGCCGTAAGCAGCGGCAACTTGAAGATAATCACTGACCTGCCAGACCAGACTGAGCTCGATACCAGTCTGCTCAGAGTCGCCGATATTCTCGATGCCATCGATCAGCGTGCCATCACCGCTGGGATTGGGGATAATAAATTCAAACTGGCGGTCGTTGTAGTCAATGAAAAAGAGCGCAGCCGTGGCTTGAACCCTTCCATCGGCGAGTGATCCCTTCCAGCCGAGTTCATACTGTATGGCCTCCTCAGGCTCAAAGCCCGCAAGTGTCTTCTCGCCGTTGGGCCCGTAGACAGGTGGTGCCCCGCCGGCTATACCCACCCAGCCGCCCGGCTCGAAACCTTTCGAAATCGTTGCGTAGGCGATGGAGTCGCTGCCAAAACGTCGCGTTAGTGAAAGCTTGGGAAGAATTTCAACATCATCCTTTGACGCCGAATGGCCAATGTCGACAGCCTGCTCTTTGGATTCCCAGCGATCTATCCGCAAGCCCAAACCCCACTCCCATGCTCCTGTCTCGTAGGTGAGATTACCAAACGCAGCAAGATTGCCCTTGTCTTCGCGACGCGTCTCGAAAGGCACTTCGACATGCACTGAGGGATCATCGGCCTCGAGAATAATCCAGCCGAAATCGAGGAACGAGTTCATGGTTTCTTTGAGATCCATGTAATAAATACCACCGACCCATTGCAGCGGGCCTTCTGAATTGGAGGAGAACCGGAATTCCTGCGTCATGACCTCCATAGTCTCGGGTCGGAAAGTGTTGAAGAACCAGAGTTGTGTGAGGTCAACGTCGGTGTGCCGGTCGCTTTCGGTGTCGGTATACGAGGTGATGCTCTTGAAATCGAAGGCATCGAATGTGGCATTGATCTCGAACCTCGCGCCAAAAGTTTCTCTTTCGTGCGTTGGATTAAGATTGGTGTCCAACGTGAAGGGGTACTGAAGGTTGTCTGGCGTGCCCATCTCACGCGCCCAATTATTAACCGGTCCGTCATATTCATTGTACCGGGCAGAGGCAGTGATGCTGAGTGAGTCCGTGATGTCACCGTGGAGAATCAATCTGCCACCAGATTGTTCATACGCGCCAACATCTTCCGGTTGATTGGAATCGACGCCAAAAACGGGCGAAAGCGAGCCCGGATTTGTCATGAAACCGTCATCTTCACGTGTAAACGCGAAAGCCCTGAGAGCCCATCTATCAGACAGAGGGATATTGATGTCGCCCTCTACATCCCAGATGCCCTGTTCGCCCCCCAGGACCTTCAGCCTGCCGCTGAGCGCCTCGGTAGAGGGAGTTTTGCTCACATATTTTACCGCGCCGCCAACATTACTACCGCCATACAGCACGCCTTGTGGCCCTTTAAGTACTTCAATGCGCTCTATATCGCCAAAACGGGAAGATGCGTCGCTGAAAAGCTGCACATCGTCCAGGTAAAATCCGACCCCCTGTGTCATACCAAATGCGCCGAGACCACGGATCGTGACATTTGGATAGCCGTCGGTTCTCATGGAGAGGTTTAGGTTGGGAACTGATAGTCCGATCTTGTTGAGCCCCTTGATGTTGCGGCGCTCGACCTCTATAGCGGGAATGGCCGATACAGATTCTGGGATATCCATGAGGCTCTCGTCCCGCTTTCGGGCCGTCACTATGACCTCTTCCAGTGCTGAAGCCTGTGCGTTTGCCGAGGGAATGGCGTCCAGTCCAAGAGCCAGCGAGGCCATGATTACGGCGGAACTCAATCGTTTTATCGGATTGTTGGGGCGCGGGAACATTATTGGGCTCCTTTGTTTGCAGGACGTTACTGAGGCAACTTGTAGGAGTATATGCAGAAGCGATCACTTTGCCTGTGTTAAGAGCGACAAGCGATTTGTCTTTCTGTGCAAGGCAATAGAGTCCCATGGATGGGTGATCGCGCTTGACGTCGGCTCTGCAATTGATAAGGTTTGGGGGAGCGGAGCGAATAAACTTAAAAATGAATTGTTTCGTAAAAGAATCCTGGGAATCGAGTTCCGAGCAGCCGGGCGCCGCGTATGACGCATGGGTAGATAAGCTCAAAGCCGCGCAGGGCAGCGACTGGGGTCCGGGCGAGACGCCTGCGGGTGCTTTTTACGCGTCGCTTCGCCACAAGGTTATCGGCGAAATTAACGTCATTGAGAGTCGCTGTGATCCTTGCCGCGGTTACCGCAACGAGCTACATGTCTCCAGAGTAGAAGAGCCTCAGGTCATATTATTGAGCTATTTAGAGGGCGGGGAGCATATCGATTTTGGCGGCCAACGGTATAGCGTGTCTGCTGGCGATACTTTTGTCTGGGATAGCTCGAAAACAACGGGTTTCGAGGTTTACGAGTCGCTTCACAAGGTGGCCTTGGCGTTGCCCGCAAGGTTGTTGAGTCAAAATGTACTCAATGCGCTGAGCCACATCCCACGAAAATTCGACACGTTGTCGGGCAGCCGTTTCCTGTTAAACAGCCTCATTAGGGCTGTAGCCGATCGCGATTTTGATGATGCAGAGGTGGAGGCAGAGACTGTCCTTGAGGCAGTGAATGCCTTTATTTTGGGGGCGGCCCGAATTGAGACGGTTCCCGAGAAAAATCTCAGTGCCCAGCAACGGCGCGAGATCATGGCCTACATTAATCGAAATTTATCTGATCCTTCGTTGGATCTCGCGCAAATCGCCGCTGCGCATCGTATTTCGAAGCGTTATTTACATTGGCTTTTCCGGGAAGAGTCGATTACGGTGAATGAGCTCATTATCCGCAAGCGGCTCGAGGGGTGTAAAAAGGACCTTATGTCGGTGTCCGGTGGCTCCTCACGGATCAGTCAGATCGCCTACTCCTGGGGCTTCGCCAATATCTCCCACTTTAGTAAACGTTATCGAGCCGCCTACGGCGAGTCCCCATCCCAAACCCGAATCAGCGCCGAATCGGGAGCCTTTTAAACACGAGGGTCGGTTTCAGTGACTCAGGCTACCGCGCTCCTCTATGAGCGCCGTGATCGAGTGCGCGTTGAGGATTTCGATCCAGTAACCGTCGGGATCCTTGATGAAGGCCAGGCCCTTCATTGAGCCGTCATTGGGTTTTTTCACGAACTCTACCCCCAATTGCTCAAAGCGCTGGCAGGCGGTATCGACGTCTGGCACCGTGATGCCGATGTGGCCAAATCCACGCGGCTCGGCGTTGCCGTCGTGGTAGCCCTCAAAAGCCGCATCGTCTTCTGTACCCCAGTTATGGGTGAGTTCGAGCAGCGCGCTTTGCTGGAAGCTAACCCTGGATCGCTCGATAGGATCCTCTGGTAATGGCACCCCAGGGTGATTTGACGGATACCCCAAAAAATAGAGTGAGAAAGACATTTCAGCGAAATCGACTCGCTGGTATAGCGTCATGCCCAGTACTTGTTGATAAAAATTCAGCGAGGCAACCGGGTCCTTGATGCGCATCATGGTCTGATTAAAAACGAAACCTTGTGTCTCAGCGGGAGGGTGGGTCATGGTCAAAGCCTAAGATATTGTCGAGCCTGCAAGTTAAGCGGGCGCTGCTGGTCTGACAAGCGCTTATTGTGCTGTAGGCGCAATGTGACCTTGCTTAAAAGGCAAACCACCGCCGGGCAGCGTCCACTGCCTTTTTGAAAGTGTGGGAATGGGTTAGCTTATGATGGTGGCTGAATAAGGAGAATAAATCATGAGCGAAGGATCTTTGGCGTTTAATCCCGAGTTTGACCCGGACGGTGCGGAAGGTGGTGTCGACACCAACCTGCTCCCCTGGCTCCCGCTCAGCGGGGTCGCGGGACTTTCACTCAAGCCGCTGCGAGCCAGTATGGAAAGCGGTATGTTCAATGTGATTGTGCGACTTGAAAAAGGCGCCGAGCTCGAGCGCTTGCTGTCTCTGTCGGGCATGGATTTATTGGTGTTATCAGGAAGCCTTGACTACAGCGATAGCAATGGCTCGAGCCATCTTGAGCCGGGTATTTGGGGCTATCTTTCGGCCAATACGTGCTTGGAGCGTCTCACCGCCGCCGATGAGGCGGAACTGTTAGTAAACTGCTACGGCGCTTTCGCCATGCTCACACCAGATAATCAGGTGAGTCGCCTGGTGACCAGTGCCGATATTCGGCAAATGGCGCTGCAAGCCGGCATCAGCATGGTGCCCAACACGCTGGCAGAGTGCATGGTTGAGCGGGAGCCCTATACGGGCGAGGGCGTGCCTTTAGCAATTGCCGGCAAGAAGTCAGGGCACCTGGTGGCCAGTGTCACCACGGCGTCTGCAGACACTTTTCAGCACCCTTACTTCATTGATTGTCGCGCTGTGCCCTGGGTGGTGAACCCAGACTTGCCCGACATCGGGCTGAAGGTGCTGCGTGTCAGTCAGGAGACGGGTTTTATCTCTGTGATGGTTCGGCACAACGGTGTAGCCGCGCCCCATAATCATATCGGTGGCTCTGATTTCCTCGTTTTGGAGGGCGCGCTGGGTGTTCGTGCAGGTCCGCCAGAGGGTTACGGACCCGGTACGTGGTTCTATGAGCCTTCGGGTGCGCGCCATGATGCGACTCAACGTGTCTCGGATGACGATCTTATCTACACCGCTAACATATACGGCCCCCTGACATTCGATACAGGGCCGGGTACACCCGTCGTCGCGGTGCTGAGTTGGATGGAGTATGTGGCCTTGGCAGAGGCTGGTGGCGCAAAACTGGTGCCCAATACCTTCACCAATGACAGCAGTTTGTTGGCCTGGGCGCCGATTGGTCAATCGACGGCCTGACTGCCCGGGGTACCTCAGTAAGGGTTGCGCAGCACTTATGCTCTGGGCGTCTAGTGCACGTTTTCGAATGCTTTGGGATAGCGTCCCAGTAGCAGTATCAGGACGACTGACACCAGAAATAGCCCCGAAGCGATAGAGTAGCCAATGTCGTAGCTGCCGGTCGCGTCGTACACCGAGGCGAAGATCATGGGCGCCGTGCCGGAGCACACGGCCAGCGTTGCGTACAGGATCGAATAGATTTTGGCGTAATGTGCCAACCCAAAATAACGCGCGGCGAGGAACGCCATCAGGTCCAGCTCGGCGCCTGCAGCAAATCCGATCAGGAAAGCGGCGAGCGCCGCGACCTCAAAACTCTGTGTGCCATGCAGCATCGCCGCTCCGGCGGCGGGGATCGCCAGGCAGAAGGCCGCCACTCCCGGCGCCCACAACCGATCGACCAGATAGCCGACTACCACCCGGCCGATAATGATCGATATACCAAAGACGCTTTGCACAGATGCAGCTTGCTCACGACTGAAGCCATCATCAGTCAGTGAGGGGAGCAGATTGGGTCCGATGCCGGAAAATCCTTGATACGCAAACAGGATCGAGAGCAATAACACCCAAAAGCGATAGCCTCTAACCGCCTCGCCGAGCGTCAGCCCCGTTTGAATAGCGCTGGCCGCTTCGTTATCGACTGGATCCTCGGCCCCGATGTGCACCTCCAGTGGCTTGAACAGAAAGTACAGTGTCGGCCACGCCAGTAAGATCGGTACCAGCGCCAAACCCATGTAGGCGCCGCGCCATCCGTAGTTATCCGTCAGCCAAACGGTGTAATGGGGGGCAACCGATGCGCAAATGCCTGTGCCGGTGAGAGCGAGCCCTAGCGCCAGCCCGCGTCGCTTGAAAAAACTCGTGGCGATGGCGCGCGTCCAGGTGACCGGGATGGTGCCGGCGCCCAACAGCGCCATCATTCCGTAGGCCAGAAACAGCATCCACAGCTCGCCCTGTAACTGTGAGGCAGTCAGCAACCCCAGTGACAGGCCCAGCATGGAGGGTAGGGCAACGCGCCGAGGCCCATACTTGTCGTTTAACCATCCAATGACCGGAGAAGTGAGCGCGCCCAAGCCTGAGCTAAACAGGATCGCGGCCTGAAACTGCGCGCGGCTCCAGCCGAATTCCTCGGTGACCGGTGCGACGAGCGCGCCAATCGAGTAGTAGGGCAGAACAAACGAGCTGCTGATAATGCCGATACAGGTCGCCATGATCAGCGGCCAGCGCTGGGCTAATTCTCGCTCTGAAGGTGCCATGCTAAGCGCTCACTCGCAGCAGCCGTTTGGCATTGCTTGCCATGGTATCGGCCAGTGAGAGATCAATATCATGGGTCATGGCGTGCTCGTCCCAGCCTGAAAAGTTGGTACCGAGGAGCAGTTTTTCGGTCCCCATGATCTCGATGACCCAGTTCAGCACTCGGGGGTCGTGAACATGCGTGTCGAACCACAGTTTTTGCAGCGATTCCTCAAACGCGCCTTCATAGCGAAGATGTTCTGGCACCCAGGGGCGCTTGGTGCAGGCACGGTTAAAGCGCCCCACCAGCGAAGTCATGGTGCCTCCCGCATGACTCAAGCAGATATCGAGCTCCGGATGACGGTGTAGCACGCCGCCGTATATCAGCGTCGCAACGGCGATCGACTCCTGAGCGGCAAAGCCTGTGAGTAAGTCGAGATCGAACTGTTTGAGATTCGGATCTCCCGCGGGACCATCGATCCCTGCAGGGGCCGGATGCATCATAAGCGGCACGTTGAGGGCCACGACCTTTTCGTAGAATGCGTCCAGAGAGGGATCATTCAACGGCCTGCCAATGTCGGTGCCGATGTAAGCACCCAAGAGATCCAACTCGGTAATGGCGCGCTCAAGCTCTTCGCAGGCGGCAGAAATATCTTGCATGGGCAGGGCAGCAAAGCCGGCGAGGCGGGTTGGGAAGGCATTGACCATCTCGGCCAGCGCATTATTGTGCTCTCGGCAAAATGAGATGGCGTCAGCAGGCGCGATGTGATGGAAGTAGGTTAGGGGGTTGGGCGAAACGACCTGGAAATCGATGCCGGCTGTATCCATATTGCGGATGCGGACCTCGGCCTCCATGAAGGGACTGCCTTCATACCGCACACCATCGAGACGATAGTTACCGACGCGGAACCACGGCTGTCCCGCCGCGGTGTAACCGATTTCGGGGCCATGTTCCCCGGCAGTCCCCATCGAACCCGCCAGCACTGCGTGCGCGTGAATATCGATGGATTTTGCGGCTGCCAGTGCGGTCCTGTCGGTCATGAAGATCTCTAATCCAGTCTTTAATACAGCGGTTTTCTTTGCACGATCTACTCTTCGGGAGCGATCACCAGAGGCATGCCATCAAGATGGGGGCCGATTTCCAGCTGGCAGCTGAGGCGCGAGCGTTCGGGGTCATAATGCTCAACATACTGCAGCAACATTAGTTCAGCCTGATCTCGATCCGGGAGCTTCTCCATCCACGCGGGATCCACCAGTACATGACAGGTGGCGCAGGAGGTGCATCCGCCACAGATAGCCTCGACGCCGATGTCCTCGTCGTAGAGGAGTTGCATTAATGTCTGGTGTCCTGCGCCCTGTGTGACAGTTCGCTGCTCGCCCTCTCGGGTCGTCACCTTCACACTGATGGGGTCACTCATGCTTACTGCTCCTTCCTATTTATGATGGCCGGGTCTGCCGTGATGCCCAGCCCCAATCCGCCGTCGATGTCGATCATTGCGCCGGTCACCCATTCGGCACACATCAGGTATGCCATGGCTTCGGCGATTTCTTCGGTCGTGCCGATGCGGCCCAGGGCGTGCAAGTCTGACATTCCCTGCAGTCTTTGCAACGCGGTTTCGTCGTCCATAAGGCCAGCGCGCTGGTTGATTTCGGTGAAGACTGCGCCCGGGAGCAGGCAGTTCACACGAATTTTTTGTGCTCCGAGTTCTGCCGCCAGTACGCGCGTGAGTCCTTGCACAGCTGCCTTGGTAGCGGCATAGGCCGAAGCGCCCGGAAAGGCCCGTCGAGTATGGATCGAGCCGACAAATACCACCGAGCCTTCGGTAGTTGCCAGATGCGGGGTGCAGAGTCCGGTGAGCAACATGGCCGAGATGACGTTGCTGTTGAAAATGTCCTGCAAGGCCGCTTCCTCGAGCTCGGTAATCATGCCCCGATACATATTGCCGGCGTTATTGATTAGTGCGTCGAGTTTGCCGCCATGCCCCAGCGCAGCGTCGATCAGCTTTTGTCGGTCCGCTGCCACGGTGATATCGGCGGCGACGCCGTGGCAAGCGGGTCCCAATTCCCGCGCGGCGGCTTCAATTTTGTCGGGCCGGCGTCCGCATATAGTCACCCGGGCGCCGCGCTCAACACAGTAGCGTGCCGTGCCCAAGCCAATGCCGGATCCACCTCCGGTAATGAGTAGCGACATCCCCTCAAGCGACTTCATGCAGTTGCCTCCCTAGCGAGTGCCCAGCGGACCATCCCGCGGAGCGCATCGGCGTGATCGGGCTGGAGCAGCGATTCACGGTCATGCCCGAGTGCGTCGTATACCACTCGCCCGCCAGCATGTTGGTGGCGCCACATCACGGGTTGCGGTTTGGGCATTGCATCGCTCGTTGCACTTGCGAGTACCTCCGTGTTGGGGGATAACGATAGATCGGTGTAGAGCTCATCAAATACGGTGAATGATCGCGATTTCAGGAGCGGATTGTTGGGAGCATGCGCCACCACGACAGGTTCCGGTTGAGGGTGCCAACTGGTCCCCCATACCCAGTGTCCCCCGAGTAGTGTTGCCCACTCCGGCCAATCGGAAAAGCAAATACTGGCGGTATGAAGCCCGAGTAGCGCACCACCCTGCGCGAGATAAGTAGATAGCGCCACTCTGGCGTGAGTAGACGGCGAATAAGCCTCTGCGTCGCGATAGGGATCATATTTTTCACCGATCATCTCCCAGCGCAGCGCGTTCACCGTGACCAGATCGACGGGACTGTCTGCGAGACTTGTCAGCCCCGCCTCCATGTCGGGTTCGATTCGCGAGATGACGCCCAGCGGCGCGAGCACCTCAGAGAGCGCCTGAGCGGTGGCCTCGAAGTCGTGAAAGATGCCTCCGGTCAGGATGAGCTGTTGATACTGCCCGTTCATTCGCGGGGTAGGTGTGCCATGACGCTGATCGAGACACCGCCGTCGACGACCAGTTCGTGCCCCGAGATATATTTTGCGCCCTCCGAATCGAGAAAAAGCACCGCCTCAGCAATATCAGCCGCTTCGCCCAGGCACCGCAAAGGAACGCCACCGCCGCGCACGGCGCGAACCTTGGGATTTTCGAAAATGGGTTTCGACATGCCCGCGTCAATCATTCCGGGGGCGATCGCGTTGACGCGAATGCCCTTAGGCCCCCACTCGATGGCCATTGCCTGAGTCATATTGGCCATGGCCGCCTTGGTGGGGCCATAAAGGCCCACACCCGGCGCCGGATGAATGCCATTAATGGACGTGAAGTTGATGATGTGGCCGGAGCCTCGCGCCATCATTGCCGGTGCGATCTCGCGGGCACAGAAACAGCTACCCAGCAGATTCACATTGACCACGTCGATGTAGTCTTGCACTGATTGCGCCTCCATGGCGCCGAAGCGCACGATCCCCGCATTGTTAACCAAGAGGTCGGGCGTTTCGCCAAAGGCCTTGAAAGCGGCGGCGATCTGTTCTGGGGAGGTAACATCGGCCTCGATACCGACCGCATTGGCCAGCTGGGAGGCGGTTTGCGCCACACGCTCGGCGCCTATATCAAAAATGCCGATGCGATAGCCGGCCTCACTCAGGCGGCGGGCCACATCGGCACCCAATCCAGCCGCTCCACCCGTAATCACTGCCGTTCTCATTTTGACCTCACTGTTTACGCATTCTGATGACAGAGGCGACTGCTATATTTTCTCAGTGGGTT
>DFQW01000070.1 GCA_002377985.1 Halieaceae bacterium UBA3479 | reverse complement strand
CGTGGTCGGAGCGCAATGATTTATAGCGACTGGAAGGCTGGCTGTGAAAGTCGGTAGTTTCGTGCCCGAGCAGGCTGGGTCCGTGCTCTACGCTATGGCGGGAGACGACTGCTCGCTGCATCACGACTTATCGAGGCTGACGCCCAAGCAGCAGGTGGATCATCAGGAAAATCAGGTGCTGACGTGCGCGCTGCAAGTCGCATTGACCGGGCTGGGCAAGCCCAATGATTACGTCGCACTCTCTGATCCCTTCGTCGAGCCTGAATGGAACAACATGTTGCACCAGTATGCGGCATCGTTCCGCGCTATGGGGTTGGCAACCGTGCCGGGGTGCAATTGGCAGTATCACCCAATGAATGGCTACTACGAGAGTGTTGCCGTCGACATGCCTTCGGTAGATCTGCTTAACTTGTATATGATCAGCGGCAGTAATGTTCCGCTTCACGCAAATGCCGAAGCGCTGCGGATCAGTCAGAACGTGAATTCAAAGCTGCATTTTGCTGAAAACGCGCCGCTGGCTGGTATCCCTGTCCCGCGCACCCAAATTTTTCTCAAGAGAGAGATTGCCAATGGGGCGGCAGACGACTTTTACGCCGCACACCCGGGTGGGGTGATGGTGAAATTGCTCGGCTTGGCGGGTTCGAGAAACGTGTTCCCGAGCACATCGGTTGCCGATTGCCTTGAGCAGATCGCCGAATATGGCGGTGGCATCGAGGTACTGCTGCAAGAAAAGCTTGATACGCAGTCGTGGCAAGAAATGACCGTAGATCTCACGATCACACCTGACACGGTTGAAATCAGTAATGTCAGAAAGATCCTGTTTGCGGGGGGTAAGTGGGTTGGAAACTACATTGCGCCCGACCTGGTCGTCTCCGATGCGCATGCCGAAGTGCTCATTGCTGTGGGAAATTATGCGCGGGCGCAAGGGCACGTGGCAGACGAGGGCGTGAACTGCGGTGTCGATTATTTTATTAACGGCGATGAGGTCATTGTTACCGAGATCAATGCGCGGTGGACCGGGGGCCTGTTCCCTACGGAGTTTCTGCGCCGGTTGCGGGTAAGCCAGCCCGCCGTGGCGTTCTTTGACATGATTCCCTGTGCTCATCGCGATGCGTTTATGGCCTTTCAGGCGAAGCATCTTTTTCCATCGCCAGAGTCGTCTTTTGGTTACTTGCCAATGGGCTTTACGCCGTTTGCGATGGAGATCGATGGCGTCGAATGTTTTATTGTGTGGCAGGTCGTTACCGGCGATTTTGGCGCCTTTGTCCAATCGCGAGACGTTAGTTTGCCCGAGGCAAGCTTTCCCACAGCCACTTTGATACTAAAGGAGTCTCTTTCGTGAACCGCGTTGACCTAGCAACTCTGGACTTTTTCAGTGCCGAGGTACAAGAGTGCCCGTTTCAGATTTATCGACAGTTACAGGACGAGGCGCCGGTTTGGCAGATGCCGGGGACCAATGTTTTTGTTGTCACCCGCTACAGCGATATCCGCGACATTATTCGTGACCCCGCCCGCTTTTCGAGTAGCTTCGGTGCTCTGCTCAACGCCGGTGCCTCGAATAAAGAGGTAGACGCCATTTATGGGCAGGGCTACGAGATGGTTGAAACGTTGCTCACTCAGGACCCGCCGCGCCACCGTGTCTATCGCAACCTGGTGAATAAAGTCTTTTCAAATAAGCGCATTGAGGGCATGCGAGACTATATTCAATCCATCACCGATGAGCTGATCGATGCGTGGATAGATGATGGAGAGGTCGATCTCATGAACCGCCTCTGTGTGCCGCTCCCCATTTACGTCATTGCAGACCAGCTCGGAGTGCCTCGCGCGGAGCTGCCCCTGATCAAGAAGTGGTCGGATGCATCAGCAAGTCGATTGGGTCGTCTCGCAAACGAGGAGCAGCAGATTCAGAATGCGAAAGATATCGTCGAGTTCCAGCATTACTTTGCCGATCTGATTGATCGAATGCGTGAGAGCCCTGAGGACAATATTATTTCTGATCTGGCGAATAACACGATCGACGAGGGCCGTCTGCTGACCAAGCCCGAGGCCTTGGGCATGATTCAGCAGATTCTGGTGGCAGGCAACGAGACATCAACCGCCGGAATTGCTGGTGGCGTGGTCTTGCTCATCGAGAATCCTGCTGAGCAAACAAAGCTTCGTAGTAACCCCGATTTAATTCCCGGTGCGGTAGAGGAGATTCTTCGGCTGGAGACCCCCACAAGTGGCATGTGGCGCACGGCGACCGAGGATACGGAGGTTGGCGGTGTGCCCATTCCTAAAGGGGCATTTCTCATGGTGCGTTTTGCTGCGGGTAATCGCGACGAATCGGTCTTTTCATGCGGCCACGAAATGAAGGTGGATCGCGATAACGCGAGTAACCACCTCGCCTTTGGTCAGGGAACGCACTTTTGCCTCGGAGCGCAGTTGGCCCGCAGCGAAATGCAGATTGCGCTCGGCAGCTTGCTCGCGCGGACGGATAATTGGGGGTTGGTTGAAGGAAAGAATACGCTTACCCACAATCCTAATGTCTTGCTGCGTGGTCTCAAGGATCTTTATATTTCTTTCGATAAAATTAGCTAGGATCGAACGGCGAAAGCGGCGGAGTGAAGCATGAATAAGCCAGTATTCCCTAGTTATCAGGAGCTGCTCGATGAAGAGGCGGTCAGCGTCCCTGAGGCGTTGCGTTTGGATACACAGCCTGATGTCGCTAATGACATCATCGCTACTGATGTGTGGACGGATCGGGGTATTTTTGAGAAGGAAGTTGAGCATCTGTGGCCAAAAGTGTGGCAGATGGTATGTCGCGAGACCGCGCTGCAGAAAGCAGGTGATTACTACGTCTACGATATTGCTCGGTATTCAATCCTGCTGGTTCGCACCGAATCCGGAGAGCTGAAAGGGTTCCACAACTCCTGCTTGCATAGAGGCCGCGCACTCAAATCAGGCAAGGGAACCAGCCGCGAGCTACGGTGTCCCTATCATGGCTTCTGCTGGCACCTCGACGGCCGCTTTAAGGAGGCCTACTGTGACTGGGAGTTTGATCAGGAGCAGCTTGCGGAGCTGACACTGCCCGAGGTGCAGGTGACAACTTGGGGTGGCTGGATCCTCATCAACATGGATCTGGATGCGCCACCCTTCGAAGAGTACGCCTCAGTGCTAACAGAACACTTTAAGCGATGGACCCCCGAAGACCGTTATGTGTCGCTTCATGTTGAAAAGAAGATCGCTTGCAACTGGAAAATAGCGATGGAGGCGTTCATCGAGTCCTACCACGCCATACAGACACACCCCCAGATACTGTCCTTTACCGGTGGCGACAATTCCCAGTACGACGTGTTTGGCGATCATCTGAGTCGCACTATCACTGCGCAGGGTATTCCCAACCCCGGGCAGGCTGACCGATACAGCGTACGAGAATCGGTAGAGGCCATGAC
>DFQW01000093.1:13102-15654 GCA_002377985.1 Halieaceae bacterium UBA3479 | reverse complement strand
CCCGGCGTGAGAGTGGCATGGGGATCCTGCAACAATAAGGCATCAGCCTCATCCTTACCCAGCAGGATCGTTAACACCTCATGCTCATCATCCGCGTGCTCAATAAAGTCCATATTCTGCAGATCGATGAAATGCCGCGAGCCCAGCTCGTGGGCCAGCCAGTCGACAAAGCCCCGCCAGAATGCGCGACCCACCAACACCAATGGTTTTCGAATTGAACGGCTGGTTTGGAATGCCACCATCAGCTCCATCAGTTCATCGACAGTGCCAAAGCCACCCGGGAACACCACGAACCCCCGCGAATAGCGGATCAGCATCAGTTTACGGGTCTGAAAATCACTGAAGTGCAAGTGATGGGTGAGGTACGGATTGGGAGACTGCTCATGGGGCAGCGAGATACTGAGCCCCACCGATACCCCGCCCGCGGCCATCGCGCCCTGATTGACGGCGCCCATAATGCCCGGCCCACCGCCAGTGACTACCGGCAAACCGGCGCGGGCCAGGTACTGACCCAGCCGACAGGCGCTCTGATAATCGGGAGAATCCGCCTGGGTGCGCGCACTACCAAATACCGTAATCCCGGGATCCAGACTGCCGAGACACGCGGTGGCGGCGCTCAATTCGGATTGAATCCGCGCCAGCAGCGCTGCATCGGCTGCGGCATCAACGGTGTCAGATGGCGACATCATGCTGACGTGGCTGCGAGTGGCGAGATTGAAGCTGGGGGTTATTGGCCATGGGTCCTGTCGATAGCCGGCGCGTTCACGCCGCGATCATAGATCCTCGGTAAACAGGTGATACTTCTTTTTACCGAAGCGCACGAGAAAATAGCGGCCGTGCAGTGCACTCGCTGCGTCAAAGGCAGCATCGCAGGTCGTCGTTGGCCCACCCGATACGGCCTGCCCGTTGACCCACACCGCCTCTCGCGCCAATGCATCCTTGATCTGCTTGCCGGCCGCCACGCCCACCTGCGCCAGCAGTTGGCTGAACGTGGGCGGAAAGTCGCCGCGCGCAAGCCTGTCGGAGGGCAGTCCATCGAGTGCCAGTTGCTGCAGGTCGGCCTCGCCCAACGCCTCAGGGTCACCGGAAAAAAGCGCCTCGGTAATGCGTTCGGCGGCGCTGAGCCCACCCTCGCCGTGCACCAACCGCGTTACCTCACGGGCCAGAATACGCTGCGCCTCGGGTCGCCCTTCGCGCGCCAGGTCAGCCTGCTCAATGGCGGTGATGTCATCGACCGATAAAAAGGTGAAGTAACGCAGGAAGCGATACACATCGGCATCCGCGGTGCCCAGCCAGAATTGGTAAAAGGCATAGGGTGAAGTTTTGGCGGCGTCGAGCCAGATAGTGCCCGACTCGGTTTTTCCGAATTTGGTACCGTCGGACTTGGTCACCAGGGGCAAGGTCAGCCCAAAGACCTGCTCACCGTGCAGACGCCGGGTCAGGTCTATGCCGCCAGTGATATTACCCCACTGGTCAGAGCCACCGATCTGCAGGCCACACCCGTACTGCCGAAAGAGCTCGGCAAAATCCAGCGACTGCAGAATCATATAGCTGAACTCGGTAAAGCTGATGCCGGCGCCCTCGCGGTCGAGACGCTGCTTCACCGACTCCTTGCCGATCATATTGTTGACCGAAAAATGTTTACCCACGTCGCGCAGGAACCCCAGCACGTCGAGCCCTTGGGTCCAATCGAGGTTATTCACCACGAGCGCCGGGTCGGCACAGTCAAAGTCGATGAACTGACTCACTTGCGCACGGATGCGATCAACCCAACCCGCCACAACCTCAGGCGTATTCAACTGACGCTCCGCCGCCTTGAAACTGGGATCGCCAATAAGCCCCGTCGCGCCACCAACCAGCGCGATGGGCCGGTGACCCGCCTCCTGAAACCGACGCAGCACCAGCAGGGGCACCAGTGAGCCGATGTGCAGACTGTCTGCGGTGGGGTCAAATCCACAGTAAAGCGTTCGCGGTTCTGCGCTCAACCAGGTTTCCAGCGCGTCTTCTCCCGCCACCTGAAAAACGAGGCCTCGTGCACGAAGGTCGGCGATTAGATTATTGGACATGGCTGACGGCGTTATCTCTGCTTCACGGGCGACAGGGGTAGTGCCCTCGACGGGGCGAATGGAGAGTATCCCATAAACGGGGTAGCGACGGTGGGCAATCTCGGTATCTGAACGGTGCAGACCAATGGTTATACTACGCGCTACCAACCGCGTTGATGGCAAGGCATGTCCCGCAAACCCGCACCCCGTGGCGCCACCCCGCTCAAGACACAGGAAGCACCCCTGCACCAGCGCCCCATTGTCTGGATAGCAACTGTTGGCGCGCTGCTCCTGGTGATGGGCCTGTCACTCACGAGTCCGCCAGAACCCGCAGCGCCGGTGACCGCCCTCCCCGAGGTGCCGGAGATTGAAGCGGTATCTGAGGATGTAGCGGGCGTAATCGAGGTGGCGGCCGAGCCTGAGCCGGCACCTCCGGCGTGGCGTGATTTTACCGTGCGCGATGGTGACAATCTGAGCCGTGTTTTTGCGCGCGCGGGTTTTACCGAC
>DFQW01000093.1:0-12723 GCA_002377985.1 Halieaceae bacterium UBA3479 | reverse complement strand
TTTCAGAGCGATGATCAGGGTGAGTTGCTCGCCATGCGGCATGTGCAGTCTCCTCTGCTGACCACTCTCTACCAGCGCACTGAGGGCGGGTTTGACGCGACGCAGATCACCCGCGAGCCCGAGCGCCGCGAGAGAGAGGCGTCGCTGACCATCGAGAGCTCACTCTTTCTTGCGGGAACCGACGCCGGGTTGAGCGACGGCATGATCATGGAACTCGCAGGTATCTTTGGGGGCGTTATCGATTTCGCGCTGGACCCTCGGGTGGGCGACACCATCCACGTGATCTACGAAGAGCTCATGCTGGATGGCCGCCGCTTTGGCGACGGACCCATTTTGGCGACCAGCTTCACCAACCGGGGCGAGACGTTCGAAGCCTATCGATACACCGATCTTGAAGGAGATACCAGTTATTACAACGAGTCGGGGGTCAGCATGCGCAAGGCCTTTTTGCGCGCGCCGCTGGATTTCACGCGGGTCAGCTCCAACTTTAACCCCAATCGCTTGCACCCCATCTACAAGACCGAGCGACCCCATCGCGGCACCGACTATGCCGCGCCCCGGGGCACGCCGGTCTACGCCGCCGGTGACGGCCGCGTGATAGAAGCGGGCTACACCCGCCCTAACGGCAACTATATTTTTATCCAACACGGCGAACAGTTCGTGACCCACTACCTGCACTTGCACCGGCTCAAGGTTAAAAAAGGTAGCAAAGTAAAGCAGGGGCAAGTGATTGGCACCGTGGGCTCCACCGGAGCCGCAACGGGGCCCCACCTGCACTATGAGTTTCTGGTCAACGGGGTGCACCGCAACCCGCGAACGGTACATAAGATTTTGCCAAAAGCGCGGTCGTTACCCGAAGCCGAAATCCCCCGCTATCTCGCGTCTATCCGGCAACCGACGCAACAGTTGGCAGGCCTGCGCAACGCGCAACACCTGGCGCAGGCAGAGTGAGCGGGGAGCTGTTCATTGGTTTAATGTCGGGCACCAGCGCCGATGGCATTGATGCGGTGCTGGTACAGAGTGACGGCGAGCGCGGCCGCCTGGTGGCCACCCACCACCGACCCATGCGCAAAGACCTGCGCGCAGAAATTTTAGCCTTCAGAGAAGCCGGCGATAATGAACTTCATCGCCTGGCGACACTCGAAGCTCAACTCGCCGATGAGTACGCCGTGGCCGTGTTGGCCCTGCTAACCGAGGCCGGCGTCAGCGCCGAGGCAGTCTCTGCGATTGGTCAACACGGGCAAACCCTGCGCCACCACCCCAGCGGAGAGATTCCCTACACGGTGCAGATTGGTGACCCCAACCGGCTGGCGGAACGCACCGGCATCACGGTGGTCGCTGACTTTCGCCGGCGCGATATGGCAGCCGGGGGCCAGGGCGCGCCGTTGGTACCCGCCTTCCACGCATCCCAATTGGCAGCGCCGGGTATCGCCACCGCAGTGGTCAATATTGGTGGCATCGCCAACGTCACACTCATAGCTGCCGACGGTAGCGTGAGCGGCTGGGATACCGGACCCGGGAACACGCTGCTGGACGCCTGGGTATCGCGGCATCAGGGTGTGCCCTTCGATGATGGGGGTGACTGGGCGGCCACGGGAGAGGTAATCCATCCCTTACTGAGCGGCATGCTTGAAGATCCCTACTTCGCCCGTTCCCACCCCAAGAGCACGGGCCCGGAGCTGTTCAATCTTGACTGGGTTACGTCTCACCTCGCAGGCGAGGCGGCGGCGGACGTACAGCGCACCTTGGTCGAGCTGACCGCAGCGAGCATTGCAGGCGCCTTGGTTGATGCGTCACCCGAGGTAGTGCGTGTATGCGGTGGGGGCGCACGCAATGGCTTCCTGATGCAGCGCCTCTGCGCACGGTTACCCGAAAGCGAGGTCACAACGACGGCGGCCGTCGGAGTCGATCCCGCCTGGGTGGAAGCGTGGGCGTTTGCCTGGCTAGCAGAACGAACCCTCGCCGGTCGACCCGGCAACGTGCCGGACGTTACCGGAGCCAGAGGGCCCCGGGTGCTGGGGGGTATCTATCCGGCCTGAACTGAGCCGTGCGTAGCCACGGCGCTATTTGGCAAAAGATCCAGAGCCACTGTTGGCGAAAAAACGGTGCCGACGGCTAAATCGTGTCAGATAGAGAAAGAGGCGCCGCAGCCACAGGTGGTGGTGGCGTTGGGGTTATTCACAACGAACCGAGAGCCCTCCAACCCTTCTGAGTAGTCGACTTCGCTGCCCATCAGGTACTGGTAGCTCATGGCATCGATAAGTGCCGTCACGCCGTCGCGCTCAACCACCATATCGTCTTCACTAACGGATTCATCGAAGGTAAACCCATATTGAAAGCCCGAGCAGCCGCCCCCGGTTATATAAACGCGGAGCTTGAGACTGGGATTGCCCTCGTCTTCCACCAGCGCGCGCACCTTTTTCACCGCGCTGTCGGACAGGCGAATCTCGGTGGGATCAAAAGCTTCAACCACTGTCATGGCGGCGCGGTCCGTGTCGGCTATTGCTGTAGAAAGCGTATTGTACTGAAAGACAAACGCCGCGGGAAAGAGACTTCCCCGCGGCGCTCGGTTTAATCATGCATTCAGCTTGAGCTGGGGCCGGGGACGGTTTCCGCGGCTCTCGCCTCGCGCTTGGCTGCCAGATCGTCGGCCACATTGCTGGTGTGCCGCAAGCCGCCGTTTACCTTGGCACCGACCGCCATTTCGATGAGGTTGTAGTAAACGTCACCGTCTACCACCGCACGCTCGGCAAGCTCCAGTCGCTCGGTGGAATGAATATCACCCTCGACCTTGCCGTTGATCATGGCGTGAGGCACTTTCACCTCCCCCGCGACCTTGCCACCCTCAACAATACGCAAAATAGCTTCCTGACCCGGCTCGGCCTGAATGCTTCCTGCTACGGTACCCTCGATATCCAAGTGCCCCGTAAATGTGATGTCCCCCCGCACCGTGGTTCCGGGCGAGATCAAAGTGGTTCTACCTGATGATGAGCTGGTCACAACGGCCTCCTGTCGATTACGCATGGCTGCTCCCTTTTTTTTGTTGATCAAGTCTCTGATCATCGTATCCTGCTGTCCGACGCCTCGTCCTCTGCCCCCACATTTGCCAGCACCGCTGTCGCGGGCCCACCGATCGCATCACGGCGCTCGGTGGTGGTTCTTCGTGGCGCCACTAGCGTCACGCGCGATACCACTGCTTCCGGCAAAAAGCCCTCTGGAAGAGAAACTGCTGTCTGAACCTTCTGTAAATAACGGAAAGATAAAGGGAATACACTAGTTTCCGAGGCGCTGTCAAGCATTGCTACATTGACCTCATGGGGCTCGCCCGCCATCACGCCCTCCAAGATGAGGGTCATTTCACCTCGATACTCATCGAAATCCTCTGAACCGCGGTGCACCAATGCCACCGCAGTCAGGGTCTGGTTGCGGGGGTCGTACTCCATTGTGGGTGCCCGCGATACCACCAGATCACCGGCTTCATCGGGGAGCAGCACGCCGCGGTAAAGTGCCAGCATCTCGCGCATTTCACTCAGCTCAGAGACTTTTTCGGATAATGTGTCGCGCAGTGCATTTAGCGTTTGCCGATCGGCATCGCGCTCTACTTTCAGTTGTGTCACCTGATCGCGAAGGCGTTCTTCAGGACTATTGAAGAAGGGCATGTCACTGGGGCGGCTGGCCCCCCACAGGTAACCGATCAACAGGGCCACCAGTAACGCACCGGCGGCGGCGCCTGCTCGCCATCGCCACTCGTGGGGGTGAACCCGCTTGACCACGGTCCGATGTTGATGTCGTTTCATCCGTCGATCAGCCCGCGCGCACTAGGGTGCCAGCGCAATACCCTCGAGGCCGGCGCTCTCGGGTTGCCCAAACATCAGATTCATAGCCTGCACCGCTTGACCCGCCGCCCCCTTTACCAGGTTATCAATCACCGACATCACGACCACCGTATCGCGCCCCTGGGGTCGAGCCACCGCCAACTGGCAGGTATTGGCGCCGCGCACATTACGCGTGGCCGGGTGGGCACCCGCCGCCAACACCAGTACCGATGGCTCATCGGCAAACCGATCTTCATACAGTCGTTGCAAATCTACGTCGCCGGCGGTCAGCGTGGCAAACAATGTGGCGTGGATACCCCGACTCATGGGTACCAGATGCGGCACAAAGGTGAGCTTTACGGGCTGATCGGTCATGCCGCCGAGGCCCTGCTCCATTTCTGGCAGATGGCGATGGCCCGCAACACCGTAGGCGGCGAAACTTTCCCCCGCTTCGGTCAATAGCCCCCCGAGCTTGGCCTGACGGCCTGCGCCGCTCACCCCGGAACCGCAGGAGGCAATCAGCGAGCTCGGGTCGACAATGCCCGCCTCGAGTAACGGCAAAAAGCCCAACTGCACCGCGGTGGGATAACAGCCGGGGCACGCCACCAGCTGAGCACTGCGTATCGCGTCGCGGTGGGTCTCGGGCAGTCCATACACCGCTGTTTCACACAGGGCGGGCGCGGCGTGGGTTTCGCCATACCACTGCTGCCAGACGGCAACGTCCCTGAGGCGAAAATCCGCCGACAGATCCACCACGCGCACACCTTGGGCGAGCAGTGCGGGCACCTCGCCCATGGCAACATTATGCGGCGTGGCAAAGAACACCACATCACACTGTGTGTAATCGGCCTCGGCGGGATCGGTAAAGCAGAGATCACTGACCCCAAAAAGGCTGGGAAACAAATCATCGACGCGCCGGCCCGCCTCACCGCGGGAGGTGATGAGCTCGAGCGAGATGGCCGGATGACGGAGCAACAACCGGAGCAACTCCACGCCCGTATATCCGGTTCCGCCGACGACGCCTACCCTGATCATTTTTACGCCTGCTTCTGTTAGTGTTGCGGGGCGCGTACTGTCTCATGATCGATCGCGCAGTGTCATGACCGGACGGGCTTTTTACCAAAGCGCACAAGGACAGACCCATGCTGTGGATACAGGGTTTTCACGTCATATTTGTCGTCTGCTGGTTTGCGGGCATCTTTTATCTGCCCCGCATACTGGTGTACTACGCCCAAAGCCCGGAGCCGGAGACCAAGGCGGTACTGGCTGTTATGGCGCGAAAACTGTATCGGTTCGTAACGCCATTTATGTTTCTCGCTATTGGCCTGGGCCTCTGGCGCCTCTCGTTTCAGTGGGACTACTACTTGTCCTCCGGCTGGATGATCGCCAAGCTGTGCGGGGTCGCCTGCCTGGTTGCCTACCATTTTCAAACCGGTGTGTATGTGGGTCGGGTGTGCCGCGGTGAGGACGACCGCACCCATGTGTTTTATCGCGTGTTTAACGAAGTGCCGGTGCTCTTTTTATTTGCCATCGTGCTGCTGGTTTACCTGCGCCCGATGCTGGGTGGTTGATCCTAACGGGATGCGCGGGAGCGTGCGGCCTGCGATAATCATTGGAAACAAAAGCAAGCTGGTTAGTCATGAGTCGATCTGAAGCGCTCTTTGAGCGTGCAAAAAAAACCATCCCCGGTGGCGTGAACTCGCCCGTGCGGGCCTTCAAAGCCGTGGGCGGTACGCCCCGCTTCATGGCGCGCGCCGACGGGGCGTATCTGTTTGACGCCGACGGTAAGCGCTATATCGATTACGTGCTTTCCTGGGGTCCGATGATCATGGGGCACAACCATCCCCGCGTGCGCGAGGCGGTGGTCGAGGCCGCACAAGGCGGGCTGAGCTTTGGCTGCCCGACCGAGATCGAGATTGAGCTCGCCGAAACCATCAGCACCTTGGTGCCGAGCATGCCGCTGGTGCGAATGACCAGCTCGGGCACCGAAGCCACTATGAGCGCAATTCGCTTGGCTCGCGGGTTTACCGGCCGGGACAAGATCATCAAGTTCGAGGGCTGCTACCACGGACACTCGGACTCCCTGCTGATCAAGGCAGGCTCGGGTGCCCTGACCTTCGGCGTGCCCAGCTCACCCGGCGTGCCCGAGGTGCTGGCGCAACACACCGTCACCCTGCCCTTTAACGACCTGGCCGCGCTGACAGCGGCTATGGACGAGCTGGGTGATCAGGTTGCCTGCGTCATTACCGAACCCGTGGCGGGCAACATGAACTGCATCCCCCCGGTTGAGGGGTACCTAGAGGGCATGCGTGAGGTGTGCACTCGCCACGGCGCCGTGCTGATCTTTGACGAAGTGATGACCGGCTTCCGCTTTGGCACCGGCGGCGTGCAGGGCTTCATGGGCATTACCCCCGATCTCACCTGCCTCGGCAAAGTGATTGGCGGGGGCATGCCGGTCGGCGCGTTCGGGGGCCGACGCGATATCATGGAGCACATCTCTCCTCTGGGTCCGGTGTATCAGGCCGGCACGCTGTCGGGAAATCCGGTCGCCATGGCGGCAGGACTCGCCACCATGTCTATCATCAGTGAGCCCGGTTTTTACGACGACTTGTTCCGCCGCACGGGTGATCTGTGTGAGGGCATGCGTTCCGCCGCGGCCAGTGCCGGCGTGCCCTTCACCACCAACCATTTGGGTTCCATGTTTGGTGGCTTCTTCACCGAAGACGCGTTGGTCACTCAGTATCATCAGGTGATCAACTCAAACGTGGCGGCCTTTAATCAGTTTTTTCACTTGATGCTCGATGCCGGCGTGTATCTGGCGCCCGCCTCTTTCGAGGCAGGCTTTATGTCCTCCGCCCATACCGACGAGGATATCGCCGCAACGGTTGATGCGGCGCAAGCCGCCTTCGCCGCGCTCTAACCCAGTGGAGTCACAATCATGAGTGCACGTGGAGACTTTCCCCAAACCCGCATGCGCCGGCTCAGGGCCAGCGCCTTCGCCCGTGACATGGTGCGCGAGCACGCCCTCACACCGGCAGACTTGATTTACCCCGTGTTCGTGCTCGAGGGCTCCGGGCAGCGGGAGGCGGTGCCGTCGATGCCGGGCGTAGAACGACTCAGTATTGATCTGCTGGTGGCGCTGGCCAAGGAAGCCCGGGGATTGGGCATCCCGGCGCTGGCGCTTTTTCCGGTTGTCGGGCAAGAGGGCAAATCGCTGCTAGCCGAGGCGGCCTACCAAGCCGACGGGCTGGTGCAGCGGGCCGTGGCCGAACTGAAAAATGCCGTACCGGAAATCGGTGTCATCACCGATGTCGCGCTGGACCCGTACACCACCCACGGGCAGGACGGCATCATTGATGACAACGGTTACGTATTGAATGACATCACCAGCGAGACGCTGGTGAAGCAAGCCCTGAGCCACGCCGCTGCCGGCGCCGACGTGGTGGCGCCCTCTGACATGATGGACGGGCGCATCGGTGCGATCCGCGGCGCTTTGGAGACAGCGGGTCATATCAATACGCTGATTCTCTCCTACGCTGCGAAATACGCCTCGAGCTACTACGGACCCTTTCGCGATGCCGTGGGCTCGGCGGCAAACATTAAAGGCGGCGACAAAAAAACCTATCAGATGGATCCGGCCAATAGCGACGAAGCGCTGCACGAGGTGGCGCTGGATCTGCGTGAAGGGGCCGACATGGTGATGGTCAAACCCGGCATGCCCTACCTCGATATTGTGCGCCGCGTGAAAACCGAACTGCAGGTACCCACCTTTGCCTATCAGGTGAGCGGCGAATACGCCATGCATCAGGCAGCTTTTATGCAGGAATGGCTGAGCCGCGACGCGGTGATGCTCGAGTCACTGATGTGTTTCAAACGCGCGGGCGCCGATGGCATCCTTACCTACTTTGCGATGGATGCAGCGCGGTTGCTAAACACCTGACGCCCATGGAGTGCAGCTCCACGCCCACGCTTCGGCGCACCGGTCGCAGGCGTATCCAAACGCTGTTGGTGGGGCTCACCCTCAGCGCGATGAGTCTCTCCGCAAGCGCGCAACCCGATGCCATGGGGGCCGATTGTGGTTGCCTGTGGGAGGGCAGCTTTTCAGAAGTCGCACCCGAGACCGACCTGGTCATTCTAGGTGAAGTGCAAAACACCAAGGGCAACGCGGTGGATTTGCTGCCCGAGCGCATTCTCAAAGGGACCTTCTGGCTGGATTCACTGCGCGTATGGATGCAGGCACGGGATTACTGCCGGCCGCCGGCTACGGCCTTCCCTCCTGGCAGTCGCTGGGTGATGGCGCTCTCGCAAATCCGAGAGGTGCCCGAGGACGGCTTTGACCCCTTTACTCCCAACGAGAGTTTTGGACGCAGAGAAGACTACGTGCTCTCAAGCTGCGGGGGATACTGGTTGCGGGTGAATGACAATACGGCCACCGGTAATTTAGTGCCGGAGATGCCGCGCTTTTATCACCAACCCGATATGTCGCCCGTGCTGATCGACCTCATCGCGGGTTTTATGGCGGGGACGGTGAGCCAAGACGCGCTGGTGGAGGCGAGCCGAGATCGCCCCGAGGAGGTCGACGCCCTGATTCTGGACACCCGCAGCTTTCTGCGCGATCAGGAGGACTGGCTCCCAGACGACGATGCCGAAGAAAATCCCCCGCCGCCCGACTCACCCTAGTCGATCAGTAGCCCGTGAGCCGAGCCGCGGGATCGCTTTCGTGGCCTGGGGCACGGGTTAAGGGTTAGGGGTTAAGCATCCCGATCATCTCATCGATCATCATGAGCGACAGTCCCCAGATGCGATAACTGTCGTAGAGGTAGGAATCCGTCTCCATCTTCTGGCCCTTCCACTCCCAAGCCAGCGGCTCCCGGTTGCGGTGGTCCATTAAAAAATGCAGCGGCACCCATACCACGTCGTCGACTTCGTGGTTGGGCGTTAACTCGGGAAGTTCCGCCACACGAAAAACAAAGGGAGTCACCAGCATTTCGGGTCGGTCAGCTCGCCATCCGGTGTTCACGTCAGACAGCTCACCCAGACGCGTGCCCCACTGCCCCAGATCCACACCGATCTCCTCCTCAGTCTCTCTCAGGACGCAGGAGAAATTGCAGGGGTCGCCGGGATCACGACGTCCACCCGGGAAACCCATATGGCCCGACCAGGGGTCCCCCTCTCGTGTGGCGCGGCGGATCATTAGCATCTCGGTGGCATCGAGGCCCTCCCGCACCATAATCGCCACAGCGGCACGGCCGGCACGGGGCTCAAAGTCAGCCTCATCCTTGGCGAATGCCAGTAGCCGCGATTCCAGTTGTCGGGAGAGATCTCGCATCTGATCCTTGCTGCTGTGGGGTTCCAAAAGGTGCTGTCGTGCGCGCTCAGCCACGACCTCTCGGCCAGCGTCAAGCAGGCACATCATAACGCGATACGCACCCTCCTCGCCCTTAGCCTTCTATCGCAACACACCCAGCGACTGCACGGGGCCGCATTGCCCCGCTTGCGGTATCATGCCGCGCTGAATTGGGATAAATGGACGCCGCTTGTGAAATCTTATGCCGCCTACGCCATTGGTGCTGCTTTGGTCGACACCGAAATTCAGGTAAGCGACGAGGAACTCGTTGCCATGAATGTCGACAAGGGCATGATGACCCTGGTCGATGCAGACCGCCAAGCCGAGATGCTCGCGCATTTGTCAGATCACCTGATTCGCGCAAGCCATGCCTCCGGCGGCAGCGCAGGTAACAGCATGATCGCCACCGCGCTGATGGGCGCCCCCACCTATATGAGCTGTAAAGTCGCCAAGGACGACGACGGCGATATCTATCTGGCCGATCTCGAGGCATCCGGCGTTGCCCACGGTCTGTCTAATCAGCGGCAAGACGGTGTCACCGGCAAGTGTCTGGTATTGATTACCCCGGATGCCGAGCGATCACTCAACACCAACCTCGCTATTTCAGAAACCCTGTCGGTTGATGAGGTCAACGAATCCGCGATCCGAGAATCAGAGTGGGTGTATCTCGAAGGATATCTGGTGACCTCCCCCACCGGTCACGCCGCGGCACTCAAAACGAAAGCATTGGCGGACCAGCACGGCGTGTTAACCGCCGTCAGCTTTTCTGACCCGGGGATGGTGAAGTTCTTCCGCGACAATATGGAGGCGATGGTCGAGGGTGGTGTAGAGCTGGTTTTCTGTAACGAATCAGAAGCGCTGGAATGGGGGCAATGCGACGACATCGAAGGTGCCATCGCTGCCATCAAGCAAGTTGCTCGCCGCTTTGTTATTACCTTAGGCGCCGAGGGTGCTATCACCTGGGATGGCACCACACTGCATCGAACGAACGCGCAACCGGTGAAAGCGGTCAACACCAATGGTGCCGGGGATATGTTTGCCGGCGCGTTCCTGTATGCACTGTCGCGGGGAGAGAGTGATTTGCGGGCAACAGAATTCGCCACCCTCGCCGCGGGGGAAGTAGTAAAATATTTTGGTCCGCGGCTCGACCGCGACGCCTGTCTCGATTTACGCCGACAGTTTTTTGGCGACTAAACGCGCTACAGTGAGAGAAAAACGGAATCCCATGAACGACAAAGAAATCAAACCGGTAATCAAACCTGACCCGCTGTATCAAATGCTGCGTCAGGAAGATATTGACGGCTTTAATGCCAGCCGCGACTCACTCGACACCAGCGAGCTCACCGGGGGAGACTATCGCGGGCGCGATCTGCGCAAGATGAACGCGCGGGGGCTGGATTTTTCCAACGCCTATTTTCGCAACTGTGATCTGAGCGGTATCGACTTCCGCGAGACCAATTTGGAAGGGGCGAGCCTGATGGATGCAAAGGTGTCAGGGGTCTATTTTCCCGCAGAGCTGAGCCCCGACGAAATTCGCCTCTCTCTGGATCATGGCACACGCCTCCGCTACGGGCGGCAATAACCCAAGATGACTGGCGGGAACGCCACGCTTTATACGTGCTGCCGTCGCCTGATGTCGGTGGTCGCACTGACCTTGCTGACAGGGGCAGCCCTCAGTCCACAGGCCTACAGTCAAAATTCACTGGCGGAGGCGCTACAGCAACAAAGTGAGTTCTTGCCCGTTCGCGAGGCATACCAGTTAGACGGCGCCCTCACCCGCGATGGCGCGTTGCGGCTTTACTGGCAAATTACCGACGGCTACTACCTCTATCAGCACGCCTTTAAAGTCAGATGGCTGAACGGAGACACGCCAGCATCCCTGTCGATTGACTTCCCCCCCGCGCTCGCCAAAACCGACGAATTCTTTGGCGAGGTGCAGGTGTACTACAACGCCGCAGATCTGACCGTCACGCTCCCCGAGGGTGAAGCGCCGCTGACGCTCGCCGTCACGTACCAGGGATGTGCCGATGCCGGGCTCTGCTACCCGCCCGAAACCGAGTATCTGAGGATCGACCCGATAAGCGGCGGCGTGTCCGCTGCCGCCTCACCTGCCCGCGCCAAAGATCGGGCCATGTCAGAGCCGGTCGCTCCGCCCGAGACACCGGATATGACGCTGTTGCTGGCGCTTGTGCTCGCCTTCCTGGGTGGCCTGATCCTCAATGCCATGCCCTGCGTGTTCCCGATTCTTTCGCTAAAAGTACTGAGCTTTGCCACCGGTGATCCCACTGAACACCGGCGCCACGGTATGGCCTATCTGGCTGGAGTGGTGTGCTCGTTTTTGCTGATCGCCGGGGTGCTCATCAGCCTGCAAAGCGCGGGGCGTTGGGTGGGCTGGGGATTCCATCTGCAGTCTACGGGCTTTGTTGTTGGACTGGCCTACCTGTTTACCCTCATGGGTCTGTCGCTGTCGGGGCTGGTGTTATTCGGTTCGCGCTGGATGAATCTGGGTGCCGGCCTTGCCACATCGCCGGGTACCCGCGGCAGTTTCTTTACCGGCGTGCTCGCGGTGGTAGTCGCCAGCCCCTGTACGGCGCCCTTTATGGGAAGTGCCCTGGGCTACGCCCTTACCCAACCACCGCAGTATGCGCTGGCGGTATTCGCCGCGCTGGGTGCGGGCATGGCTGCACCCATGGTGGCCATCAGTTGGAGCCAAACCGCGCGGCGTTGGCTACCCAAGCCCGGGGCCTGGATGGAGACGCTGAAGCAACTCATGGCCTTTCCGCTTTACCTGACCTCGGTATGGTTGATTTGGGTGGCGGGTAAGCAAAGTGGCGTGGACACCATGGCTGCTGCCGCTGCGGGTCTGGTGCTACTGGCGCTCGGACTCACACTGTTGCGCGGCGGGCAAACAGCACGATTCGCCGGCATCGCAGCACTGATGGGCGCGCTGGTGTTGGGTACCGTGCGAGGGGATCCCGCAGCCCTCGACGGCCCTGAACGTGAAGGTGTTGTGCGCTGGTCACCCGAGTCTCTGGAAGCGCTGCGCGCACAGGGGAAACCGGTTTTTGTGGATGTAACCGCCGACTGGTGCATTACCTGTCTCGCCAACGAGCAGGCGGTCTTGTTTACCGATGAGATGACCGCCGCTTTTGCCACTGCTGGCGTCACCTACATGGTCGCCGACTGGACCAACTATGATCCGCTCATTGGCGAATTCGTGCGCGCGCACGGGCGCAATGGCATTCCACTGTACGTACTCTACAGCGGCGTGCCCGGTGTAGCGCCGCTGGTATTGCCACAGTTATTGACCACCGGCGTGATGCTGGAGGCTCTGGACGCCGTCACGCGCTAAACCAATTACAGGTTAAGCGTGGTGTGCCGCGCAGTTCTTGATATCCTTATGGCGGTCAACGCCACCGAGCACCCGTCACGGCAGGCACCTGCTGGGCAAGAAGCAGCACTCTGGAGCAAGGAAATGCGTTTTGTGATAACAGGCAGTTTAGGGTTCCGCCGCCTCGGCGCGCGTTTTCTCCCGCTGCTTTTACTGCCGCTAATGCCGCT
>DFQW01000033.1:28509-34162 GCA_002377985.1 Halieaceae bacterium UBA3479 | reverse complement strand
CGACTGCTGAGCGAGCGGCCACGCAAACCCGTAGTGCGCCGTGCCATACGCCCTTTCGCTGTCGGTATCAGCGTTGATGACTTCCATAATATCCAGCTCGCCGCTGGAGGCCCATGTGCCGTAGGGCGAGTCCGTGGGCATCATCCAGAACGCACTCCACAGTCCCTGCCCGGGAGCGGCCTTAACGCTCGCTTCGACACGGCCGTACGTAAACTCGAACTTCTGGTAAGTGCGGATTCGACCCGAGGTGTATCCATAGCCCTCAACGGCCTCTTGGCGGGCGCTAATGGTCAGGTTGCCGTCAGCGACGGCCAAGTTGTCGCCGGAATACCACTGGAGTTCATTATTGCCCCAGCCGGGGATGCCCTCTGCGGTGCCATCTCCCTCCTGAATGTCCCAGTTGGACAGGTTGAGGGAGTCGCCGTCGAATTCATCACTCCACACCAAATCCCATTCTTCCTCGGCTGCCGGATAAAATGGTGGTGAGCTGGGGTCTGTGGCCGATCCGCCACCGCCACAGCCAGCCAATATAGCTGCCATAGCGAACGAACCAGCGATACGTCGAATTAAGGTGTCCAGGTCTTTCATTTATTATCCCCAGTATGGGTTCAACATTATTTGCACATATCACTATCCTTGAAACACATCGCTAGGTTAAGCGAAACGCGATATATGGGGATTAAGGTGGGATAAGGTGGATTGAAGGCTCAAAAGCCAAGCGAGGAGTCAATTTGAACGATTTTCCGCACCCCGCTGTTGCCATTTCTGAGCCGCGGCGTCATCTTCTGCCAGCCGCATGATCTGGATCATCTTTCGGTAAAACTGCGGATAAATCTGAGGCAGGCCCCACCGCACCGCTTTTTCAGCGTAACGCTCGGCGTCGGCTGCATAGTCCTTCACCCGCCGAGAATCCCCCGCCTCCCCCGCGTAGCGGATCAAGGTCGCATAAGCCTGCAGTGCGTAATGGACCTGCTCCGGGTATTGACTGGGGACGCTGCGCAAAGCCAGCTCGGCCCGCTCGTTATCGCCGATCTTGAAGAAAGCAAGCCCGAGCCAGCCGGTTAGTTGCGCAATAACCTGTTCATCGCCTCTCGCGTGAAGCAATGCTCTCTCGAGATAAGGAATCTCCTGTCGATACAACTCATCCTGATGCAGCATTTTGGCGGTCATCACGAGACTATCATGGTGAAATGGATAGGCCGCGTACAGTTGGTAAAGCTGCTGGTACATCGCCGGGCGGTTGCCGACGTGCTCATAAAGGTAGGCCATTTCGTAATGGATACGCCAATCGCCCCCACCACCCCGCAACATGTTCTCGCGGCGCGCGATCTGCTCGGGAATGGTTCCCAGCTCGGCTTCCACGTGATTCATTTCGTCTTGAATCAAGCCTACCAGCGCATTCTGATTGTTTTGCCCGGTAAACGGCGGCGACTGCACCATGCCGAGCACGCGATCGAGTACCTTCATTGTCATATTACTGGGATAGCCGACCCGCGAAGCGACCTCAACCTGCGGCAAAAGGTCGTCAGACTTGCCCCCAAGCCGAGCGAGGATCGCGCGCGCGAACTCCCGGGCGAGCAGATAGTCACCGGCGAAGTTGTAGTGAACGTGCTCGTAGAACAAATCCCAACCCGGACTGAAGGGTTCGCTACTTTTTTTGAAGGCCAAGTCACTGTCCACAAAAGTCAGCTGCGCTGTGGTCACGCTCGACGCCAGATCGCGGATGATGCCGTTGATGCGCGAATCCGCGCGAAAACGCAGCGCATCATAATCCAGCGCACCTGTGTAGTGACTGGCAGCGGCGCCAAAATCACCAGCATGTTCCTGTGCCGATGCAAGTTCGAACAGGGTGTCGGCGTGGCGCGGAGCCAACTCCAGCGCACTTGAATACTGACTCATCGCCCCCTGCCAGTCCTGCAGCGCCGCCCGGCCAGCGGCGGCGGCTGTGAGCGCCTCGAATCTCTCGAACTGCTGCGCGGAGAGTTGCTGGGGCAATGCGGAAGCAAACGGTGCGGAATGGCGCAGATTTACGGGCACGGTGGAGAGAATGACATGTGCGCCCTTGTCCTGGAGGGTATTCACGATATCGGCGAGATTTCTCTGATAATGTCCGTATACAGTATCCAAGCGCGGATCGTCGTAAGGCACGGTCTCGTCAGTGAACATCTGCATGCCTTTCCACTCCAGATCCTGCTTGTGATCGGAGGGCTTGAGATGACTCACAGCGTTTAAAAAAGTTTGCCCGAAGTGGGAACGCTTCAGGGCCTGCAGTGCGCGGATGAGCCCAATATTTGAGAGAAAGTCCTGATTGAAGGTGCCCGGGCCGTAAGGCCCAATGACTTCGTTATTTCCCATCAGAACAATGGCGAAATCTGCAGCATCCTGCGGGAAAGACCTTGCCGCCGCATATACGACGTGGGAATTGATCGCAGTCATTGCAGTATTCACCACTTCGATCCGGCGCCCGGGTAGTGCCTCCCGGAGCATTACCTGCAACTGCCGGGAAAACCCATGCTCCGGATTGGGGAACCCTCTGGCGGCGGATCCACCAAGCACGAAGATCCTTACCACGTCACCGTCTGGCTCCACGGCAAAGGTGTTCTCTAGGGGAATGATGTCGAGGGAGGCCGGATAAAATTGCTCGATGAAATGCGGGTTATCCTGGAAGTAATTCTTGCCATCAATCTCGATCGTAGTGAAGTAGTCGAAGGACTGTCCCGGCCCGACCCACCTCAATACCAGCTCCAGCGTCAGGAAAAAAAACGCCGGTATCGCCACAACAGCGATAAAACCGAACATCGTTTTTCTTAACATCGACATAGAGTTGACAGTCTCACCCTGAGGCTCTCTCGTAAACGGAGCCGACAATTTAAACAATTTTCACCATGCAAGGTGAAGTGTGGCGCGACGTACTTGACATGACCACAGCGGATGCAAGGGGAATAGAAGAAGTTAACCGCGATCGTTTTTTCGGTAACCGAGAAGTAGCGGATCAAGGAGGACTGTTCGCATATATCCCGGGCATTCGCTCCGCCGACGCGGAGAGCTTCGACAAGGCCAAGACAATTGTTCGGCAGACTACTGCACGAACACATCGCCGCTGAGGAAATGCGTATTCGTAGCGACACGTTGATCGACTGATAGCCAAAAACAAAGATACTCTTGAGGTGGTTCTGCTGTCACCGCTCGGGTAATGTGCTCGCAGCGCTAACGTCGATAACGTGTGAAGTGAGGAAAGGTTATGACCCGAATAGTGGTATCAGGCATTGTAGAATTTCCCCCCGAGGTGCGGGACGAGGCCTTGATCAAAAGCAAGGAACTCATAAAAGGGGCGTACACCGAACAAGGCTGCATCCACTATCTCTGGACGGCCGATCTAAATCACCCGGGCCGGGTCGTGGTGTATGAAGAGTGGGAGTGCGCCGATGATCTTGAAGCCCACCTTCAGGGCGAGTGGTACCGAAACATGTTTGGCCACCTTGCTCAATTCAATATCGTGAACGCCGAAATCAACAAGTTCCGCATAGACCGTAAAGAGCCGGTTTACCGGGAAAATGGGGTTGCTACCGCTTACTTTACCGATGAAGACAAGCAATGAATTGATACTGTGATCATCGGCAATACGCGTCTCATCGACGCGGAATCTGCGCGGGCCAGCAATACACTCCTGGCCCGCTGATCGCATAAAAACCCCCGTTGACCGGCTTTAAACCGGCTCCGCGCGCGGTCGTTGCTACTATCACCCGCATTAAAAATAACGACACAGGCAAACAGTAGCATCATGCACTCCAATCGGATCCCACTGGGACAAAAAATAGCTTTCGGCATTGGCATGCTCGCAAATCAGATGTTTCCCGCGGCGCTGGGTATCTTTATGGTGATTCTGGTGCAAAGTCTGGGTATGAGCCCTTTGTTGTGGGGCCTGATTTTCTTCCTACCTAAACTGGTGGACTGTGTCACCGACCCGGTGATGGGCTTTATTTCCGACCGCACCGTGTCGCGCTGGGGCAAAAGACGCCCCTACATTTTTATTGGTGCCATCCTCTCGGGGTTGTCCTACATCGCCATGTGGCAGTTGTCGGCTGACAACAGCGAACTCTACAACTTTGTTTACTTCCTGTGCTGGTCATGCGTTTTCTTTATCGGCCTCACCATCTTTAGCGTGCCGTACGTGGCGATGGGTTATGAGATGAGTGACGATTATCACGAGCGCACCCGGCTGATGGCGGTTGCGCAGTGGATTGGACAGTGGGCCTGGGTTATCGCACCCTGGTTCTGGATCGTGCTCTACGATCCAGACTGGTTTGAGAGCGCAACCGAGGGGGCCCGCACCTTGTCAATCTGGGTCGGCTTGGCCTGCATGCTATTGGCGATGGTGCCCGCCATTTTCTGCCGGAGCCACAGCGGCTCTCCCGACAACACCACCCCGCATCGCAAAGAGAGCCTCGGCGCTGTCGTCAAGGAGCTCTTGCACGGCATCGTGATCACCCTGCAGTGCAAGCCCTTCCAACAAATCTGTATTGCCACTTTTTTTATATTCAACGCTTACAACACTGTCGCCGGTTTCGCCTGGTTCATTATCGTGTATTACATGAATCAAGGTGATCCCGCCCTTGCGGGCGTCTGGCCTACTTTATTCGGCAGCGTATCGGCACTATGCACCTGCTTTTTGGTGATACCAACGATTAATTGGATGGCGCAGCGCTACGGCAAGCGTCTGACCTTTGTGGTGACTCAATCGGTCTCCATCCTGGGTTATATGATGTTTTGGTGGAGCTTTAACCCCAGCAATCCCTATCTGATGTTTCTCCCCATTCCTATTTTTGCGTTCGGAATCGGAGGCTTGTTCACCATCATGATGTCAATGACTGCCGATATCTGCGATCTTGACGAACTGCAAACGGGCGCGCGTCGCGAAGGGCTGTTCGGGGCAATTTATTGGTGGATGGTCAAGTTCGGCCTCGCCTTTGCCGGCCTTTTGAGCGGCTTCATTCTGGCTTCCATCGGCTTCGATCAAAATGTTGCCATCCAATCAGAGAGCACGCTGGCCCAACTGCGTATGGCGTTTATTGGCGTTCCAGTAAGCGGCACGCTGATCGCGCTCTGGGCCATGCGCGGGTATGAGCTCGACGAGCAGGCGGTTGAAAACGTAAAAGTAGCGTTGATGGATCGCAGGAACGGCCCGGCGGACTCTCAACCTCAGGTTGCTACCGCCTGAGATCGGGAAAGCGCGCAGGGGGCCGCGGGAGATTCACCGGGGCTACTGCAGAGAATGAACCACCGTCACCGTCAGGCCCGCGACCTCCCCTGTCTTCATGAAAATAGCATTGGAGAGGGCTTCGGGTAACCGATCTGCCGAAAAGATCGATTCGGAACCGTCTTTGAGAGCGGCGATGATCGACGGCTCGGCACCCGACTGTATGACAATCGGCACCTGACACAGGGTAAAGCCAAATTGACCCGGCGCGATCGCCACCATTCTCTCTTCACCTTCAACATCCACATAGTGCAGATCGGCGGCATCTGAGAGCAACTCCTGTGAGCGGAACAGTACCGGGTCAAAAGTGATGCTCCCACCGCGAACAATAACGCCCATTTCAGCGACCCGGCTCAGCACTTCCTCTTTTACCTGCCCTGTCATCCCGGGCTGCCG
>DFQW01000033.1:4793-28162 GCA_002377985.1 Halieaceae bacterium UBA3479 | reverse complement strand
AAACTTCGGGAGACTTGTTAAAACCAAGACCCGAACGAATATCCTCATACGCCAACAGTAAACCACTGATAATATCTGCACCCTCGCCAGCGTCTTTTGCCGCGATCACATTCTCACTGGCGGCAAGCAACAGCTTCGACACCATATGCCAATAAATAGACCCAATGCCCTCGTAGGCATACATACCGCCGGAGCGTCCGGTAAACAAATCATGCTTGAAGGTTTCAACAAACAACCGCTTGATCGCCGTGCGCTCGTCCTCATTACAGGCGTGCCCGGCCGCGCTCAGATCATCAAGCACGGCGTCTAGATCCTCGACCTTGGTCAACTGCCCGTTGAAATGGATTTCGCCAATATCGTCCTGTGCAACCAAGGCGGTATTGCCACTGGAAATCAGCCCGTTCAAGACCGGGATTTCTAACAGCCTGGCTTCAGAGACGCGATTTTTGTCCGGGAAACGCGGCAAAACCTTGTGCGGATACAGCAAGTAAGAGTGCTGATCAGGTGTAAATAGCGCTGACCGGCGCAAAGCGTGTAACACCGCCAACGCCTCCTCCGCAGATAGCAATTTTGCACTCAGCACTGCCACCTGACCCTCGAGCATCTCGTCGAGCCGCACGAGGGAGACAGCCGCATGTTCTTTCCGCAACCGGTTGTACGCATGGTACAAACCATCCTCGCGGCGATTATCTCGAATACTGCTCGCCAATACCGGAAGGCAGTTATCGAAAAAAGACCGCACTCTCGCAACGTCCAGATCACTTCTGCGTCCTGAGAAGCCTCTCTCATAAAGCGTTTGACGATACGCTTCTCCTGCTCTGCCCAACTGCTCCAGCACGATATAACGAAGCCCATCACTCACAGGCGCGCTGCGTAACCCTTCGCCATGCTCACAAAAAATATCCGCCACTGTGTTAAAGAGTGAAAGCAATTCATCGGAGATGGGGGCGCTGGCGAGATCAGACTCCGCCATCAGCTTATCGAGCACCGACAGGAATCGATGCAGATAACACAGCGTCACCATGGATACGCCTGTACCCACCAGCGCGTTATTGGCGTCGTTCCATTCGGGGCGCTGGGTATTCATCCAAATCCCACCACCCGGTACAAAATTGGTCAGCTTGGAGAGCGTCATAGCAAGCAGCTTCTCCAGTAAATTCACCTGATAAATTTCGTCATTGACCCACAACAACCGACCATCAGCACCGACCTCATTCACGCGTCGGGCTATTTCGCTATCAAGCGCCGCATCAAAAATAATGGTGTCATAAGGGTCAGCGAGCAGGGAGTCAAAACCCTTTATGCGGTAGGGCACATTGGCGTACGCGAAAACATCTCGCGCTAGCAGAGCCTCAAGTCCTTTGGGGAAATGACTTTGCGCCAGCTCAATCAACTTCGACAAATAAATGACCTGATGATCTCCCCAATAGCCAATATTGGCCCAGGGGTTATCAGGCTCTGGTTTTTCCCAGTCGATTCCATCACGGGTAATGCGATAGGGGTTATAACCATCCGCCGTCGTCGCGCTTACAAACTTGCAGATCATGTTGTCGATATAACCGGGCGCCGATATCGACAACGCTTCCCAGTTTTGAAAAATATCTCGCCAATTGCCCGCAAAGGTTAATCGCTTGTCGTTCGCTTCAGTTAGTACGTCAATAGAAAATTGATTCCATGGGCGCGATGGATCGCCATGACGACGACTAAAGGTGAGCGGCATATACTCCAAAAACAGCCGCATCAGCAGTGGCTGGTTCGCGCGCTCTATCCGCTTACGAAGGTCGGCATACGCTATTTTGTCGGGCAAGTCGGTCGTGAGTGACTCCAGCATAGGCGCGGCTTCGCAATTCCACTGCTCACAGAACGCCCGAAAATCGCGTTTTGACAGCCAATAGTTATTATCGAAAAAACCGCCTCGCATCACGTTAAACAAGACATTGGCAGTGTGATGCGCAGTATCCAGACGCTGTGAGGTCATTTGAAAGCCATCAGCCATACCGATGATCTGTCGCAGCTGGGACTGACCCGCCCGCAAATCTTGCGCGATCTCCTCGGATAATGCCGCACCACTGACGATTCTATTAATCAGGTTGGCGACTGCGACGGGGCCTTGATCAACGTCCGCTACGATACCCCAGTCGCGCTTTTCTGCCGGGTTCAGGACAACCTCGTCTACAACAAAGTAGGCCCCTCTTCGACCGTGAATATCGCACTCTTGATCTACCTCACGGCCTTGGCGGAACCGATCAAGCTGCACCGCTGATAACAAGTATTGCGGTTGAGATAAGCCGTAGGACCAGACCGTTGTGGCAGAAAGGCACTCGCTGGGTTCGGCGCGGTCAGTCAGCAGCGAACTCATTGAAAACATCCCTACACCTGACTCACTGTGCAACTCACTTTTTTTGTAGGCATCAACCAGACAACTCAGTTCGTTTTGAATGCCCGGTGTCACGCCGTAAGGCAGCACATTTTGCAGTCCGTCCAACAAGCGAACGCTGACGGCATGGCCTCCCTGGTTACTCAGCGCCGATTTTTTTACAAAGCCGAAGCGATGAGACATCTGCCATGAGTAGCGATAGACCAGCTCAAGATCATGATTGATTTCCTCAAAGACCAGCACGTTGCCGAGGGCATTTTTGTAAAGGTTTCGCTCAACCTGATACGCCCCGTCGAGATGACGGGCAAAGGGCTCCCAGTACAGTGTCTTTCCGGACCGACTCACCAAAAACACCGCGCGATGTCCCGTGACATGGGCACTCTCGGCAATTTTGTCTTCGGTGTAGTAAGGGAAGAGCGCGCTACCGGAGTTGGTTCGACCGGCGGTCAGTGCGCCAGAGGTGGAGATAAACAGCCAATGATTAGCGTGACTCACTAGGCTTATGAAGAAATCCGGCATCCGATCGAAGCGCCGAATACGATAAAAAGGCTCTCCCTCGAGGATAACGAAATCCCCAGCAGGAGACCCCGAGGGTTGCAAGAGAGGCTGTTCTCCCAACCATATTTTTTTTACAGTCATTATTCTTGAGCCTTACCACATCTACTCGTCTTTCGACCTTCACCGCGGCTTTCCCAACCCGGCAGTCCACCCATGGTAAGCCACCCGTCCTCTGCGCAGAGCATGATGTCTGCCGTTTTATCTGGGCAAATCGTCATCTTGTCGTATTGACCCTGTTGCTGGAGCCATCCGCCTGTCACATTGATGCAGCGCGCTCCGGGGCCGTTCACTGTGTCAACATTTTATTATTTATTACGAATAATTATGTGCGCTTGTGTCAGCGCACCATGTCTTGGCGAGGCGGCATTCGCCCTCAACCTGGGGTCGGAGACCTCCGTTTTTTGGCAAGACCAGTCATTTAACGGCATCGGGTGCCCCGCACAAACGACATGCCATTCGTTGCCATCCGTCGGGGGCTCCGACCACCCCGATGTTTTCCTCACCTACAGCGAAGGGACAATCTCCCTCACGCAGTCGGTGCCGAACGGCAACTACGACATCACGCTCTTTTTTGCTGAGCCACGATTCCATCGCATTGGAGAGCGCGTATTTGATGTCCATATTCAAGGAAAGCAGGCGCTCACCGATCTCGACGTGCTCAAGTACCGAGACGGTCAAATCCACTCCGCGCTCACCGTAACGATTCCGAATCAAACTGTCAGGGATGGGCTATTTCATCTGCTGCTGAAGCCGGTCATCGGACAACCCATTTTGAGTGGGGTATTACTCGAAGCCAAGAGCGGCCCCTCAACCCCAAGAGATCAGTGGGAACTTGTCTGGCAAGACCTCTTTGATGAATCGCGCCTCGAGCCCGATCACTGGAGTCTGGACATTTGGCCCCCGGGGAAGGTCAACGATGAAGATCAGGCCTATACAGACTCAAGTCAAAATCTGCGCGTAGAAAATGGCGCCCTTGTTTTGGAGGCTCACCATCATCCGGGCCAGATACCTGCCTTCACCTCCGCCAGAATTCATACCCGTGGTAAATACGACTTCCTCTATGGACGTGTCGAGGTTGCTGCCCAGCTGCCCGACGCACAGGGAACTTGGCCCGCCATATGGCTTCTTCCCTCTAATCCTTTTTTCTATGCAACCAACTGCGAAGCAGGCGTCGACTGGCAGGGCAATGGTGACTGCGATGCATGGCCCAATTCAGGCGAGATTGACCTTATGGAACACGTCGGATTTGAGTCGGGCCACATACACGGTACCGTCCATACCCGCGCCAATTACTGGGTCAATGGGCAGCAGCGCAAAGGCCGACTTATCGACCCCAGCGCGACGCACGATTTTCTTGTGTATGCGATGGAGTGGACACCCGAGCGGATTGATCTTTTCGTAAACGACACCCGCTATTTCAGTTATCTGCGCGGCAACAATGATTCTTGGCACAGGTGGCCATTCGATCAACCGTTCCATCTGATTCTAAACTTGGCCATCGGGGGGAACTGGGGTCGCGCGGGCGGGCCCATTGCCGTGCATGAATTCCCTCAGAGGATGCGCGTAGACAGCGTGAAGGTGTATCAACGCATTAGCCAAGAACCGTTATGAATTCAGATTTTGCGCTTTCCAGGATTGTAACTTTCGATAAATAGTAGAGGGCGCCACCTCGAGATGCTGCGCGGCGCGATTGATATTACCATCACAAGCGGCTATCGCTTGTTCAATAACTTTCTTTTCCGTCATCCACAAGGGCTGTATGCCCCGCGAAGCCGACTCGCTCTCTCCCAACCCAGAGAGCGGCACCAGCCCGTCATTACCTGCCGAGAGCTCTGTCACTGAGATCACCTGATGAATTGCAGAGGCGTCAATCTCATTAGCGGCGCTCGTCAGCAACAGCTGCCGCATCGTATTTTCCAGCTGCCGCACATTACCGGGCCAGGAGTACCCTTTCATTACCTGGGCTGCTGAGTCGCTCAGTTGGCGAGGCTCCTTGTTTTCTTCCTGAGCAAACCGATCCAAAAAGGACGTTGCCAACATCAGCACATCATCGGAGCGCTCGCGCATGGCGGGCATCCTCAAGGGCACCACGTGCAAGCGATAATAGAGATCTTCGCGCAATCGGCCCTCTCTCATCTCGAGCAAGGGGTCACGGTTAGTAGAGGCAATAATACGAACGTTCGCTGCGACTTCAGCCGAAGATCCGACGGGCCGATATGTGCCGTGCTGGATCAGCCTGAGCAGCGTCGACTGGGATGCAAAACCCAAGCTACACACTTCATCCAGAAAAAGCGTTCCGTTGGCAGCTTGGGCCACCAATCCCTGCGCATCCTCGCCTTCAATGCCAAATAGCGCCCGCTCCAACTGATCCGCCGGTAGAGAAGCACAATCAACAACGACAAAAGGACCCGGCGCTCTGGCCGAGAGTTGGTGAATCGCCCGCGCGGCGAGTTCCTTACCCGTTCCACTCTCCCCCATGATAAAAGCAGTTGCGAGCGTACCTGCCAGAGATTCAACGGTTTCATAAACACTCTGCATGGCGGATGAGCTGCCCTTGAGCGGCCCCAAATGCTCTCGCTTGACGGCCAGCCGCTCTACCTGCTGGCTGAGCTTGAGTTTTTCCCCAGCATTCAGCAGCGTTACCCGAAGTCGGGCGGCATCAAATGGTTTGGTGAGAAAGTCAGCCGCACCGCGCTGAATAGCCTGCTCGCCATGCTCTGCGCCGTGTCCGGTCATCACCACCACTGCGGGCTGCGGCGATAGGCTCTCGGTATCGCCGAATAAATCCAAGCCATTACCATCGGGCAGTTCGATATCCAGCAGCACAAGATGAGGGCGCCAATTGACGAGCGCTGCTTTCGCTGCGGCAAGCGTTTCCACAGCCACAATCTCCAATCCACTGCCATCGAGATACTGCGAATAAATGGCGCAAAGAGTTGGGCTGTCCTCTACGATGAGAGTTTTCACGGCGGTTTTTTCTCCTGCCAGCGGGCCTTCCGGAGCAACCCTCCAGATCGAACCGCACCTTACCTCATGCCGACATTACCAGTTTTTGATCTGTGTGGGCGTGACTCCAGTACAGCACGGTCGTCAATAACAAGACCGCACCAACCTGATGCGTCGCGGCCATTGGTATTGCCACCTGACTCAGAACCGTGCCAATACCCAGCATGATCTGGAAAGTTAACGCCAGCAACATCAACATCGCGCCTCGGCGCACCCTCGGCTCGGCGCTCTGGCGCAGACTGCGGATACTGACGAACAGCACCAGCGCGGCAATGGCATAGGCGAGCATACGATGGTTGAAATGAATGGTTGCGACACCCTCAAAAGTGGCTAACCAACCCTCCGCGTAATAACCCATGGGAACAAAAGTCTCACCCATCAGAGGCCATGTCGGATAGGCAAATCCCGCATCCGTACCAGCCATGAACCCGCCTGACAGAATCAAAATGTACACGCCCGCAATTAGCACACTACCCATCGGGCCGATGTGCCTGAGTGACGGCGAGAGGCCGGCAGTGACTCTAAATAAAAGCCACATCATCAGCGCATAAATTGCCACGGCGACACCCAGATGCGCCGTCAAGCGGTACTGGGATACTGACGGTCGATCCACCAGACCACTCTTGACCATGTACCAACCCAACAGGCCCTGCGCAGCACCCAGAAAGAACAGGAGCACGAGCGTTGGCAACAGCTGCGGGGCAATCATTCGCCGCAGGGAAAAAATGACCAGAGGAATGAAATACATCAGCCCAATCAATCGGCCAAGAACACGATGTAGGTATTCGAACCAGAAAATCTGTTTAAAACCGGCCAGATCCATACCTTGATTGATCTTTTGATACTCCGGGTACTGCTGATAGGCGACGAAGGTCTCAAGCCACTGGGCCTCGGTCAGCGGCGGTATAATTCCCATGATGGGCCGCCAATCCACCATAGATAAACCCGATTCGGTGAGCCGGGTCACCCCGCCGAGTAAAATCATGCCCAAGATCGTCACGGCACACACGCCGAGCCAGCCCGCTATCCAACGCGCGTTTTGCTGCGCTTCCATCGTCAGTGTTGTCATGCTGTTGCCCCCCCAAGGCCGCCTATTCTAACCAAAAGCGCGCACAGGATCCGTTCTGCCCTACACTGAGCGCATTCAGGAGACCTCTCATGCCCTATATCCGTCTCGATCAAATCGATTACAGCATCGGCACCCGGATATTACTCGATAAAGTCAGTCTGACACTGGGCAAAGGAGAACGGCTGGGATTGTTGGGCAGAAATGGCGCGGGTAAATCAACGCTGCTGCGTATCCTTTCTGGGGAGTTGGCGCCTGAGTCCGGGGAGCGATGGCAGCAGCCCAACGCCAGAATCGCCTTTCTCGAGCAATCACTCCCTGAGGACGGCGACTTAACGGTTTTTGACTACGTCGCTACGGGCCTCGCTGAGATCGGGGAATTGTTATCCCGATACCACTTACTGACGCAGAGCAACGCTGAGAGCGCTCTGCAAGAACTCAACGCTATCCAGGCTGAGCTAGAGCACCGCAACGGTTGGACTATGGGCCAACGCATTGAAAAAGTGCTGGATCAAATGAAGCTTGAGGGCACAACCCCACTCGCAACGCTGTCCGGCGGGTGGCGCAGGCGGGCAGCGCTGGCGCGGGCGCTGGTGACGGATCCCGACGTATTGCTACTGGACGAGCCCACCAACCATCTCGATATCCCGGCCATTGATTGGCTCGAACACGAAGTCATGCAATTTGCTGGCGCGGTTGTGCTCATCACCCACGACCGTCGCTTTTTGCAGCGGGTGTGCAATCGAATTGGCGAGCTCGACCGGGGGCGCCTCTCCCTGTGGCAATCGGACTACCGACAGTTTCTGCTTCAACGGGAGCAACAGGCTGCCGCCGAAGCCAGGGCTGAGGCGCTATTTGACAAGAAGCTCGCGCAGGAGGAAGCGTGGATTCGACAAGGTATAAAGGCGCGCCGGACCCGAAATGAGGGCCGGGTAACGGCGCTCAAGGCCATGCGTGAAGAACGTGCGCAGCGCCGAGCGACCGTAGGCCAGGGACGCATGAGCCTTGAAGATGCCGGAAAATCGGGTCGGCGCGTTGCGGAAGCCAAGGATGTGAGCTTCGGATACGAGAATCAGGACCTGATCAAAGATTTCTCGACCATTATTCAGCGTGGCGATCGCATCGGGATTGTTGGCAGAAATGGTGTGGGCAAAAGCACCGTTATCAAACTTCTGCTCGGGGAGCTTGCGCCCAGCAAAGGTGAGGTCTTACGTGGAACCCAACTTCAGATCGCTTACTCAGACCAGCTCCGGGATACCTTTCAACCAGAGCAAGACCTCATTGACAACGTCTGTGGCGGTCAGGAGTTCATCGAGATTAACGGCCAACGACGACACGCCATCAGTTATCTCGGTGATTTTTTATTCTCTCCGGACCGCATCCGCACGCCCGTCAAAGCGCTCTCCGGCGGAGAGATCAACCGCGCAATCCTCGCTCGACTGTTCACTCGGCCAGCGAATCTTCTGGTGCTGGACGAGCCGACCAATGATCTAGACATCGAAACCCTGGAACTGCTCGAAGAGATACTGCTGCAGTTCAAGGGGACCGTCCTTGTCGTAAGCCATGACCGCTATTTTCTGGACAAGGTGGTCACAAGCCTGTTGGTGATGAAAGAGGACGGCATCATTGAAGAGCAGGCCGGCGGTTACAGCGATTGGGAGGCGCGCGGTGGGCAACTCACCCCGCTAACCCCATCGACCGAACCAGGACAGGCTCGGGCCGCATCTCTGGCCAAATCGGTGCCACACCGGGCAGCTGAAAATTCAGGCGTCACTGCACAACAACCACGCAAAAAGGCCAAACTTGGCTATAAAGAGCAAAGAGAACTCGACGCGCTTCCCGACAAGATCGAACAGCTCGAAAGCGAGCACGCGGCACTGCTGGCGTCAATTTCTGAGCCGGGATTTTACGATCAAGCCCCTGATCACGTTGCCAAAGTCCTGACGTCGATCAGCGCCGCTGAAAGCGCACTGGACGAAGCACTCGAACGACTGATCGCCCTCGAGGGGTGAACCGCGCGCGCTAAAGTACCGACACGACCGCGTCAACAACGCGAGACAGATTTCCGGCGTTCAAGCCCGCAATATTGATGCGCGAAGAATCAAGCATATAAACCGATTTTTCGCTTCTCAGGCGCTGGGCTTGCTCCACCGATAACCCCAGAAAAGAGAACATACCGTTCTCCCGGCCGATGAAGTCAAAATCTCTCCCCGTCGCCGTCGCCAAAGCGTCGCGAAAGCTCGCACGCAGCCCGTTGATCCTGCCACAAATTTGCTCGAGCTCGAGCACCCACGCCTGCCGCAATTCTGGTGAGGACAACACCCGTCCCGCCAACAGCGCGCCGTGGGCGGGGGGCATGGAATAAACCCGACGCGCCGCAGCGACGGCCTGACTCGCCATGGCTTCCGCTGCGCGATCATCTCCACCAATGAAAATAACCGCACCAGCGCGCTCGCGGTACAAGCCAATATTTTTAGAGGAGGACACTGCAATGATCATTTCGGGAACAGACCCCATAATACTTCGCAATCCCTGAGCATCCTCTTCGAGACCCGCGCCCATGCCTTGATACGCAAAATCAATCATGGGTAACAGCTGCCTTTCGACTAACAATTCCGCTAACTGCTGCCACTGCTGTGCAGACGGATCCGCTCCGCTGGGGTTATGGCAGCACCCGTGGAGCAACACCACATCACCCGGAGCGGCCTCCTCCAAATCGGCCAACATGGCGTCGAAATCCAGTCCTTTCAGCTGCGGCGAGTAATACCGGTAGGTCCTGAACTGCAAACCGACGGACCCCATCAAAGGTATATGGACCGGCCAGGTGGGATCGCTGATCCAAACGGTCGTACCTGGCGCCGCTGCATGCAGCACCTCGGCACCGAGCCGCACTGCACCGCAGCCACCCGGGGTTTGCACTGCGGTTACCCGGTTGCCAAAGCGCGACTCAAGGTCAGCGCCCAGCACCAACGAGCGAATCCCGGACAGGTATGCCGCGTCGCCGATCGGCGGCATATAGACCTTGGTCTTTTCGTCGCTAACCAGCTCGCGCTGCGCCTGTTGCACAGACTCAAAAACAGGACACAGACCGGTCTCATCCATATAAACGCCGAGAGTAAGGTCGACTTTGTCCGGGTTGGGGTCTGCGCGACAGGCAGCAGCCAAACCAAGAATGGAGTCTGGAGGAAGCACCGGCAATGAATCAAACATGTGAATCTCTGGCAAACTAGACACGTCGGGAGCGCGAGAGTATGCGGGAGTATGAGACCGCGCTACAACCCCTGTTATGCTCCCGATCGTCGCAAATAAAACGATATTCGCCATGACCGACCAGGATCCACCGAACCACACTTTCCCCCAAGAAACGCCGGCAAAAGGGGATGATGCCGGCGTGGCTGGATACGCTTCGACGCAGTTACGGGACGAGCTGTATGCAGAGCCAATGCCCGAGCGCGGGCTTTTCACTTTCAACGAAGCGGTCGCATCGGTCTTCCCCGACATGATCAGCCGCTCAGTGCCTGGCTATCCAACGGTGATAGCGATGACGGGCGTATTGGCTGCACGTCATGCCCGTCCAAACACCAACATTTATGATCTTGGATGTTCATGGGGAGCCTCACTGCTTTCGGTAGCAAAGGAGCCCGCTTGCCAAAACTGCCAGCTGATCGGGATCGACAACTCCGAAGCCATGCTCTCCGCGGCGCGTAATCATCTTGCCCAGCTCCCCGAAGGGAAGCTGATAACACTTCAGGCCGGCGATATTGCTGACTTACAACTGACAAACGCCAGTGTGGTCATTATGAATTACACGCTGCAGTTCGTCCCCATCGCTCAGCGGGAGGCTGTTTTAGGCCGCATCAGAAAAGCATTGATGCCGGGCGACCTCATGATTCTCTCGGAAAAAATCACGCTTCAGGATAATGAGCTCAATCGACATCTGATCGAGTTACACCACGACTTTAAACGACAGCAAGGATACAGCGACCTCGAAATCGCGCAGAAACGCGATGCGCTGGAAAATGTGTTGCTGCCCGAGACCCGAGAGGCGCATTTTGACCGACTGAAACGCGCTGGCTTCAGCCAATGCGACGTCTGGTTTCAATGTCTTAACTTCGCCTCTTTCATCGCCATCGCATGACTCTCCCTCCCGAGCTACACGGTGACTGGGAGGCACTCAGGGAACGCTGGACCGAAGGACCTTTGGCGCAGTGGATCGAGGCATTACCGGCCGCCCTCAATCTGGGACTCTCCAGCGAGCGATATGGCGATATACCCCGCTGGCGCGAGGCACTCTCTCGGTTGCCCGACTTAACAGTAGAGAGGCACATTCTGAACGCCGCGCGTGTCGGTGTGACCGGCACGGTACGGGACGCAGATCTCGAGTTGCTGGAACAGGCGCTTAGGGGGTTGCACCCCTGGCGCAAAGGCCCGTTTGAGCTCTTTGGCCTGCATGTTGACACCGAGTGGCGGTCCGACTGGAAGTGGGACCGCCTGGAGGGAGCGATCGAGCCCTTGCGGGGGCGACGCGTACTGGACGTAGGGTGCGGCAATGGCTACCACTGCTGGCGAATGCTCGGGGCAGGCGCCTCGGAAGTCATCGGCATCGATCCCACGCCGCTTTTTATCCTTCAGTTCAAAGCCCTTCATCGCTATCTCGGCCTGGCGGGAATATATGTTTTGCCCATGAGCCTGGAGGCAATGCCTGAGGACTTACCCGTATTTGACACTGTGTTTTCAATGGGGGTGCTATATCACCGACGGGATCCACTGAGCCATCTACACAGTCTGAAAAATAAATTGCGCCCCGGGGGTCAGCTAGTGCTGGAAACGCTGGTGATTGACGGCGACAGCCGCGCGCTTCTGGAGCCCAATGGGCGCTATGCGCGCATGGGCAATGTGTGGCAGCTGCCCAGTCCAGGCCTTGCACAACACTGGTTAGAGGAGGCGGGATTCCGGCAAGTCTCTATCGTCGATATCACCACCACAACCCCCGAGGAGCAGCGCAGCACGGCTTGGATGACGTTCCAGTCCCTGGCAGACTTTCTCGACCCCAACGATGCATCGCTCACGATAGAGGGCTTCCCCGCGCCTCGACGCGCAATCCTGACTGCGCTCAACATCGCATAGAGCGACTGTATTAGTGCAGCTGACGCCGCTCCTGGGAGGCATCGAAAACGACATCGAACACCTCTCGATAGCTTCGGACAAAGTGCGCCTCCAGACCCGCCCTAAGATACTCGGGCAACGCCTCGTAATCGCCGCGATTGGCAAAGGGGAGAATAACCTCGTCGATTTTGGCTCGACGGGCTGCAATGACCTTTTCGCGAATACCCCCAACCGGCAGCACCTGCCCAGTCAGCGTAAGCTCACCCGTCATTGCCAGTGGGCGACGCAGCCGATCGCCTCGCGCCAGAGACAGCAAAGCGGTTGCCATGGTGATGCCCGCACTGGGGCCATCTTTGGGTGTTGCTCCCTCGGGCACATGGAGATGCACCATCGACATATCAAAAAAATCAGGTTCGCAGCCAAACTCACGCAGATGCGCCACCACATAGCTATAAGCAATTTCCGCACTTTCCTTCATCACGTCGCCAAGTTGGCCCGTCAGTTTGAAGCCGCGATTCAACGTATGAATTTTCGAGGATTCGATACTGAGGGTTGCGCCACCCATCGCGGTCCACGCCAGCCCCGTAACGACCCCTCTACCCCGCAAGGTGCGCTCAGCTTTGAACCTCGGGCGGCCGAGGATGGCTTCAACTTCACGCTTGCCAATCCGAATGCGCTCGCTCCCCTCCTCCACCATCTCCAAAATGGAAGCTCGCACCAGCGCGCCTAACTTTTTTTCCAGACCGCGCACACCCGCCTCACGGCTGTAGGCATCAATCACCAGACGCAACGCCGCGTCGTTAATTCGAATCTGCCTGGGTTGCGCACCGTGGCGCTCCAACAATTTAGGCCACAAGTGATTTTTTGCGATCGCCAGCTTTTCTTCCGCAATGTAGCCCGACAGACGAATCTCTTCCATCCGGTCGAGCAGCGGGGCGGGTATCGTATCAAGTTGGTTAGCGGTGCAAATGAATAACACCTTTGACAGATCAATCCGCAAGTCCAGATAGTGATCAAGAAACTCACCGTTTTGCTCGGGGTCCAGCACTTCCAGCAACGCGGATGCCGGATCCCCCTGAAAGGAACCGCCGATCTTATCGATCTCGTCGAGCATAATGACCGGGTTGGTGACTTCGACCTCTTTTAAAGCCTGCACGAGTTTGCCCGGCATAGCGCCAATATAGGTGCGACGATGCCCTTTGATCTCTGCCTCGTCACGCATTCCGCCAAGGCTGAATCTAAAAAATTGTCTGTTCAAGGCCGCCGCAATGGACTTGCCAATACTCGTTTTACCGACCCCCGGTGGGCCCACCAGCAGAATAATCGAGCCATCAATGCTGCCCTTGAAGGCGCCAACGGCAAGAAACTCAATAATCCGGGCCTTTACATCTTCCAGTCCGTCGTGGTGGGCGTCTAGCTCAGTGCGCGCGTGATCAAGATCGAGATTATCTCGCGACTGTATGCCCCAGGGCACCGAAGTTGCCCAATCCAGATAATTACGCGTCACCCCGTATTCGGGTGAACCCGACTCCAACACCTGTAGCTTGCTGAACTCCTCCTCAAGCCGATCCAATACTTTTTTCGGCGGATCGAGCTTCTCGAGACGTTGTTTAAAACGCTCGAGATCAGACGTGTTGTCATCTTTTGAGAGGCCCAGCTCTTTCTCTATCACCTTCATCTGCTCGCGCAGAAAGAACTCTCTCTGATTAGCCGAAACTTTCTCATTGACCTGCGTGGTGATCTGGCCCTGCAGCTCAGCCACCTCTCGCTCTCGCTTCAATAACTCCAGTACGATGTTCATGCGACGCGTCAGGGGCAGTGTCTCCAGTACCTCCTGCAAACGGCTGCCACTCGCGGTGGTCAAGGCTGCCGCAAAATCGGCCAGCAGCCCTGGGTGGTTAGGATTAAATTGCCCGATATGCTGTTTCAGTTCTTCGCTATAGAGCGGATTCAGCGGCAGTAACTCTTTGATCGCAGCAATAACTGCCATGGCATAGGCCTTGATTTCATCGCTGTCACGATCGCCTTGGGAGCGGGGATACTCAACTTGCGCGATGAGTGGGCTGGTTTTACTCAGCCACCGGACAATACGAAATCGACGCAGACCCTGAGCCAGAAATTGCCCTGCGTGGTCAGACAGCCCTGGCGGCCGATGCAATCTGACCACACATCCCGTTTCAGGGAATTCATCGGGTGTAACTGAACCGGGATCGGGCTTGTCGACAAAAGCGAGGCCCAAGAGTCTGGAACCCTGTTGCGCGATAGCATCCAGGGTCGCTTGCCAGTTGTCAGGGTTGAATGAAACGGGTTGCACCTGGCCAGGAAAGAAGGGACGGCCCGGCAGTGGCAACAGTACGAGTGTGTCGGGTAACACCTCATCCGCCAGCACGGGTGCAGCGGCGTCATACTCTCCCTCTAGCGCAGTTTCAGGAGGGAGCACGTCGCCGTCTCGTTGATTCTGTTCTTCTTGATCCACTCGCCTTCCTCGCGCCACCGGTCGCTAACTCAGCCGATAATCTCTATCTGAGGGACTGCAAGCGATTTTTCAAGGCCCCCGCACCCATATCAGGGCCCGCGAGCCAAGGGTTTTCTGCGGACCGAAAGGGAAAAAGGGTGGCGCAGCACTTGTATCAAAAGCGCCCTGGCTGCTACTACGCAAGGCGCGCGAGGAAGGTGCCCTACTCGTCTCCCCTGGAGGGCATAATTGGTTGTGGGGACATGGGAAAAGTAGCGATTTTGGCGGTACTGGCGTCGGAAATGCGCGCAGACCCCTCTTTTTCGACCTCATCAATACGGATGATGGCCTGCAAGGGTATGTAGCTTCTCTTAACGCCCGAAAACTCGTTTTTAAGCTTCTCCTCTCCCGGATCAACGAGGATCTGCGAGCGCTCCCCAAACACCAACTCCTCTACCTCGATAAAACCCCACATATCGCTTTGGTAGATTTGTCTGGCAAACACCTCATAGACCTGCCCTCCATTATGGAAGATCACTTTATAGATGGGCTGAGAAGGCATGTTGGCTCCCGGCAAACCGAGGTGGGGCGGCAAAAAGGGGCGGAATGGTAACACTTTCCAGCGAAAGCTCCAGCACAACGCGGGCTTTTTGGAGCCGAGGCGCTATACTCCGCGGCCACAGTGACCAAGCATGTGCGGAAAGCAACGCATGACTGACGCCAACCGTAAAAAGCTGTTTGTAGAGACCCATGGATGCCAGATGAACGAGTATGACTCTGCGCGCATGGCAGATCTACTGGGCGAGAGCCATGGGCTGGTGATAACGACGTCGCCGGATGATGCAGACGTGCTCTTGCTGAATACTTGCTCCATCCGGGAGAAAGCCCAGGAGAAGGTATTCCATCAGCTGGGGCGCTGGAAGCGACTCAAGCAGAAGAATCCCGATGTCATTATTGGCGTGGGGGGCTGTGTCGCCAGCCAGGAAGGCGCCGAAATAGGAAAGCGTGCACCCTTCGTAGATCTTATCTTTGGGCCGCAGACCCTCCATCGTCTACCCGAAATGATCGAACATCGCCGTCAGGGACAACCTGTGGTCGTTGACGTCAGCTTCCCCGAAATTGAAAAATTTGATCGCCTACCCGAACCCAGTGTGGATGGCCCCTCTGCCTTTGTTTCTATCATGGAGGGCTGCAGCAAGTACTGCACCTTCTGCGTTGTACCCTACACACGCGGCGAGGAAGTTTCGCGGCCGGTCGATGACGTGATCGCGGAAATAGCGGGTCTTGCAGATCGAGGCGTCAAGGAAGTCAATTTGCTCGGGCAAAATGTCAACGCCTACCGGGGACGCAACCACCTGAATGAGGCAGTGGACTTCGCCGAGTTGCTTCACCTAGTGAACCTGGTTCCCGGTATTGACCGGATTCGATACACCACCTCGCACCCGGTGGAGTTCTCAGAAGCAATCGTTGCTTGTTATGGAGAAATCCCTGCTCTGGTCGATCACCTGCACCTCCCCGTGCAGAGTGGCTCTGATCGTATTTTAATGGCGATGAAGCGCGGCCACACCACGCTGGAGTACAAAGCGACGATTCGAGCGCTGAGACGACTCAGGCCAAATATCTCGCTGTCATCCGACTTCATCATCGGTTTTCCCGGCGAGACAGAGGACGATTTTGCCGCCACGATGAGGCTGATCGAGGAAATTGGTTTCGATACCTCTTTCAGCTTCATCTACAGTGCACGCCCGGGCACCCCAGCTGCCGATCTCAATGACGACACGCCCGAGTCGGTAAAAAAAGAACGTCTCCATATTCTTCAGGGCCGCATTGCACAGCAAGCACAGCAAATTTCAGCGCGTATGGTGGGAACCCGCCAGCGTATTTTGGTGGCGGGCTTTGCAAAAAAAGACCCGGGCCAACTCTCTGGCCGCACGGAAAATAATCGGGTAGTTAACTTCGCCTGCACCCAAACTGAGCTTATTGGCCAATTTGTGGATGTCGATATCACTGCCGCCTACAGCAATTCTCTATTAGGCAGACTGCCTGAATAACTGCAAATATGGCCACCAGTGGTTGACTCAGGCCGTGAGGCGAGTATCTTTTCTAGCCCAGAGTGAAAGAGGCGGCGTGAAAACCGTTGAACACAGACCAATCGGCGCCCGAGGCCACCCCGTCGGGAGTAGCCTCGCAACTCGTTCTTTCTCTCGAACCCAATGACGCAAGAAATCTGGCGGTCCTCTGCGGACAGTTGGACGGGCATTTGCGGCAGATTGAAAAGCGGCTCGACATCACGATACGTAACCGCAGCAATATTTTCGAACTCTACGGCACGCCGCTGAGATGCGAAATGGCCGCTTCACTACTCAGCGCTCTGTACTCTGAAGTCGGAAACGGCTTGCAACTGAGCCCCGAGACCATTCACCTTCGCTTGCAAGAATCTGACCTCGAGTATCTGGTGAAATCCCGCGAGAATCAGAGCCAACATGAATTCTCCGCCGTCATTCGCACCAAGCGCCTCTCGGTGACGCCTCGCGGCGTGAACCAAAAAAGCTACGTCCGCGCGATTGCACATCACGACATCAATTTTGGGATCGGTCCAGCGGGGACGGGCAAAACTTATCTGGCGGTCGCCTGTGCCGTCCGCGCACTGCTTGAGGAGCAGGTCAAACGAATTCTACTGGTTCGTCCTGCTGTGGAGGCTGGCGAGCGCCTGGGCTTTCTGCCCGGCGATCTCTCGCAGAAAGTCGACCCCTACCTGAGGCCACTTTACGACGCACTCTACGAAATGCTGGGGTTTGAAACCGTCAACAAGTACATCGAGCGACACGTCATTGAGGTAGCACCTTTGGCGTTTATGCGGGGCAGAACACTTAATCACGCGTTTGTCATTCTCGATGAGGCTCAAAATACGACCCGGGAACAAATGAAAATGTTCCTGACAAGAATTGGTTTTGGATCGACCGCAGTGATTACAGGGGATACCAGCCAAATCGATCTACCGAAGGCCACTCAAAGTGGACTGACCCACGCCAGAGAAGTACTCGATGGGGTCGCGGGCATTACATTTACCGAATTTGGCAACAAAGACGTCGTGCGCCACCCCGTGGTGCAGCGAGTGGTCAGCGCTTACGAAGCCCACGAAAAACTGAGTCAAACCGTCTCGAGGGAGGGTCCGACGTGACCCCTTTGGTGACTATAGACCGCACCACTCGCGCGCCAACACCTGCTGATAAAAGTATCCGGGCATGGATCACAGCAACCCTTGCAACAGTAACCGCGACCAGAAGTGAACCTCCGGAGATCTGCATCCGGATAACCGATGTAGAGGAGGCGGCCCGCTTCAACGAAATCTATCGCGCAAAAACGCAGGCGACAAATGTCTTGTCTTTCCCCGCCGAGCTCCCGCCCGGAAGCCCTTCGGGGTTACTGGGAGACCTCGTTATATGCGCACCGGTAGTGCTACAGGAAGCCAAGCTTTATCACAAAAGCGAGGAGGCTCATTGGGCCCACATGATCATTCATGGTGTGTTGCATTTGTTGGGCCATGATCACCAGACGCCCGCCGACGCCGAGACTATGGAAGCGCTGGAAATCAAGCTCCTGGAGCGCTTCTGCTTTTCCAATCCCTATGTGTTAACCGAGCCCTTGGAGGGGGCCCAACCGTGAACGACGAACGAAAATCCGATGGAGAAGAACGATCCTGGATCGATCGACTCACTCACTTTATTAGCGGTGAACCCCAGACCAAATCTGACCTCGCAGGCGTTCTATCACTCGCCGAGGAACACGAAATTATTGACGAGGATGCCCGAAAGATCATGCAAGGCGCTCTGTTGGTCAGCGACATGCAGGTGCGGGATATCATGATTCCGCGGGCGCAGATGGTCGTGATTGATTCTGACAAAGGATTGCCCGAGGTACTGGCTCAGATTGTCGCGGCCGGCCACTCACGATATCCGGTGATCGGTGATGGTATTGACGATGTCATAGGCATCCTTCTCGCCAAGGACTTGTTACCGCTGATCCAGCATGACGGGGAAGCTCCGCCCATTCGCAGTCTGATGCGCCCTTTTACCGCGGTACCCGAGAGCAAGCGGCTCAACGTGCTGTTGCGGGAGTTTCGCCAGAACCGCAACCATATGGCGATCGTTATTGACGAATACGGCGGCATTGCAGGACTCATCACCATTGAGGATGTGCTTGAGGAAATTGTCGGTGAAATTGAGGACGAAACCGATATCGAGGAAGAGCAATACATTAAAAAAGGTGACAACAATGAACACCTTGTTGAGGCACTTACCCCTATTGAGGATTTCAACGAGCACTTCGATACGCGTTTTAGCGACGAGGAATTCGATACGATTGGCGGCCTCGTGATCAACGCTTTTGGCAGGCTCCCCAGCGCAAACCAGACCATTAGATTGGATCGCTTTGAATTCACCGTGATCGATGCTGACGAACGCCGCCTGAACAGCCTGGCCGTCAAACCCGCGCCCGACGCTGACCCGGCGGAGTAATGCGCGCTGACATGAGGACAATAGGCCTGGCCATTTTTGCCGGCCTGATTTTCCCCTTGGGGTTATCTCCCTTTGATTTTTGGCCCGCCATCCCCGTCAGCGCTGGCATGCTGTACCTCGTTTTGAATCACCCTACCCCCAGCGCTGCGTGGCGTTCTGGGTTGGCCTACGGGATAGGATTTTTCGGCGCCGGCGTCTCCTGGATCTATGTCAGTATCCACGTTTATGGCCCAACGCCGGCATGGCTTTCGATCCTGCTGACTGTTCTGTTCTGTGGCGGACTGGCATTGCTATTTTCTTTACAAGCCCTTCTTTACCAGAGGTTTTCGGGTACTGAACCTGCTTGGCGGATCATCCAATTCACGTCGCTGTGGGTGCTATTTGAGGCGCTACGAACCGTTCTACTCACCGGCTTCCCATGGGTTTTCGCGGGATACGGCGTGCTGGACTCACCCCTGAGCGGCTGGATACCCCTCCTCGGTGTATACGGTTGCTCGTGGTTGTTGGTGGGACTGGGTTGCCTCGGCGCCGAGGCGTTGTCCAACCGAAGTAATATCCGCTTTTGGTTTGCTGGAAGCGCGGTGACTGCACTGATATTGGTCGCAGGTCTCTACTCGCAGCACACCATGTGGACGCAGCCTACGGGGGAACCCATCCGCGTTGCAGCGGTGCAACCCAACATCCCCCTGATGCAGAAATGGGATCCTCGCCAGCGACCACGAATCCTTCAGGAGTTCAGTGCGCTCTCCGCGCAACTCTATGCAGAGAACGACCTCATCTTGTGGCCCGAATCTGCACTGCCGGGCTACCGCGACCAACTCCAGTCCACCCTGCAGTGGGTACATGCATCGGCCGAGGCTGCCGGGAAAACGGTCATTACAGGCATCCCGACGCGCGACGCGACGGGCCGTTTCAACAGTGTTACCGCGCTGGGCATGGGTCAGGGCACCTACCACAAGCAAAAACTGGTGCCTTTCGGTGAATATGTGCCGATGGAGCACTTGCTGAGAGGGGCGATCGCATTTTTTGACCTGCCCATGTCGCAATTTATTGCGGGGCCCAGTGACCAAGGTGTGCTGTTGGCTGACACTATTTCGGTGGCGCCCTTCATTTGTTACGAGGTGGTCTATCCCGATTTTGTACGACAGCAAAGTCGTGCAGCTGATCTATTGGTGACCATCAGCAATGACACGTGGTTCGGCGACAGCGCGGGGCCTTGGCAGCACTTTCAGATGGCCCGCTTCCGGGCGGCCGAGCTGGGGAAGGGGCTGATCCGAAGCACCAATGATGGCGTGTCGGCCATTATCGACTGGCAAGGCAAGGTCGTAGCCTCGACCCCACAATTCTCTCAGGCCGTGGTCTCGGGTGACATTCAACCCAGAAAGGGAGAGACACCGTTCGCCCTTACTGGCAGCCTCCCGGTGTGGGTATTCTCGTTGATTGGTCTGGTGTTGGGCCGGGACCGGCTCTAATACTGCTACACTCCCGCCCGCCGCCACCGCCTCTCGGTAACCGGCGACAAAATGGGAAACAGCCTGCCCGCTTGGGGGGCAACATACCGAAGGACCCAGAGTTAAATGAGTCAGGAATACCAACCGCAGGCGCTTGAGCAGACACTCCAGAACGAGTGGGCCGAAAGTAATCGATTCGCCGTATATCCGGACGATACGCGCGAAAAATTCTACTGTCTCGCCATGTTTCCCTACCCCAGTGGAAAGCTGCACATGGGGCATGTTCGCAACTACACCATTGCCGATGTCATCGCGCGCTATCAGCGGATGCTCGGGAAAAATGTCCTACAGCCGATGGGCTGGGATGCCTTTGGGCTGCCAGCCGAAAATGCCGCCATCCAAAACAAGGTGCCACCCTCTGAGTGGACACTCAACAATATTGCCGACATGCGACAGCAGTTGGCGCGCCTGGGATTTGCCTATGACTGGAATCGTGAGCTGGCGACCTGCACCCCTGAGTACTATCGGTGGGAGCAATGGTTTTTTACTCGCCTGATGAATAAAGGTCTGGCCTATAAAAAAGAGGCAGACGTTAATTGGTGTGAGACAGATCAAACCGTGCTGGCTAATGAGCAGGTGGTGGACGGTAAATGCTGGCGCTGCGATACCCCGGTGGAACGAAAAGCAATAAACCAATGGTTCATCAAAATCACGGATTACGCGCAGGAGCTACTGGACGATCTCGACACCCTGACCGACTGGCCGGAACAGGTACGTACCATGCAGCGCAACTGGATCGGGCGATCGGAAGGCGCCACGGTCCGATTTCCCTTTGATGACACACACATCGAGGTCTATACCACCCGTCCCGACACCCTGATGGGCGCTACCTACCTTGCCTTGGCACCTCAACACCCCCTCGTGCTGGCCGCTGCAGCTGAAAATCCCGAACTTGATGCCTTCTGCCGGCAAATCAGTGCCAGCACCGTGGCAGAAGCCGATATGGCAACGATGGAAAAACTGGGGATGGACACCGGCCTGCGGGCGCGACACCCACTCACGGACGAAGCGCTGCCAATCTGGGTCGCCAACTTTGTGCTGATGGGTTATGGCTCCGGCGCCGTCATGTCGGTTCCCGCTCATGATCAACGAGATTGGGAATTCGCCAGCAAGTATGCGCTGCCGATTGTGCAAGTGGTATCTGACGCGCCGGAGACGCCGGCGGACATCGCGACCGGCGCTTACCTGCAGCGCGGCCCGCTCATGCAGTCAGCTCAGTTTGATGGCCTCGATTTCGACGCCGCATTTGATGCCATTGTCGGGGAGCTCGAGTCGAAGGGTCTTGGCTGTCGTGCCGTCAATTTTCGCCTGCGAGATTGGGGCGTGTCTCGTCAACGCTACTGGGGAGCGCCTATTCCGGTCATCAACTGCGCGTCCTGTGGCGCGGTCCCTGTCCCGGACGAACAGCTGCCCGTGATCCTGCCCACCGAGGTCGCATTCCAGGGTGTCGGCTCTCCCATCAAAGACATGCCCTCTTTTTATGAGACGACCTGCCCAACTTGCGAGGCGCCTGCAACGCGGGAAACCGACACTTTTGATACCTTCATGGAATCCTCCTGGTACTACGCCCGCTACGCCAGCGCCAACAACACAGAGGCCATGCTGGATCAGGAGGCGAACCATTGGCTCGAGGTAGACCAATACGTCGGCGGCATCGAGCACGCGATTCTGCATCTCCTTTACGCACGGTTTTTTCACAAGTTAATGCGCGATGCCGGCCTGGTCTCCAGTGATGAGCCCTTTAAAAGACTGCTGACGCAGGGCATGGTGCTCAAAGATGGCGCCAAAATGTCAAAGTCGCGGGGAAACACTGTGGACCCCCAAGCGCTGATCGATCGCTACGGCGCTGACACGGTAAGACTATTCAGTATGTTTGCGGCGCCCCCCGAACAATCCCTTGAGTGGTCAGATTCAGGAGTCGAAGGCGCACATCGATTTATCAAAAGGCTGTGGCGTCTGGTCCATGAATTTGAGGGCGCTGCAGAGATCCCACCGGCACCCCAGTGGAACGATGCGCAAAAGCTGCTGCGGCGAAAGACCCATGAAACCATCAGCAAAGTCACCGATGACTATGGTCGAAGACAGACATTCAATACCGCCGTTGCTGCGATCATGGAACTCTGCAATGAGCTATCGCGACATCCCTCTCTGGAATTGCTTGATCGCGCCGCGGTGAGCGAGGGGCTGCACGCGGTATTGAGAATGCTGTGGCCAATCACGCCTCACCTGAGTGAATCGCTTTGGCGTAGCCTTACCGGCAGTGACTTCGTCGAGAGCGCTTGGCCCTTGGTCGACGAAACCGCACTGAGTCGCGAGGCGTTTGAAGTCGTGGTACAGGTTAATGGTAAGGTGCGTGGGAAAATTCAGGTGCCAGCTACCGCCGATAACGACGAGATTGAAGCCTTGGCAAAAGCCAACGCCAATGTGCAGCGCTTCCTGCAAGACGTGACGATAAGAAAGGTCATTGTGATTCCCCAGAAACTGGTCAATATTGTCGCCCAATGACATCAACTCCCACACATCGCCGCACTCGATATGGGGCATTAATGGCGCTGCTTATAGCGCTGATATCGCTCACTGGCTGCGGTTTCCAACTCAAAGGCACCGCTCAAGAAGGCAGTGCAGAATGGGAAGGATTATCGCTCCGCTTGATCAGCACCGATCCGCGCGGGGAACTGGCGCGTGAGGTCGCGCGCGAGCTCGCCAGTATGAAGATCACGCTGACTGAGGACCTCGAAACACCCACTCGGCTCACTTTGCGGGAGGAGCAGTT
>DFQW01000033.1:0-4449 GCA_002377985.1 Halieaceae bacterium UBA3479 | reverse complement strand
CTCTCCGTCGATTTTGTGCTGCAACAGGAGGATGCGCTGCCACTGGAAGGCACCGCAACTGTCAGTCAACAAATGTTGAACGATCCCCGCAATGTGGTAGGCAAGACAGAAGAGATGCGTTTATTGCGAGAGGAAATGCGACGCGATCTGGCCGGTCAGGTTGTCCGACGCGTGAGTCGCGGCCTCAATCGATAATGCAGCTGAAGCCCGCTCAACTCGCACAGCACCTGACCCAGACCCTTGCTTCAAGTTATCTCATAACGGGTGACGAGCCGTTGATTGTGCAGGAATGCGCCGATGCGATTCGTCATGCCGCCAGAGAGGCAGGCTGTACCGAGCGGCAATGTATTGCTATCGCGCAAAAAGATGATTGGATGGAATTGGGCCACGCGGCGGGCTCACTTTCACTGTTCGCCGAGCGGAGGCTCATAGAAATCCAGCTCCCTTCGGGCAAACCGGGAACAGAAGGCAGCAAAGCGCTGCTGGAATATCTTGAAGCCGGCTCCGACGATATCCTGCTGATTCTGAGTGGGCGAATTGATAAAGCCTCACAAAAAAGCAAGTGGTATACGGCATTGGATCGTACCGGGGCGATCGTAACGGCTTGGCCCGTGACTGCCACTGAACTCCCAGCATGGCTTCACGAGCGCATGAGCCGTGCGGGTATGCAGGTGGATAAAGAGGCAATAGCGCTCCTTGCCGAGCGGCTCGAAGGTAATTTACTGGCAGCCGCGCAAGAAGTGGAAAAGCTAAAACTGCTTCATGGAGACACCCCGATTACGGCACCGATGGTCACGGATACCGTCTCCGACAACGCGCGTTATGATGCTTTTAGGCTGGTCGATGTGGCCCTATCGGGCGACGCCCGCGGCGCTGTCAGAACCCTCAGGGGATTGAGGGCAGAAGCGGTGCAGCCACCGGTTTTACTCTGGGCGCTGGCCAGGGAAGTGCGCCTATTGGCCGATCTCAAGCGGGATATCACCGCTGGCGCCTCTACCCTGAGTGCACTGAATCAGCGGGGCGTGTGGCGAAATCGCCAGCCTCTCGTGCAAAAAGCGCTCAATCGACTGACCGGGCGCGATCTTGCACAACTGCAAGCGCTCTGCTTTCAAACCGATGGCGCAAGCAAGGGATTCCTGCCCGGTATCGCCTGGGACACGCTGGAGCGGCTGGTGGTTGTGATGGCTCAGGGGGTATCGGTCGCCAATACGACGGCGCGACGGGCGTAAAAACTCCCGATCAGGCATAAACCCACTATCCCAGCTACCGTGGATACCCAGTCAAATCCAAACCCGTCAACACCCACCCCGAGAGCCGCCGCACCCAGCGCAGGTGCCCCCATGGCGAGCATGGTCCATACACTCATTACCCGCCCCCGAAAATGGGGCAACGTGTTGAGCTGTATCAGCGTTTGACAGCCCGTGCCTGCCACGGTTGTGACCACACTCAAGCAGGACACCCAGAGACTCAGGGCCACCACACCGGATAAGGCACGCAGCATCACGAGGGTCACACCCGATATTGCAATGGCCAGACATACCAGTCGCAGCAAGCGCCCAAGGTCAGCCGTTTGGCGACTAACCAGGAGCCCGCCCAATACCGAGCCTAGTCCCGCCATGGCGACCAATATCGCCAATTCGGATGATCCGCCACTGAGAATTTGGCCCGACAGCGCCGGTAACAATTCGATGAGGGTGCGCCCGAGCAAACCATTCAACGCGGTCAACGCCAGGAGTAATCTGAGGTCTGCCCGCTGAATCAGATGTCGCGCTGCTTCGATAAATTGGCTCGTGTAGGAGCTGGGCGCCGCCACCGGGCGGTCCGGCTCAACCGTGAGCCGCGACAACCGCCAAAAGGACACTGAAAACAAAATCATTGCCGTCAGCCAGGCGGCTACTGTACTCACCTGTGCAACCAGCGCGGCACCCACGGCAGGGCCGATCATGCGGGCAATGTTGAATGACATCGCCGAATAACCGACGGCGCTGGGCAAGGCTTCCCGAACAACCAACAGAGGCACCAGCGCCAGTCGCATGGGTGAATGCAGTGAAGTAGCGACACCCAGGGTTGCGGCCAAGAGTGCCAGCGCGGCGCGATCGTAAAGACCCCAATAGGTCGTCAGCGCACCCACTAGCGCAATTGCGCCGTGGAGCATCATCGATAACTGTAAACCCCGTAAGGGGTTGATACGGTCTGAAAATATGCCAAACCAGGGCGAGAGCAGTAGCGCCGGTGCCAACATGAGCGCGCCAACAATGCCCACCCAGGTTGCCGATTGTGTCAGCTCCCAGGCACTCCAACCGAGGAGAAATCGCAGCAGCCAGGCGCCCAAGCTGGAAAACCAGCTGGCCGGGTAATAGCGGCGAAAACGTTGATCCGCAAGGGCAGAACGATGCACCTGTCGCTTTTCGCGACGGTCAGAAAAATCTCCTCTTGCTTTTTTCGTCATGCTTAAATACTGTTTATTTATACAGTAAATTGGCTTTCATATCAGCGCCGCCTCATTTGCTTCAACAACATAGGCATCAGCAACAGGCGCTATTGGCAACAGCGTGAAACAGGAATACATCATGAACTATCTACTCGAAGATATTTTTCGTCGAACCGATACCTGGCGCGGTATGGGTCAAAGTCATACTGCTTTTCTGGGCGCCAACGCGCTATCGGCAAACAACGAAACACACGCCCTACAAAGTGTTGAAACCGGTTTCGCGGCGCTGGATGCTCAACTGTACAACAGAGGCTGGCCACTGGGTGGGAGTATTGAAGTCATCAGTGAGCAGTGCGGATTGGATGCCATGGGTATTTTCATGCCCATCATGAAAAAACAATCGGGCCTGGGGCGCTGGCAGGTATTTATTGATCCTCCCTACACGCCCTATGCGCCACTCCTTGCGGGAGAAGGAATCGATCTGCAGGAAATCATGTTGGTACATCCACGGGACCGCGAAGAGCTGCTCTGGTCGACAGAACAGGCACTGCGTAGTAAGACCTGCGGCGTGGTCTTTGTTTGGCTTGGCGCCACAGACTATCGCTATGCAGAACTGCGAAAAATTCAGCTTGCAGCCGCCAGTCATGGCACGCTGGCGGTACTCTTCCGCTCTACGGAAGCCTTATCACAACCCTCACCGGCGAGCCTGAGGGTGCAAATGGAAGGCTATCGACAGCTCAAGATCATCAAGCAACGAGGTGGATGCCAAAGTGGCTCTATTCCCCTCCCCTTTGATGACGCATTACACCTGAGTTCACCAGCTTGGTCACTGACTGATCCGTCAGCACCCCTGCGATCAAGCCCTGAACTGCGCCCATCTGCCTAATCACATGCTGATCAGTATCGCAACGGACCCCCGAAGCGAATCACTGTGGCATCTGCAGAAAAGAGCCGCTATCCTTGCGCCCGCTTTCGATAACACCGAGCTGCTTATGCAAGACTTCCCCCATCACTACCGCTGTGTTGCAACTGCCAATGCTGACCAGTCACAGGTCCGTATTGCCAGCCAAGGGCTCACGGATCTCACAACAGATGTGCCGAAAGAATTTGGTGGACCCGGCGATCAATGGTCTCCGGAAGCACTGCTCATTGCGGCTGTGGCTGACTGTTTTGTGCTGACTTTTCGCGCTATCGCCGCACCTTCGCGAGTCGTGTGGCATGCACTGGATTGCGACGCAACAGGGAAATTGGAGCGGGTTGATCGCACTCCCCAATTTACCGAAATTCATCTTACTGTCCGCATCAGCGTTCCCGATGACATGGAAGAAGAAAAGGTGCTGAGGGTGCTCAAAAAGGCCGAGGACAGTTGCCTGATCACCAATTCGCTGACTGCGACCGTCCACCTCACCACCGAGATCACGCGTCAATAAGCATTGCGCCGCGTGAATAAAGTCCATTGCCGGGGATTTTAGATCCGGCCTAAGTCACCAAAAAAAAGCCCCGCACTGGCGGGGCTTTTTTTATTCCAAAAGTGCCTACTGAGACACACTCACCACGACCGCGCCAGATCCATCGATATCAAACCGATCTGCATCCATCACCTTGGTCCAGGCACTGGCAAAATCTTTGACAAAGCGCTGACGGCTTTCGTCAAAGGCATAGAACTCAACCACAGCCCGTAACTCGGAATTCGAACCAAATACCAAATCGAACTCGGTGGCAGTCCACTTCAGCTCGCCGCTCTGGCGATCACGCCCCTCAAATACATAGGGCTGACCGGAGGGTGCCCACGCGGTATTCATATCAAGCAGGTTGACGAAGAAATCGTTGCTCAATACGCCCGGTCGATCCGTGAGCACACCGTGATCACTCCCAGCCGCATTGGCATTCATCGCCCGCATACCGCCCAGTAGCGCAGTCATCTCTGACACGGTGAGATTAAGCAGATCCGCCTTGTCGATCAGCGCCTGGGCTGGACTCATGAAACCGAGGTCGGCCATGTAGTTGCGGAAACCATC
>DFQW01000083.1 GCA_002377985.1 Halieaceae bacterium UBA3479 | reverse complement strand
GATTGACCCTGAATGAATCGCAAGTAACCATGGATGAATTGCCAAGCGGATTGGTCTCAATTTTTTACCGCGCCAGAGATACCCGCGCTTTTCTGCATCAATAGAGCAGTGACCTTCGCTGCGCGTGAACGAAATTATTTAATGTCGGAGAAAATCAAACAGCACCGCTGTCACCTTGTGCACTTTTTGCCGCGAACGATGTGCCGTAACTTTACGCTTTAATTCTCCCACCCGAGCCGAGACATCATGTGTAACAACCATCCTCTGGTAACTCAGTGGCTGTCGGTCAGATTACTGGTAGCCTTCGTCGCACTCGCCCTCACCCCCTCCATCGCCACGGCGCAATCCGGGTCGGGTTGGGCTAACCAGGGCCTGGTCTACCTCCTTGGCCCTACGCTCGATGGCACAACCGGCGTTGGCGACCTGCAAACCGAGGTTGATATGGGGATGAGCGACGTCTTTGATGCCATCGACAAAGGGTTTCTGGGGATGTATCGCGGTGAAGGCGAGCGCTGGGGCATGCTGGTCGATGTGGTTTACATGGACCTAAAAATGGACGCAGAGGGATCGCGTGGGGTGTTGTCGGGGGAACTGGAGTTGGAACAGACTCTGGCTATTGCCTCCGCCACCTGGCGCCTCAACGATTCGCTGCGATTAATGGGCGGTGCGATGTACGCTGACCTGTCGACCGAAGTCGCGCTGACGGGTCCACAAACTACCCGCATGGCCAATGTTAGCGAGGACTGGGTAGATCCCGTGGTAGGCGCAGTGTTTGAAACCCCGGTAGGCGCTGGATGGGAATTCGCGGGTTCGGTACAAGTGGGTGGCTTCGGCGTTGGTTCAGATCTCGTTGTGATACTGAGTGGCGCTATGTTTTACCGCTTCAACGATTGGTCTAGCCTCTCTCTGGGCTATCGTTATCTGGACTTTGATTACGATGACGGCGACGGGGCCGATCGATTTAAATTCGATATGAAGCAGCACGGCCCCCTTGTTGGCTTTCGGTTCGATTTCTGATCACTGAGTGACCGGGCAGTCTATCCGCGGTATCGCCCGCAAGCGGCGGCAGCCGTAACGTCGATCGCCCACAGAGCTGCAGACCCATCGCTCTGCCTCAGCGCGAGGGCACGTTCTGCTTGGAGGCGCAACACGCACGTCGGTCGCGGTGGCACACTAAAACAACAAAAAAGTCACCAGTGCGGTAATGGCACCCGCCACCAGCGCAAAAGCCAACGCAAAAAATATAACTTGCCGCGGAATCATGTTGCCCCCAGCTCATAGCCCCTCTTGCAAGCCGACGGGGCTCTCAGACAAACCAATATCACCGCCTTGGTTGCGTGAGCGATTCTGGTTAAATGGTCTCCGGCTTTCTGTGCTCGGTCGCCCAAATCCTGACGCGCCCACAGCACCAACCCCCAAACGCGCCTGCTATCGCCTGAGTCAGCAGGCCAAACCAAGATCTCGTTGCAGCGAAGACATCGACATCCAAGATAGCTCCCAATATGGGGTGCAAAGCAAATATACACATGGCGCCGATCAGGGCGTACCCGTGGGGTCCAGGGACCCTGCGCATGCGCGTCATAATGACGTCGTACAGACCCCATCCGACCACAAGGGCAAGTGCCATAACCGGCAGCAGGGTGGCAGTCAGACCCAGTAAATCGGCGCGCGTCGCTTCAATTCTGGCCGGCCAGCTCACCTCTAGCCCCATCGATTGAACCGATGCCAAAACGACCTGGGTGCCCAAAATCGAACCCGTTAGGAACGCCACCAGTATTCCTGCGCCGTAGCCACTCATAGTTCTGATCATTGTGTCCTCAATCCCGATCGCCCAGTTTGGTTGTCCCGACAAAACACACGTGTCTCGGGATCCACCCATGCTACGCTCGCGTAATCTGTTCAGTCCAAAAAAAGTGAAACTATCATGCGTCATTCTGTCACCCGACCCCTGCAAATCCTGCTGGTAACGGCATGGAGCGCACTGACTTTTACAACACATGCCTACGAGGTCACAAAGCTCGCTTCTGGGCTCGATAAGCCCTGGTCGATCGCTTCAATAGACCAGGGTCGTTTTCTTGTTACCGAGAAAACAGGGCAACTCATTCTGATAGATGCCGATGGCAAACTCTCCCCCGTCGCGGGGACACCTGAGGTGTACTTTGCCAATCAGGGCGGATTACTCGAAGTCCTGCCCGATCCGCTTTTCAGCCAGAATCAGACCGTGTATCTGAGCTTTGCCGGTGGTGATAAGGACGCCAATCGGACCACTATCGTCCGCGGTGTGCTTGAGGGCAGCACACTGCAGCAGGTCTCAACAGTGCTAGAGGTCTCGCCCGACAAGCAAGGGCCAGCGCATTACGGCGGCAAAATGGCTTTTTTACCCGACGGCACGCTACTGCTCAGTGTGGGCGAGGGTTTTAAGTATCGCGAAAAAGCGCAGGACATCGAGTGGGAATTAGGCAAATTGCTGCGTATCCATACCGATGGATCCGTGCCTGCCGACAACCCATTCCCCGATAAGGCGCCGCGCGTCTACAGTTACGGTCACCGCAACCCGCAGGGGCTGGCGTATGACCCCGCCACCGACAGGATCCTTATGCTCGAGCACGGCCCCAAAGGGGGGGACGAGCTCAATCACATCGTTGCGGGACAAAATTATGGCTGGCCGGCGATCACCTACGGCGTCGACTACAGCGGAGCCGTGATCTCTCCGTTCACCGAAGCGGAAGGTATGGAGCAACCTCTGATCTACTGGGTGCCGAGTATTGGCCCATCGGGCTTGGCCATTTACCGCGG